>JBBSEZ010000441.1:0-8248 GCA_038239195.1 Gemmatales bacterium
AGGCATCGGCTACCGATTTTGGCGACCGGAGCAGTCAGACGAGCGACAGAGACAAGGCAATTCGCCCCGCCCGACAGCCTCGCCTACTGATCTGTTGTTCAGAAGCCGGCCGTTTCGCTCGGCCCCCGGGAACTGCTGGGCTGGCGATGATCCCGTTCGGCCTGGCCGGCCTGTCGTCGCTCTTCGTGAGCTTCCTCGCCTGGGTGACTCGCCCCAAGGCCGCCCCCGCCGGCTCGGGCCTCGACGAGGACGAAGAACCGGCGCGGGGCCGGGGCGCCCCGAAGCGCGGTCGCGACCTCGACGAGGACGACCCGCTCGACGATCGCGACGCGAGCCCGAAGCGCAAGGCCGGTTTCGAGGAGGACGAAGGGCTGGTCGAGCCTCCCCTTCCCGACAAGAAGCGCAAGGCAACGTTCGAGGAACCCGAAAGGCCGGCCGGGCCGGGCAAGAAGCACAAGGCGGCATTCGAGGAAGACAACTTGCTGCTCGAGCCGCCCGCGCCGGAGAAGAAGCGCGAGGCGACGTTCGAGGAAGACAACTTGCTGCTCGAGCCGCCCGCGCTGGAGAAGAAGCGCGAGGCGACGTTCGAGGAAGACGAAGGGCCGGCCAAACCGAGCAAGCCGGGCAAGAAGCGCAAGGCGGCGTTCGAGGAAGACGATGAGCCCGCACCGCCCGCGCGCTCGAAGCGCAAGCGCGACTGATCGGGAAAACGCGTCCGTCCCGCCAACCTGCTCTCCTTGCCACCCGAGGGGCCGCCATGACCCTGATTCGCTTCGCCTGCCCCGGCTGCCAGACCACTCTGAAAGTGGCCGACCCGAAAATGGCGGGCCGGAAGATCAAATGCCCGATGTGCCAGACGGTCACTCGCGTGCCGGCAGCGCCAGCCCCGCTCGAGCCGGCGCCGGAAATGGACTGGTCCGCGCCGCCGCCCCCTGCACGTGCCCCGGCCGCCAGCAGCGGGGAAGACGAAGCGCTCGCCGCCCTCCTGGGGGCTGGGCCCGAGGCGCCTATGCACAATGGCGCGCCCGCGCCCGTCTTGCCCCCGACCGAGGAATTGCAGATCGAGGCCCCGCCGGCGCACAAGCCCGCCGACGAGATCGAGTTGGAGGCGGACGAGGCCCTGGCCCCCCGCAAGCGCGGTCGCGAGATCGAAGACGAGTACGAGGAAGATCGGCCGGCGCGCCCGCCGAGGAGCAAGCCGGCCCCGGCCGCGAAGAAGGGGCGCGGCAACCTCTTGATGGCCATTTTCGTGACCCTGATCGTGCTCGCCTACGGCGGCGCGCTGGGGGCGACCCTGGCCGGGACGTTCGACGAGAAGCCGCCGGAGACGATGACCGAGGACGAGGCCCTCAAGGTGTTCAAACTGGACAAGTTCAAGGACCTGCTCAAGAAGACGAAATAACGCGGCGACCGGGCCGAGCGCGGGATCAGGGGGCGAGGCGGGAGAGACGGCTCGCCAGTCCCACGGCCGGCATCGCCTGTCTTCCCTCTTCGCTGCCTCGCCCTCCGAGCTTCACCAGTCAGGCCCGAGACTGTCCCCACCATTGCGCGTGATGGCGGCGCGGAGAGTGCTCTCGCTCGTATCCCTCTTGATCTGACGGACCGAGCCGTCGGCAAGGGCGGCCCGGATGCTGTCTTTGAACAGGCCCCCGACCCTGGGAAGAGGCTTGTCGGCGGCGTAGGGCAGGTCTTCGGGCTTGGTCCAGGGGACGGCCTCCCCCGCCTCGATGATCAGGAAGGTGTTGGAGGTGCCGTCCGGGAACTCGTCGAGCAGGCGCTTTCCCTTCACCCCCTCGAAGGCGGTCCCTTTCCCGACAAATACCTGATAGAAGGTCGCGTAAGGCTCTGGGGGCGAGCTCCCGTCGAACGGGGCGTAGATCCGGGGCATCTTCGTGAGGAGCTCGAGGTTGTGCGGGCTGTCCCACGGCTCGTCCAACTTGAACTGCTTGAAGAGGACGTCCTGCTCGACGTAGGGAAGTAGCAACACCCGCCAACTGAGAAGCGGCCTGCCGTCCTTGCCGTAAACAGCGGGCGGAGGCAGGGCGCCGTGGACGTCGTTGTAGCTCTGCATGGCGACCGCCATCTGCTTCAAGTTTCAGGTGGAGGCCATGCTGTCGGCCGCTTCCCTCACCCGCTGGATGGCAGGAAGGAGGAGCAAAAAGACCAGCATCGCGGCGCCTTCCGTGGCGATGCTCCCGACCGCGAGGCCATGACCTTTGAGTTGCCCCTGGCTCCGGCGGACGTCCCAAATCGCGAGGAACGCCAGGGCGAGGCAAGCGATACCGACCGGGAGGGCGGGGACGTTGGTGAAGGCCCACAGGAAGAGGGAAAGGACCGCCAGAACGAAGCTGACCGCCGACTTGCGGCTGATTGCTGGCTGCGGCATGGCTGGTGTCGCCCAGGTAGAGCGGAGGTGGAGGGCAAAGAGGATTATCGCCAGGGCGAGCCCGCGAAGCAAGCAGGAAGCGCGAGCGGCCCTTGAGCAGAACCAAGCGCCCGCCCGTTCCGTACAACAGGGGCACTCCCGCTCTCGCACGAGGTGCCCGGCCGATGATCCACGTCGAGGGGCTGTCGCGACGCTTCGCCCTCCCCGGTGGCGGCGAGGTCGTGGCGGTCGATAACGTCTCGTTCCACGTCTCGGCCGGGGAGGTCTATGGCTTGCTCGGCCCCAACGGCGCCGGCAAGACGACCACCCTGCGCATGCTCCTCGGGCTGCTCCGCCCCAGTTCGGGACACGCCACCGTCGAGGGCTTTCGCTCGACCGACGCGCCCGACGAGGTGAAGCGCCGCGTCGGCCTCGTGTCCGCCAGCGCCGGGCTCTACCCGCACTTGTCCGTGCGCGAGATGCTCCTGTTCTTCGCCGACCTCTACGCCATCCCCCCCGAGCGCGCCCGCGCCGAACTGACGACCCTCGCCGACCTCCTCGACTTTCACGGGCTGCTCGAGCGCCGCTGCGGGGCGCTGAGTACGGGCCAGAAGCAGCGCGTCAACCTGGCGCGGGCCCTTATCCATCAGCCGCCCGTCCTGCTGCTCGACGAGCCGACGCTGGGCCTCGACGTGCTGGGCAGTCAGGTCGTCGTCGAGTTCGTGGCCCACGTGCGCCGCCAGGGCAAGGCGGTCATCCTTACGACCCATCGGCTCGACGAGGCCGAGCGCCTGTGCGACCGCTTCGGGCTGCTGCACGAGGGCCAACTGGTCTGCACGGGCACCCTGGCGGACCTGCGCGCCAGCACCGGCTGCGCCACCCTCGTCGAGATGTTCATCAACCTGGTCCGACCGGCGCCCGCGCTCAAGGTCGATCGCGAAAGGGGCGCACGATGAGCCTGGCCTTCGACCTGGGCCGCATCAAACGGCTGGCGCGCAAGGAGCTGAACGAGTGCCTGCGGGACCGCCGCACCATTCTCACGCTCGTCCTGATGCCGCTGCTGCTCTACCCGCTCCTGACCATCGCGCTGCGGCAACTCGTGCTCGGCAGCAACGCCGAGAAGGGGCGCCCCTCCTACCGGATCGCCTTCGCGTCCGAGCCTGACGCCAAGGCATTCCTCGACGCCTTCGAGCGCGGCCGGCGCTCGCTGCTGGCGCGCACCGTGGCCGCCGAGGAGAAGGGCGCCAGGCCCCGCGAGCCGGAGCCGCCGCCGCACCTTGCCCCCTTGCCGGAGTTGAAATGGCAGGTCGTGGACGACGTCTCCGAACGACTGCGTTCGGGAGAGTTCGACGTCGGCGTCGTGCCGCGCCACGGCAGGAAGGGCGGGCCCGGCCCACTCCCTCTGGATTACGAGCTGGTCTACCAGGAAGGCTCGGCGATGGGCCGCGACTGCGTGCGCTACCTGGAGGCGGTGGTTGGCGAGCGCAATGCGGACGCGCTTAGCGAGCAGTTCGAGCTACTGCGGCGGGCGCCGCGCTGGCCGGGGCCGGTCGCCGTGCGCGTGGCGGCGCAGCCCGACGAGAAACGCAAGAAGGAGAAGGGCCCCGTCGTCTACCGGGTCGGCTTCATCTCCAAGGCGGAGGCGAAGTCGGTCCTGGAGTACGCCTGGCAGGGCCACCTGGCGCTGACGCGGCGGAGCGCGCCTGTCGTAGGCCCGGGCGGCATGCCTCTGCCTCCCGAATACTCCCGGCTGCGCCGGTTCGACCAAGTGATTCTCGGCGACGCCAAGTCGATTGCGGATGCGGTGCGGGAGGGCAAGGTGGACGTCGGCGTGCGGCTGCGTCCCGCGGGGGGCTTCACCGTGGCCCCGGGGCGACCGCTTCAGGTCGAATGCGACCTGCTTTTCCGCGAAGGCGACCCTCAGGGCCTTGCCTGCGTCCGCTACCTCGAGCACCTGATCGGCGAGGTCAACGCGCTGCTCTTCGCGGGGCAACTGAACGTCCTGCGTCGGCCGCAAGGCCCCCCTCCCTTGCGCATCCGCGTGACGACCCTCCCCGAAATGGGGCCCCGAAAATCGACGTTGCTCCCGGTGCTCGTGCCCCTGGTCCTCGTGCTGATGACCATGACCGGCGCCGTCTACCCCGCCATCGACCTCACGGCGGGGGAGCGCGAGCGCGGCACGCTCGAGGTGCTGGTCGCAGCGCCGATCCCACGCCTGAGCGTGCTCTTCGCCAAGTATCTGGCCGTGTTCGCCGTCGCCGTGCTGACGGCCCTGGTCAACCTGGGCACGATGGCCGCCACGCTCCAGGTCACCGGGCTTGGACACGACCTGTTCGGCTCGGAGCTCTCTTTCCTGGTCCTCGTGCAGGTGCTCGGACTGCTGCTGCTGTTCGCCGCGTTCTTCTCGGCGGTGCTCCTGGCCGTCACCAGCTTCGCGCGCAGCTTCAAGGAGGCCCAGGCCTATCTGATCCCGCTCGTCCTGGTCTCGCTCATGCCCGGCATGCTGGCCCTGATGCCGGGGCTCGACCTGCGCGGTCCTCTGGCCGTGGTGCCGCTCCTCAACGTCGTGCTGTTGGCCCGCGACGTCTTCGAAGGCACGGCCAGCTTCGTGGTGGCGGGCGTGGTCGTGACGACGACGCTGCTCTACGCCCTGGCGGCCATCGGCCTGGCGGCGCGCATCTTCGGCACCGAGGCAGTGCTCTCCGAGCAGAGCAGTTGGAGCGACCTGTTCCGCCGACCCGAGCGGCCGCAGGACCAGGCGAGCCCGTCGTCGGCGCTGCTGTGCCTGGCGCTGATGTTTCCCGCCTTCTTCATGCTGCTTCACGGGCTGGCTCGCATCGACGTGTCGCCGGGCGGGCGGCTCGCGCTCATGGCAGGCGCCAACCTGCTGTTGTTCGGCGCCATCCCGCTGGCGTCGGGCTGGCTGGGGTGGGTGCGGCCGCGCTCGGCGCTCTTGCTGCGCGCCCCGCCGCTGCTGGCCTGGCTCGCCGCGGTGCTGCTGGGGCTGTGCCTGTGGCCGTTCGTCTACGAACTGGACCTGCTGCTGCGCGCGGCCGGCATCAACTCGCTGCGGCCCGAGCACCTGGCGCGCGTCAAGGAGGTCATGGAGAAGTGGCGCGGGTTGTCTCCGATCCTGGTCGTGGCCGCGCTGGCCCTGGTCCCGGCGCTGCTGGAGGAGCTCTTTTTCCGCGGCTACCTGTTCAGCGCGCTGAAGGCCCGGGCGCAGGGCCCCTGGCCGGTGGTGCTGACGACGGCGGCGCTCTTCGCGCTGTTTCACCTGCTGGTCGGCGGTTCGCTGGCGGTCGAGCGCTTGCCGCCGAGCTTCTTGCTGGGCCTGGTGCTGGGCGGGCTGTGCTGGCGCACCGGCAGCGTCTGGCCGTGCGTCCTGATGCACGCGGTCCACAATGGCACGGTGGTGCTGCTCGGGTATTATGAACCGGAGCTCCTCACGTGGCTCCCGGCGGAGGGGGACCATTTGCCGGCGCTGGTGCTCCTCGGCGCGGGCGTCGGGGCAGGGCTCGCGGCGCTGGCGCTGTGGGCGGCGCGAGCCAAACCGCCGCTCGAGCCTTAGGCGAGCGGGAGGAAAAGGCCTCCTTGTAGGACGGCTCTCCTGAGCCGTCCGGACGGCTCAGGAGAGCCGTCCTACAGGAAACCAAGCCTTGCCGGTCGTCTCCCTGGAGGCGCAATGGACACCGAACAGGCGCTGTTCCAGGCGATCCACCAGGCCCCCGACGACGACCTGGCCTGGCTGGCCCTGGCCGACTGGCTCGAAGAACAGGGCGAGGCCGCTCGCGCCGAGTTGCTGCGCACCCACCGCGCCCTGCGCTCGATGCCCAAGGGCCGGCCGCGCCGTGCTAACGAGGCCCGGCTGCGCGAGTTGCTCGCCGCGGGCGCCCGGCCATGCGTGCCGACCCTGACCAACTCGATCGGCATGCAGTTTGTCCTCATCCCGGCTGGCACCTTTCTCATGGGCGCGGCGCCGAAGGAGGTGGGGCGCTCGGCGGCCGAGCGGCAGCACGAGGTCGAGATCGCCCGTCCTTTCTACCTGGGCGCCTATCTCGTCACCCGGGCGCAGTATCGCCAGATCACCCGGCGGAGCCCCTCGCGCTCCTGGGGGGGAACGACGGCGCCACCAGCGCCGAGGGGCTCGACCTCGATACCTTCCCGGTCGGGGGCGTGTCGTGGAAGGATTGCCGGGGTTTTTGCAACAAGCTCTCGCAGCGCGCGGAGGAGGTGAGGGCGGGGCGCACCTACCGGCTCCCCACCGAGGCCGAGTGGGAGTACGCCTGCCGCGCCGGCGTTTCCACGACGGCCTACTCGTTCGGGAGCGCACTGTCGATCCACCAGGCCAACTTCAACGGCGACGTGATGGGCCGCCTCCAGCGCCCCTCCCCGGTCGGCTCCTACCCGCCCAACGCCTGGGGGCTGTACGACATGCACGGCAATCTGTGGGAGTGGGTCGCCGACTGGTTTGACGAGGCGTACTACCGCGACAGCCCGCGCCGCGATCCGCAGGGGCCGGCGAGCGGGGCCTCCCGCGTCCTGCGCGGCGGGGCGTGGTATTGCGATGCCCGCATGTGCCGCGCCGCTCACCGGGCCCGCAACGAGCCGGACCGGCGCTATTACGGCTACGGCTTTCGCGTGGTGCTTCCCTGGGCGGCGCCTCATGGCTGAGCGAGAAAGGCCCCGACGCGCGCCTTCCACTCGACCGGCTCGCGGGCCACGTACGATTCGTGTCCCAGCGCGTCGAAGACGTGCATTTCCTTTTTACCTCCGAGCTTGTCGCGGATGGCCTCGACGTGCTCGCGGCCCACGCGCGGATCGCGCCCGCCGTGCAGCAGAAGCACGGGACACGTCACCTTGCCGGCGTAGTCGATCGGGTTGTGGCCGAAGCCATCAAAGCCGTGTTGCCGGCCGCCCCAGAAGACGAGCAGATGGGCGCCCGGAAACGTGGGGATGCCGACGGCGCCGAAGCGGGCCTTGACGGTCGTGAGCAGGCGGTCGAACGGGCACTCCAGAACGACCGCGTCGGCCTGCACGTCGAGCTCGGCGACGGCGCGAAGGATGGCGGCGGCCCCCATCGACTGCCCGAACAGGACGAGGTGCTTCCCGGGCCACTTCTCCTTGACGTATTCGACGGCGCGGGCGACGTCGTCGGCCTCGCGGTAGCCGATGGTGGTGACGTTGCCCTCGGAGCCGCCGCTGCCGCGGAAATCGACGAGGAAACAGGCGTAGCCGAGCTGGTGGTAGGCGCGGGCCTCGGGAAGCAGCCGGGCCTTGCAGGACGTGAAGCCGTGGAACAGCAGCACCATGCCGCGGGGCTCGGGGTGAGGGACGTACCAGGCCTCGAGCTGACCGCCAGCGCCGGCGAACGCATGCGTTTCGTGCGTCAGGCCGGCGTCGCCGGGAAGGGCCTCGTCCTGGGGACGGGCGATGGCGACGCCGCTGAAGACAGTTCCGAGCTTGGTGCGCAGCGACATCTCTTCGGGCTTGCCCCGCCAGGGCTTGCCGTGCGGGACGAAGTGCGTCATGGCGCGCGCATGGCGGTAGGCCATCAGGTTGAGGACGACGAAGGCGATCAGGGCCAGGATGGCGACGCTGGTGAGAGGGCGGCCGCGCATCCAGGCGAAGACGAGGTACATGAGGCTCCGTTCTCCGAGGGGGGGCTACTTTGCCCGTTGTGGTTAGTTTACCCGGAAAGGGGGCCAGCGTGCCAGACCAGCCGGAAAGGCCTCCGCCAAGCGGGCGCACGACTGGGTTCGCACGGGAAAGGAGGAGATGGTATGCTGTGGGGGGAAAGGCAAAACCGAGCCGTAGCGTAAAGCGTGAAAGGGGCCAGGGATGGCTACTACCGGACAAAGCACTCCAGAGGTCGCTGTTGTA
>JBBSEZ010000442.1:0-8240 GCA_038239195.1 Gemmatales bacterium
ATTTGAGGGCGTGGGGCGGCGGGGGGCCCCCCGCGCCCCCCCGGGTGTCCCACCAACCCGGCCGGGGGCCGGGCCGGCCTGCCCGGTTGCCGCACGGGCGGGGAATTCGTGAAACGGTCACCTAGAACGACTTATCGCAGACCATGCAGTAGCGCTTGCCGACCGGGCCCGGCGGCGCCTTGAAGCCGCAGCGCGGGCAGTTGTTGGCCGCCGGGGCGGCTTGCCCGCCCGCCGGAGCGGCCGGCGCAGGTTGCACGGGCGCCGGCCGCGGCGCGGCCGCCGTCGGCTGGGGGGCAGGGACGATCGGCTGGGGCCGCGGAGGAACGGAAGCAGCGGGCGGAGCGCCGGCGATCGGCGTCGGGCCCGCGGGCCGCGCGGGGGGGGGCCCGCCGGGCCGTCCGATCGAGGGCGACAAACGCACGGCCTGATTGGCGGGAGGCGGGGGGACGGCAGCCGGCGCGGCGCCCTGCGGGCGGACGTTGGCCGGCACCGCGTCGGCGGCGCCGGCGGCGCACACGGCGACGACCAGGACGCCGACGGGGTGCTCCTCGCCGGGCTTCACCTCGGCGACATGGCCGGTCGTGGCGTCCTCGCGCGAGATCTTGCCGTTGCGCGCCCAGTAGCGGAAGGCCACGGGCGGCGCGTTGCGGGCATAGATGGTGCAGTCCTGAGCATTGCTGCCGATGCTCACCGGCTCGGGGCCGAGGTTCACGGTGCGCACCTCACGGCCGTAGCGCACCTCCAGCCAGGCGGTGCGGAAGGCGCGCTCGGCAATGGCGACCATCAGGCCGATGCACGCGCCCAGGAGCACGGCGCCGAGCATGCGGGCCACGAAGTTCACCAGGCCCGCGCCCAGGAGGTTCTCGACGGTGAAGTGCATGGCCTCGTTGACCGCGATGAAGCCGACGGCACCGATGGCCCCGCCGATGGCCCCGCCGAGAAGGCCCTTGGCGGCGCGCAGGTTGGGCACGAAGAACGCCAGGCCCAGCCCCGCCAGCGAGCCGAGGACGGTCCAGCCCAGGATGCGGAAGAACGCTTCGACGATCTTATCGCCCGCCCCACCCGGCGTGAGGTTGAACAGGTTGCCTGTTACCTGGAACAGAACTTGGGCGATCGCCCCGCCGAGGAGGCCGGCCAGCACGCCGCCGGCCAGGCCCTTGACGGCCTGGACCGGGGGGACCAGCACCTGACGCAGGTAGAAATATTGCCCGGCGATCAGGAACAGGCAGATGGCCGCCGCGATCACGGCGGTCCAGATCGCCCACGCCGCGATGAGACGGCCCGCCGACCCCGCGGCATAGCGCTGCGTGGACCCCACCGCCTTGATGCCGGGCGGGGCCTGCGACTCGGGCAGGGACGCCGCCGACTTGGTGCGCGGGGCGTCGGGGATCGAGGAGCCCGACAGGTCTTCCGGCGGGGCGGCCTTGATGACCGCCTCGGAGATCGCCTTGCTCAGTTCCGGCAGCAATTCGTCGGAGAACCGCTTCCCGCCGTCCGCTCCCACCGTCTTGTCAATGTCGAACCACTTGCCGCCTTCCTTGGCGCCCTTTTGCAGCGCGGCGTAGAACAGATTCTGATGGTCCATTTTGACGACCGTGTGCAACTGGTCGATCTTCTTGTCCTGGAGGACGTCCACGGCCTCCTTGATCGTCCTGGTGTCCCGGTCCGGGATGTGGGGGGTCGCGTCGGTGATCAGGATCATCACCTTGTTGGCCTTGGGTCGAAAGTCCTGCCTCGCCGCGAGGGTGACGGCGTCGAGGGTGCTTTCCGGCTCGTCGCCGCCGCCCGTGGCTCGCAGCTTGTTGACCTCCCTTCGGAAGGCAGCGTAGTCACGCGTGAAGAGGGAGCCATCGAACTTCGGCAGTTCCGGCTCCTCCTTCTCGCTTTTGTGATCGCGGTAGGCGATGAGGCCGATTCGGCTGTCGAACTTCTTGTCTTCCATCTCCTTGACGAGGTTGAGGAAGCCATCGCGCACCCCCTTGATCTGCTTGCTCATGCTGCCGGTCACGTCGAGCACGAACAGGACGTCCACCTGGGGCGTGCCGCTGCGCGGCTTGACCGACAACTTGATGCTGGCCTCGTCGCGCAGCAATTTCTCGTCGGGGCCGGTGGCGATCAGGTCGATGCGGGAGTCCTTGATCTCGGCGCCGGCCCCGGCCTGGACCTCCATCTCGGCGGAAAGCTCGGGCTGGGGGATCGTGATTTCCGGGATGGTCACGTTGGCGGGCAGGCCGGCGCGCACGCGGACCTTGACGGGCCCGTCGAAGCGGTCGCGGGCGAGGCGCACCGTGAAGCGGTTCGCCTTGCCTCCCTGGGCGACCACGATGGCGGGCGAGGCGGCGATGCGCAGGGCAGGCTCCACTTTGAGGACCTTGAGCTGAATGGTCGCCTCGGCCGTGGCGTCGGGATTGCCCTCGCTGGTGGCGCGGACTTTGAGGGTGTTGGTCCCCAGCTCCACGTCGGGGCCAACGCCGATCTCGAGCTGACCTTCCATCTTGTTCTTGGGGATGGTGATGGAGACCGCCTCGATGCCGGAGGGAGGACTGACGAGCTGAACCTTGACCTCGCCCTCGAAGCCGGTGCGGCCGAGGGTCACCATGCAGCGGTTCTTGCCGCCCTGGTAGACCGAGACGTTCTCGGAGACGGCGAGCTGAAGCGGAGGCCCCCCGCTGGCGATCGCCGGGCTGAGGAGAAACCACAGGAGCTCGCCCATCAGGAGCGCCCCGAGGAGCCCGCCAAGGGCGCCGTAGAGGCCGAACAGACACGGCTTCGGCAGCGAGCGCTGTAGGCCTTGGAATAACGACCTCATTGGCGTGTCCTCTGTCTCATGGCGGCGGTTCGATGGCGATCTATCCGACCCAACTTTTTCACTATCTTACCCGGCACGGGGGCGACCGCAAGGGAGAAGGCAAGGGCGCCACGAGAATCGGGCGTGCCCCACGCCCGTCCCCTCCGGTCGAGGACTTTTGCGATGCACGATCGACCGACGGCCGCCGAACTGATCGACGCCGCTCGCCGCTTCCTCGAAGGCGAACTGTTGCCGACGCTGAGCGACGCGCGCTTGCGATTCCAGACGCTGGTGGCCGCCAACGTCCTGGCCGTCGCCGGGCGCGAGCTGGCGAGCGAGGAAGTGGGGCTGCGCCGGGAATGGGCCCTGCTAGGCGAGGGCATCGCGCCGGCTGGATTGGAAGAGTTACGAGCGAGCGTGCGCGCCGCCAACCTGCGGTTGTGCGAGCGCGTGCGCGCCGGCGAACTGGACGAACCGGAGGCGTTTCGCGCGCTCGCGGCGCGGTTGCGCGAAGTCGTCGTCGAAAAGTTGCAGGTCGCCAACCCGCGCTACCCGGTGGAAAGGAGGAAGGCCGACGGATGACCGGCGACACGGGAGCGCGGCCTTCGCGGCGGCCTTCATCGTGGAGCGCGACGAGCAGCACGACGTTGCAACTGCGCGCGCTTGGCGTTGGCAAACGGGGCGCCTTAGATTATCGTGGGGCACGAGGAGCATCATGATGTTGCTCCACAGCCCGACAGGGCAAGGAGGCCACCCGTGGAAGCCCTTCAGCGCCTGAGTTCGGCCTGGCGCAACCTCTTCTGGCTGGTGCGCGGCAGCGGACTGCGCTCCCAACTGAACACCCTCGATCGCCGAGTGAGCCGGGCGGCTCACGGCGCAGGGGAGGAAGGCCCGAGCAATGCCTCGGGGGCCGTGCTGGCTCGCCTACAGGCCATCGAGCAACAACTGACACACCTCGCCCATGCGCTGGGCAGCGAGCGCCGGGAGCAACAGGTACGAGAGTGGCGGCGCATCGGCGACCTGCGCGGGCTCGAATTCAAGGTGCGCTCCCAGAACGGCGAAGACGGCATTCTGCAAGAGATCTTCCGCCGCATCGGCACGCGCAACCGCTTCTTCGTCGAGTTCGGCGTCGAGACGGGCGTCGAGTGCAACGCAGCCCACCTCGTCCACGAGCACGGCTGGAGTGGGCTGTTCCTCGAGCCCTGCGAGGCCCAGTTCCTCCGCCTCCAGGAGAACTACCGCGCCTACCCTCGGGCCCGCTGCCAGCGCACCGCCGTCACCTCGGAGAACATCGAGAGCATCCTGGCGGCCAACGAGGTGCCGGCCGAGCTCGACCTGCTGTCCATCGACGTCGATGGCAACGACTACTGGATCTGGGTCGCCATCGCCAACTGGCGCCCTCGCGTCGTCGTCATCGAGTACAACGCCGCCTACCCCCCGCCGCGCAAGTGGGTGCTGAAAGAAGACCCGGATTATCGCTGGAACGGCACCAACTACCATGGCGCCTCGCTCGCCTCGCTTCACGCGCTGGGGGCAAAGAAAGGCTACGCGCTGGTCGGGACCGACTCGCGCGGCGTCAACGCCTTCTTCGTGCGCGACGACTGTATCGAGCCGGGGGCCTTCCTCGACTCGATGCTGCACTATCACTACTCGCCCTTCGGCTATCCGCCGCACCCGCCGTTCGAGGGGCCGTACGTGGAGGTTTGAGCGCCGAACAGGCCCCCGATCCCTCTCGATCGTGGGGCGGGCGTTCCCCCCCCCGTCCTACAAAATAAACTTGCTCAGGTCTTCGCGCAGGAGCACCTCCTGCAAGCGGCCGCGGACGTAGGCGCCGTCGATGATGACGTGCGGCTCGGGCAGCTCGGGGGCCTGGTAGCTAACGTCCTCGACCACGCGCTCGAGGATGGTGTGTAGGCGGCGCGCCCCGATGTTCTGCGCGGTACGGTTGACCTCGAAGGCGATGTCGGCCAGCGCTTCGATCCCGTCGGGCGTGAACTCCAGTTCCACGCCTTCGGTGGCCAGGAGGGCGGCGTACTGCTTGGTCAGCGAGTGCTTCGGCTCGGTGAGGATGCGCAACAGGTCCTCGCGTTTGAGGTCGGTGAGCTCGACGCGGATGGGGAAGCGCCCCTGGAGCTCGGGCATCAGGTCGGACGGCTTGGAGGCGTGGAATGCGCCGGCGGCGATGAAAAGGACGTGATCGGTGCGAACGGAGCCGTAGCGCGTGTTGACCGTGGTGCCCTCGACGACCGGGAGCAAGTCGCGCTGCACGCCCTGGCGCGACACGTCGGGCCCGTGCGCCGAAGGGGGGCCACACACCTTGTCGAGCTCGTCGATGAACACGATGCCCTGGTTCTCGGCCAGTTCGACGGCCTTCTCGGTGATGACCTGCCGGTCGATGAGCGCCTCGGTTTCCTGCTCCAGCAGGATGCGCCGCGCCTCGCGCAGAGGGACCTGACGCTGCTGCGACTGACGCGGCATGATGCGCTCGAACATCGACTGGAAATCGACGTCCATCTGCTCCATGCCGAGGTTGGAGAAGACCTGCACGGGCACCGCCTTCTGTTCGACGTTGAGCTCGACCTGGCGCTCCTCGAGCTCGCCGGCGTCCAACTTGGCGCGCATCTTCTCGCGGGTGCGCTGCTGGCGGTCGTTCTCCTCGGCGTTGTCTTCCTCCCAGGTGCTCGACTTGGGCAGGAGCAGGTCGAGGAGTCGCTCGGCGACGCGCTCCTTGGCCTGCGTCTCGACGAGCCGGCGGTGCTCCTGGCGCACCATGCCGAGGGCGATCTCGGTGAGGTCGCGGATCATGCTCTCGACGTCGCGCCCGTGGTAGCCGACCTCGGTGTACTTGGTCGCCTCCACCTTGAGGAACGGCGCGCCGACGAGCTGGGCGAGCCGGCGGGCGATCTCGGTCTTGCCGACGCCGGTGGGCCCGATCATGATGATGTTCTTGGGGGTGACGTCCTTGCGCATCTCCGCCGGCACCTGCTGGCGGCGCCAGCGGTTGCGGATGGCGACGGCGACGGCCCGCTTGGCGGCGTCCTGGCCGACGATGTAGCGGTCCAGTTCCTGCACGGTCTGGCGCGGCGTCAAGTCGGGCACGTTCACCTCCGGTAGTCCTTCGTCCTTAGTCCGTAGTGCTTGGCAAAGACCGGCCATGTTGCCGCTTGCGGCTTAGCGGTCACGTGTCTCGAGGCCAGAACGCCAAGCCGCAAGCGGCGGGCCCTGTCGGTCTTCTGCTAAGAACTAAGAACGAAGGACGAAGGACTAGGTAAGTTCTTCCACAGTGATGCTGCGGTTGGTGTAGATGCACAGGTCGGCGGCGATCTCGAGCGAGGCGCGGACGATTTGCGCGGCGCTGAGGTCGGCGTGAGCGAGCAGGGCGCGGGCGGCGGACAGGGCGTAGGCGCCGCCGGAGCCGATGGCGGCGGCGCCCTCGGTCGGCTGGATCACGTCGCCGGTGCCGCTGATGACGAGCAAACTGTCGCGGTCGGCGGCGACGAGCATTGCCTCGAGGCGGCGGAGGGCGCGGTCGGTGCGCCATTCCTTGGCAAGCTCGGTGGCGGCGCGCGGGACGCTGCCCTGGAAGTCCTTGAGGCGCGCCTCGAAGCGCTCGAGCAGGGCGAAGGCGTCGGCGGAGGCGCCGGCGAAGCCGGTGAGCACCCGGCCGTTGTAGAGCCGGCGGACCTTCTGGGCATCGCTCTTGAAGACGACTTCGCCCAGGGTGACCTGGCCGTCACCGCCGAGGGCCACGCCTCCGCGATGTCGCACAGCAAGGATGGTCGTGGAGCGCAGGCGAGGCACAAGCTCCTCCTTCGATTCTAGTCCACCAGGGCGGCCGTTCGTCTCTACAATGGAGGGGACAGCGAGCTCGGGCGATCTCGGGGGCTGTTCGCGCCCCATCCCCGTGATAATATTACGGAAGGCTCGCGACGTTCGTAGCGCTACTCACGGCTTTTCACAAAGGAGAGGGGGCCTCATGGTCTCGCGCACCCGCTGGCTGCTCCTGCTGGGATTGCTGGTTGTCTGGCTGGGGCTTGCCAGCCCCGCGCCGGCAGTCTTCCCCCCGCCCATCAAGGACGACGGGAAGTTTTTCTCGGCCGAATTTGTCGAGAAGGCCAACAAGAAGATCAAGGAGATTTACTCCTCGTCGAAGAAGGACCTGGTCATCGAGACCTATGCGACGGTGCCCGAGGGCAAGAAATTGCCCGAGGACAAGAATAAGCTAGGGGAGTTCTTCGCGGAATGGGCGAAGGCTCGCTCCGAGGAGCTGGGGGTCAACGGCGTCTACGTGCTGATCTGCAAGTCGCCGACGCGCCTGCAGATTCAGGTGGATACGGAGACGCGCAAGCGGGCGTTCACGGCGAAGGACCGCGACCGGCTGCAGCAGAAGTTCATCGCGGGGTTCAAGGAAAAGAAGTTCGACGACGGGCTGAAGGACGGGATCGATGCCGTCGAGGCCGCCTTCCGGGCGAACCTGAAGTAAGCTCCTCGAGCGACCTTAGAAGAGACCTCACCAGGGGGCCGCGCCCTTCGCCCGGCCCTTCCACCAAGAAGGAGACTCGCACCCATGCTGTCCAAGGTTCGCTGGTTGGTGCTGCCGGCCCTCGTGGTCGGCGCGCTGGGGCTGGCCGACACGGCCCGGGCGTCGTCTGCGGCCAAGGAAGAGAAGGTCAAGCCCGCCCCCCTCATTCTCGTCGATGACAATGCCAAATTGTTCAGCGCCGATGCCGTCAAGTCGGCCAACGAGAAGATCAAGGAGCTCAAGAGCAAGCACAATCGAACGCTCGCCATCGAGACGTTCGCGTCGGCCCCGCCGGGGAAGACGAGCAACAACGACGTCACCGCGTGGGCCAAGTCGCGCTACAACGCGCTGGGCGTCCGGGGCGTGTACGTGTTGATCTGCAAGAGCCCGGCCAAGTTCCGGGTCCGCGTCGGCGAGAGCACGCTCAAGAGAGCGTTCACCGAGAGCGATCGCGTGGAGCTCGACAAGAAGATCATCGCGCGCCTGAAGGACAAGGACACGGACGGGGCGCTGGCCGTGACGGTGGACTGGGTCACCGCGAAGATTGAGAGCAACCTGGCCTCCGCCCCCGCCGAGGGCAAGGGGAGGGCGGACGCCGCGCCCGCGAAGAAGGCCAACCCGATCTGGGGCTGGATCTGCATCGCCATCGTGGCGCTGCTGGCCATCTGGCTGGTGGTCGCCCTCATCCGCGCCTTCACGGGCGGCGGTGGGGGTGGCGGCGGTGGTTACGGCGGCGGTGGTGGCGGCTACGGCGGTGGTGGGGGCGGCGGTGGCGGGTTCTTCCCGTCCCTGATGGGCGGCCTGTTCGGGGCCGCGGCGGGGATGTGGCTATACGACCGATTCTCGGGCGGCCACAGCGCCCAGGCGTCTGCCGACCCGGGCAGCAGCGGCACCAGTTACAGCGATGACCGCGACGGCGGCGGCGGCGGC
>JBBSEZ010000443.1:0-8197 GCA_038239195.1 Gemmatales bacterium
CCGGACGAGTACACGAACGTGCCCAGCCCGCCATCGGGCTCGCTGATCGACTGGATGCGTGCGGAGCTGTCGTAGCCGAACGTCTTGCTGAGGCCCTGCGGGAAGGTCAGCGAGATCAGCTTGCCCGAGCCGTCGAAGACGTACTTGAGCTGCTCCTTGCTCAGGTAGGCGTAGGTGGTCAGCCCACCCGCCGTGGCGCTGCTCAGCGTGCCGAAGTCGTTCGCCGGGCTCAGGTAGGCGCCGCTGCCCAGCGACTTGAAGTAGCGGGCGCCGCCCTCGCCGTACGCGTACATCGCGCCGTCGGGCACGCCGGTCTTGCCCGTGACCACTTTCAAACTGTCCACGCCGCGCACCGACCAGCCCGGCCCGATGGCATCGACCTGCCCGCTCACAGTGCTGTCGTTGACGATGAGGGGCACATAGCCGTTGATGAGGCGGTCGATCACGTCCCCGCCGGGCAGGGTCGCCTTGACCTCCACCTGCCAGGGGTAGACGTCGGTCTGGGCCACGTCGCTGCTGACCTGCAAGGCGAACGAGTACGAGGAGTTGGCGGTGTGGCTGCTGGTGTCGATGGTCACCCACGACTGCGGCGTGCCGTTGTTCCACGTCAACTGCGCCTGGAGCGTGGTCGGCGTGGCGTCGCCGAAGGTACCCATGAGCAGGACGGGGATGATCGGCCGCACGTCCACGGTCGAGCTGTTGTAGACCAGCGCCGGGTTGCAGCCGCAATCGACGGCGCTGCTGCTGAGGAGGAACTGGAGAGGCTGCTCGACGTGGACGTTGCCGGTGTGCGGCGAGTACCACGAGCCGGGCTGGCCGGGCACGGGCTCCCGGTAGCCCTGCGTCGGGTCATCGACGAGCGCGGCGGCCTGGGCGACCCAGTCGAGCCGGGCGACGTGGTTCGAGCCCGGCTCGGTGAACCATAGCTTGTTGTCGGGCCCGGTGACGATGTCCTCGGGGTTGCTCCCCGCGGTCGGCAGGGCGATCTCGGTGATGGTGCCGTCGGGCGTGATCCGGCCGATCTGGTTGGCGCCGCTCTCGGTGAACCACAGGTTGCCGTCGGCGCCGACCGCGATGCCGTGGGGGGTGCTGCCGGCGGTGGGAATGCCGAACTCGGTGATCGTCCCGGAGGTGGTGATGCGGCCGATCTTGTTGGCGGACGGCTCGGTGAACCACAGGTTGTTGTCGGGGCCGAGCGCGAAGCCGTACGGGGCCCCGCCGGAGGGCACGGCGTACTCGGTGAACGTGCCCGAGGGGGTCACCTTGCCGATCTTTCCGAAGGCGGGCTCGGCAAACCACAAATTGCCGTCGGGCCCGGCGACGATGCCTTCCATCGGCGTGATCGACCCGTTGCTCGGCGGAACGTAAGTGGTGACCGTCCCTCCGGGAGTGACCTTGCCGACCTTGCCCGTGCCCCCGCTGTAGCCGGGGACGTAGGCCTCCGTAAACCAGACGTTCCCGTCGATGGCGCCCGCGTTGGTGATGCCTCGGATGGCGTTGCCCGTGTTGGACGCCGGAGGCGCTGCCGCATACTCGGTGACCGTCCCCCCCGTGGTGATCTTGCCGACGTAGGTGGCAAGGCCCCCCATCCCCCAGCCCTGCTCGGTGAACCACACGTTGCCGTCGGGCCCGGTGGTGAGGAAGAAGGGGGCGCGCGAGCCCAGGGCATACTCGGTGAACGAGCCGGAGGGGGTCACCTTGGCGATCTTGCCCCCCGCGCTCTGCTCGGCAAACCAGAGGTTGCCGTCGGGGCCGGAGGTGATCCCCCAGGGCATGCTGGATCCCGTCGGCACCGCGAACTCGGTGATGCCGACGCTGAAGAGTTGCCGATCCTCCAGCACCTCGATTTCCGGCTTGACGCTGCGCGGCCGGGGATAGCCGCGCGGGGCGCGGGCGAGCCGCTTGCGCATGCCGGACTTCATCGCCTTCCACAACGTCGCCAACCTGGCGTACAGCATGGTTCACGCCCTGGGAGAAGGGCGCTCGCTCTGCGGCATGGGGGCCGGGGAGGCTCGATGCCGCAAAGCGCAGCGGAAGCGTTTATCAGTGTGCCGAACATACGGTAGGCGGCCGTTCGCCATCCGTCAAGGGGTTGCACGAAAAAAATCAAAGTCGCTCTTGCCGGCCCGGATTGGCCTCCCAATAATGGGCAGCAGCATGTTCTAGTGGAGAGTGGTGCGCGGGCGTTCGAGGGCCGGTGGCCGGGCTGTCCTGTCAGGGATGGGCTTTGTCGCTCATACGGCTCGAGTTCGTCCGTCACCAAACGGTCGCGGCGGACGGACGGCCTTCTCGGGCCCGTCACCAAACGGTCGCGGCGTGCCGTTCCGCGGGACCGACGTCCCTGCCTATCCGGTCTGGGAATGAACGTCGCGGCAGCAGGAAGGATCGGACAGGCGGGCCGCCTGCCCCACGGTTGCCCGTCACCGAACGGTCGCGGCGGACGGGTAGGGCGCCCCGGGCCCGACACCAAACGGGTGAAACGGGCAGGCGCCCGTCTCGTGGGACAGGCGGACCGCCTGTCCGGCCTGGGGATGAGCGTCGCGCCCTCGGCAAGGAATGGACAGGCGGGCCGCCTGTCCTACGGTTGCCCGTCACCGAACGGTTGCGGCGGGCCGGTTGCCCGTCACCAAACGGTTGTGGCGGATAGGCTGGAAAGCCTCTCTCTCGTAGGACAGGCTTTCCAGCCTGTCCAACCTGAGAGTGAGCTTCACCCCCAACGCGAAGAGGACAGGCTGGAAAGCCTGTCCCACGTCTCCCCTCGCGGAGCATTCACCCATGAGCCTTCGCTACCTCTTCGGGCCCGTCGCGGGCGCGTTCGCCGACCAGAACCTCCGCGAGGCCCGCCAGGCCGGCGACTGCCTCGCCTTCAACGCCACCGGCGCCGGCGTCGATCTCGCGCTCGGGCCCACCGCGACCTGGGCCGACCTGCTCGCCCGCCTCCCCAAGGGCTGGCGCCCCAACTTCGTCGCCCTCTGGCTCCCCTACGCCACCGTCGCCCCCGCCCTGTGGGCCGCCCCCGTCCCCCTCGTCGGCCTCGCCCCCGACTGGAACCTACTCTGGCACCACTACCGCCGCTGCCTCCGCCGCTGCGAGCTCGTTCTCACCGACGCGCCCGGCGTCGACGTCCTTGCCCGCGAAGGCATCGACCATGCCGCCCCCGCCAACCTGTTCGGCTGCGAGCTCGCCTTCCTCGACGCCCACGCCCACGCCCACGCCGGCCCGCGCGACCTCGACGTGCTCTTCGTCGGCAACCTCAGCCCCTCGGTCCAGCGCCAGCGCCAGCCCTGGCTCGCCCGCCTCGCCCGCCTCGGCCCCCGCAGGCGCGTCGCCATCCGCACCGGCGCCTTCGGCGACGACTACCGCAAGCTCCTTTCCCGGGCCCGCATCGTCTTCAATCAGTCCGTCCGCGGCGAGTGGAACCGCCGCGTCGGCGAGGCGATCTCCCAGGGGTGCCTGCTCTTCCAGGAATGGACCAACCGCGAGGTGCCCCCCGTCCTCCGCGACCGCCGCGAGTGCGTCCTCTACGACGACGACAACCTCGAAGAGCTGATCGAACACTACCTCGCCCGCGAGGACGAGCGCCGCGCCATCGCCGACGCCGCTCGCGCCCGCCTCGCCGAGTTCTCCTTCGCCGCCCTGTGGGGCAAGGCCCTCCGGCGCATCGAGGCGGGCTGGGCCGACCTCGGCGAGCGCGCCGCCCGGCGACCCGTGCCCGATGAGGTCGATGGGTTGCTCGGCCGCGCCTGGCAGGCGGCCTGCGCCAACGACGAGGGCGACCCACTCTTGCCGCTCGACCTGAGCTCGGCCCTGGTGCGCCACCCGTCGGCCGCCGCCCTCCACCTCGCCCTCGGCGTGGCCTCGACGCGGGCCGCCCAGGGCGACGGGCCCGCCCCCGCCCTGGCCGCCCATCGCGCCGCCGGCCATTTCCACCAGGCCCTGCGCGCCGACGCCGCCCAGCCCGTCGCCGCCCTCGACCTGGCCGAGGCGCTCGTGGCCCTCCACCAGGGCGAGCCGGCCGCCAACGTGGCCCGCGCCGCGCTCGCCCGGCTCGACCGCGGCCCGGCCCCGTCCCGCGAGGCCCTCGACGCGGCCCACTACCCCCTCGCCTACGACCTGTTCCGCGTCGAGTGGGAGCGCGCCGCCTGGGCCCACCCCGGCAAGCCCGCCTCCGAGGCCCGCGCCAAGCTCGACCTGTTGCACTGGCGCCTCCACGTGCTCCTGGCCGACCTCACCGGCGACCTCGCCCACTACCAGGAGGCCGCCCAGCTCCGTCCCGACTTCTCCGTGAGCCACGCCGCCCTCGGCTGCGGCCTCGCCCGCGCCGGCCGCGTCCGCGAGGCCCTGCCCCACCTGCGCAAGGCCATCGCCGACGGGCCGTTCGACCTCGAGGCCGCCCGCGCCCTCCACCAGGCCCTCGCCGCGGTCGGCGACGCCGACGCCGCCGCGCGCCTCGTCGAGGATCGCCGCCTCCTTTCCCGTGCCGCCCCACAGGCCGTGCCCAGCGAGGCCTGGTTCGCCCTGCCCGCCCCCTCCGGCCGCGAGCTCGCCTCCCTCGTCGTCCTGTGCTGCAACGAGGTGGAATGCACGCGCCTCTGCCTCGAAAGCGTCCTCCGCCACACGCGGGCGCCCTACGAACTGGTGCTGATCGACAACGGCTCGACCGACGGCACCGCCGACTACTTCAAGGAGTTGCGCGACCGGCGCGGCCCGGCCCGCGTCGAGGTCGTCACCAACGAGCGCAACCTCGGCTTCCCGGCCGGCTGCAACCAGGGCCTGGCCCGGGCGCAGGGTCGCTACGTCGTCTTCCTCAACAACGACACCGTGGTAACCCCCGGCTGGCTCGACGGCCTCGTCGCCTGGGCCCGCCACGACTGGGCCGCCGTCGGCATGGTCGGTGCCGTCACCAACTATGCGTCTCCCCCGCAACAGGTGGAGGTCGATTACGATCTCGCCAGCCTCGACGGCCTCGACGACTTCGCCGCGAGGCGACGCGCCAACCTGGGCGGGCAGGCCCTCGAATTCAGCCGGCTCACCGGCTTCTGCCTGCTGGCCCGCCGCGAGGTGCTGGAGGAGGTTGGCGGCTTCGACGAGCGCTACGGCCTCGGCTTCTTCGACGACGACGATTTGTGCCTGCGCGTCCGCCAGGCAGGCTACCGGCTCGTCGTGGCGCTCGACGCCTTCGTCCACCACTTCGGCAGCCGCACCTTCGCCGCGCTGGGCGTCGATACGACGAAGCAGCTCGCCGAAAACTTCGCGCGCTTCAAGGACAAGTGGGGCCCGGAACACGCCGCCCCGTACCGGGCGCCGGGCGGGGCGCCGATGGCCAAGCCCGCCCCTCGGGAGGGCGAGGCTCTCGCCGAGCCAGGTGAAGAGGCTCGGCAGGAGCCTCGCCCTCCCGGGGCGGCCCTTCCGTTGCTGGCCCAACCGGCGGTTGGCCGTATGACCCGCTCCCTTTCCACGATCGTCAAGAACGAGGCGCACAACCTCCCCGCCTGCCTGGCCTCGGTCGCCGGGCTGTTCGACGAGGTCGTCGTCGTCGATACCGGCTCGACCGACGACACCAAACAGATCGCCGCCGACCTGGGCGCTCGCGTCTTCGATTTCGCCTGGTGCGACGACTTCAGCGCCGCCCGCAACGAGGCGCTGCGGCACTGCACCGGCGACTGGGTCTTCTGGATGGACGCCGACGATCGGCTCGACGAGGAAAACCGCGCCCGCCTCCTGGCGCTGCTCGACGGGCTGAAGGACGAGAACGTGGCCTACGGCCTGAAGTGCCGCTGCCTGCCCAACGAGGAGGGCGTCGTCACGGTGGTCGATCACGTCCGGCTGTTCCGCAACCGCCCCGAGATGCGCTGGGAGTACCGCGTTCACGAGCAGATCTTGCCGTCCGTGCGCGCCAGGGGCGGGGAGGTGCGTCAGGTCGAGGTCTTCGTTCAGCACACCGGCTACCAGGACCGGGCCGTGCGCGAACGCAAGCTTGCCCGCGACCGGCGCCTGCTGGAACTGGAGGGCGCCGAGAGGCCCGCCGACCCGTTCACCCTCTTCAACCTGGGCAACGCGCTCATGGACGCCGGGCGGGTGGGCGAGGCGCTGCCGCACTTCCGGCGCAGCCTGGAGCTCTCCGACCCGGGCGCCTCGATCGTGCGCAAGCTCTACGCCCAGGTCTTCCGCTGCCACCGCGCCCTCGGCCAGCCCGCCGAGGCCCTGGCCGTCGCCCGCGAAGGGCTGCGCGTCTGCCCCGACGACGTCGAACTGCTCTTCCTCCAGGCGCTCTTGCTCCAGGAGGAGGGCGGATTGCCCGCGGCCGAGGCCTGCCTGCGCCGGCTGCTCGCCGCGCGGCCGGCGCCCCACTTCGCCAGCCTCGACGAAGGCATCCGGACCTACCTGCCCCGCAGCAACCTGGCCGACCTTTGCTTGAAGCAGGGCCGGCACGACGAGGCGGCGACGCTGTGGCGCGAGGTGCTGGGCCTGCGGCCCGACTTCCGCCCAGCCTGGCTGGGCTTGGCCGAGGTGGCGCTGGTCCGGCGCCAGTGGGACGACCTCGAAGAGGCTGCCGCGCAACTCGATGCCGCCCGGGCCTCCCTGGAAGCGTCAGTGATGCGGGCGCGCGGCCATCAGGCCCGCGGCGAGCTCGGCCCGGCCCGCTCCCTCCTCGAAGCGGCGATCGGCAACTTCCCGGGCGCCCTCTGGCCGCGCCGCGCCCTCGTCGGCGTTTTGCTCCAGGAAGGCAAGGACGCCGCGGCCACCGAGAGCGCCCTCCGCTCCGTCCTGGCGCTCGATCCGCAGTGCCCCGAGACGCGCACCCACCTGGCTGGCCTGCTCGCCCGCCAGCAGGCGAGGGACGAGGCCTTCGTTGGCCCCGTCGGGCTGGGCCAGCTCTACCATCAGGCCTGCTCGACGCCATCGGACGTCAACGAGCACCTGCCGACGCTCCACGCGCTGGCCAAGGAGTGCCGCCACGTGACCGAGCTGGGCACGCGCGCCGGCACCTCGACGACGGCGCTGCTCTACGCCCAGCCCGAGGTGCTGGTCTGCTACGACCGCGTCAAGTACGCGCAGGTCGATCGCCTCCGGGCACTGGCGGGGCGCACCGACTTTACGTTCCACGCGAAGGATGTCCTGTGGGTGGAGATCGAGGAGACCGACCTGCTCTTCATCGACACCTGGCACGTTTACGATCAGCTCAGCCAGGAGCTGGCCCTGCACGCGCGCAAGGCGCGCAAGTACGTCGTCCTGCACGACACCACCACCTTCGGCGAGGTCGGCGAGGACCAGGGACACCGAGGACTGTGGCCCGCCGTCGAGGAACTGCTCGCCCGCGGCGAGTTCCGGGTGAAGGCTCGCTACGAGAACAACAATGGGCTGACCGTGCTCGAACGGCTCGCGGCGCGCCCCGGAAAGGAAGTAGCGGCGTAGAGTGGCCCGACAGGCTGAAAAGCCTGTTCCGCGTTCTCGAGTCAGTCCCGGCGCCGGGGCACAGTCAACGATCCGAAAACGTCGCAACGCGGCAAGGCGCCGGGCAGCCTCCCTCCGTCAACTCTTCGACTGGGGGACCGCCCCGCGGCTGCGCCAGAAGTACCACGTCGCCACGCTGCGGTAGGGCCGCCACAACTCGCCCCGTTCGCGCAGGCTGGCCTTGTCGGGCAAGTCGGGCAACTCGTAATGTTCCTGAACGCCCGCGCGGAGGCCGAGGTCGCCGACCGGGAGGACGTCGAGGCGCCCCAGGCAGAAGATGAGGAACATCTCGGCCGTCCAGACGCCGATGCCTCGGACGGCGACGAGATGAGCGGCGACCTCGTCGTCGCTCATCTCGGGGAAGTGGTCCAGGGCCAGCTCCCCGCTCAGGGCCCGCGCCGACAGGTCGAGCACGGCGCGGGCCTTGGCCCCGCTCAGCCCGACGGCGCGGATGCGCTCCTCGCCCAGCGCGAGCAGGCTGGCCGGCCCCACCCCCTCGGGGCCTGCGGCGGCCTCCAGGCGGGCGTAGATGGTGACGGCCGCCTTGGTCGAGATGAGTTGCGACACGATGGACCGCACCAGCACGCGGAACGGCTCGGTGGCGGGGCGGAGCGTGCAGGCACCGACGGCCCGGACGATCTTGTCGAGGACCGGGTCCCGCGCCACCAGATGGCGCTGGGCCTTGCGAAACTGGGCAGTCAGGGGGTCAGTCGGGGACGGCATGGGGAAGGCCTCGGGTTGC
>JBBSEZ010000444.1:0-8193 GCA_038239195.1 Gemmatales bacterium
GCCCTTGGGTAGTCACCTCCTTGGGTTTATCGACCCCGTTGGTTTTGCCAACGGACGTGGCCCGATACCCGGTTGCTGCCCATGCTGGCCAAAATACCCCATGCTGCCCACATTGCCTATAATGGTGCGTACGCCCTGTCTTGCGGTTCGGTTGCCCTTCGTACAAGTCAGGCAATTCCTCTCCCGCTTTTGCCAGCCCTGCCCGCACGGTCAACTCAAACAACGTTAGCAATCGCAACGCTATCATCAGCAATCGAGTCAAGCCGATTATCTGCTCATCCTCACGCACGTACAGCGGGCGGATTCCCAGCGGTACGTCCTTCACGACATGGAAGTCGCGTTCGAGGCACCACCCCCCATTGTAGATGACCACACACTCCTGCACGGAATAGGGTTGCTTCGGAAGGTTCGTGACCTGTACACGCCATCCATGACGAAATTTGACCTCCGCAATTGCTTCTTCCAGGCGAGTCGCCGAGGTGACCTGGTAACGAACCTCCACCTCCCAATGCCAGGCACTGTCAGGCCTCGGACGGCCTCGCCCCTCGTAACGCTTTGTGCGGCATGCTTCGCGCTCCCAACTCACCGCCAGACAATCGGTCACGCGAAAGCGTTCCAGTACCTCCGCCACAGCCGCCTGCAACACCGCCTCCTCACGGTATTGCTGCTGCCCACGGCCGACCGGCGGGGTCAGTTGCTGAACCTCCTCCGCGGCACGTTGCAACCGCTTCTCCAAGGACTCGTCCTGGCTGCGTGCCCGCGCGAACGAGCGCACGACCTGCACGCGCTCCACCCACTCGAACACCTTGCCGTCCACCACGTCCTGGCAGGCCCGCTCGAACTCGTACCCGGCACCGAACAAGGAAACCGTGCCCTTCTCGTCCGTCTGATACAACAGTTCCACCTCTTGCTGCCCAGCGACGACGGCATTCACCCAGGCGGGGAACGCTTTCTGCGTCTCTCCGCTCAAGGGCAGTGGCATCAGATAGTAGTCCTGATGACTGGCGACCTCCGCCCGCGTCTCCAGGGCCGCCATCTTGCAATCCCCGGCAAACAGCATGCCTGTGCGACCGATCAGAGTCTGCACGCGGCGGATGAGCGGCAGATATAACGGGTCATCGGCAGCGTTGCCGGGGTGGATGTCGGTGGCCAGCAGGAGGCCCGACGGTTGGGCCGCAGCAGCCATTAACTTCAGTTGCGGCAGGTCCGGTCGATGGTCTTTGCTGTGGCCCAACTGCATGACGCCGTCGGGCTCGATCGCGTGATAGCCGCAGGACGTGGTTGAGTCCAAACGCACACAGGTGATAGGGACTTCATAGACCTCAAAGGTGGCCCCCCAGATGTCAGCCTCGAGCGCGTCCCAGTCCGCATCGTGAAAACGGCGGAGGATGATGCTCAGACGGTCATCCGAGAATTCGACCGGCCGCAGGGATTGCCCAAGCAGCGTCTCGAGTGTATGTTGATGACTCTGGGCCCAGCCTTGGACACTTACTTTGCAGTGGTTGGCTTGGGAGAGGATGAAGGCCAGCCAGCCGCACGTGAGCAAGCCGTTCGATATCCCCTCGTGGAGGTGATGGCTGCCCAGGCGCCGCTCCAATATCTCGGACAGATGCAGTTTTTCCAGCAGGCCGAGCAGTACCGGAATATCATCAACACGCTCGTGTTGCATCGCCAGGTCGGTTGGTATCATACACCTGTGTTACGGAATTCGTTTTGCCTGGCCAGCCTTTACGCGAAAGATGAGTGTTGCCCTCCATGAAATCATCCATTCGATGGATGTTGCGCTACCCGGCGAGCAAACGTGCCGCCAGCTTCGGGAGCCCAGGGGTTCGCATACGAAATGGACATCGAAAAGCGGGCATTTCAACTCCTGGAAAGCCATTACCGAGGCCTTGGACAGCGGCTGCCGGAGGAGACTATCAAAGCGCATTCCGACGTGGTCAGAATTTTGAGTGGCAACCAGTGATCGTTCAACCGTGAGGGTGACATGTGGGCATCTCCGTTTGGAATAGCGCTGCTAAATCTATGCCAACTTCTCCCTGCTCGGTCTCTGTACTACACCACGAAGGAGGAAGCGTATGAATGGTTGAAAAGCTATTCCAAGCAAGATTTTGGGCTTGATCCGCAGATGTGGGAAAAATGGGGGCAGGATCGCGGCGAGTTCTTCCCTGGATGGCAAGGAGTCCCAGTTGCCCGACCGGAGGAACAGTGAGAAGTACATGTCCGGCCGACCACGTACTCGACACATCGAAAACCTCGCAGGGGCCCCCGATCCTCTGGAGGTCTCGCCATGTCCGCGTTCGCCACCCTGACTGAGCCATCCCCCGCTAATCTCCCGCGCTGCCATACGAACTGCCTGCGAACAACGGCTCGCCTGTTTCTCCCACCCCGCCCTGCGCCTCGTCCGGTCCTGCGCCAGCGGAGGCATCTGCGCTACAAGCAATGAGGGCCAAGTGATGGACTTCAGAAAGAAATCCCTCGGCGGTTGGCGGCGTACCTGGATGGCGTCCATACGATAATGGAGTTACCGTATCTGCTCGTGCGCGGCACCCCCGCAGGCAAAGAGCGGGAACTGCTGGACATGCTCCCCCCGGAGGTTGAGGCCCCCTTTATCGACTGGGCTGTCGCCTATCCCCTGGAGGGGGCATCAGCCTGCGGGGGGGCCCCGTCTGCCCTTGTCATCGATGATCCCCTGAAAAGCATCGTGGAGGAGCGGCGGGAAGGAAGCGGGTGATGCGAGCGAAGGCGGAGGCATGGTGCGCCCGGCCTGCTGGCGAGGTTCGGGCAGCCGGGCTGGAACTCGTGTGGTAGCTCAACGGGAGCCCTCCCCCAAGGCTTGGGAAAGACGGGAAAATGCCCAGGCGCCGCTTTTCCGTGCTGCGGCAAAGCTGATGACGTTTCACGGGGCAGTTGGGAGAGGGGAAGATCGCGTTCGGGGCGGGCGCGGTGCTGCTCGACGGCGGGCTGACGCTGCTGACGGTGCTGCCGGTCGGGACGGGCTCGCGGCTGGCGATCGCGGGCCCGCGCTACCTGATGCCGGCGAGCCTGGGCTTCGCGCAGCGGCAGGCGCTGAGCGGGCTGCGGCACGCGGGCGTGCTCGTCGCGTCGGCGGGGGCGAACTCGGTCGCGATGGCGGCGGTGGACGAGGCGCCCATCGAACCGCAGTACAAGACCTCGCTGCGGTTCGGGCTCGGGCTGTGGGCGGGGCTGGGGGTGGGGGCTGGCCTGGCCGGGGCGCTGCCGCGGGTCGAGTTCGCCCTCGTGCGCGCCACGCAGCCACTGGAGCGCGCGACGGAGAGGCTGGCGGCAGCGCGTGCGGCGGGCGCGGGCACGAGCGCGGCGGGCCTGGCCGTTTTGCTGGAACGGCGCAGGCCCCCCCGGCCAGGCGACTTGTCGCCCGCACCGTCGCGCCCACGCGCCCTGTCGTTCGCTCTTCCTCCGCAGCAGCATCATCCCCTCGCCGGGCGCTGAGGCGTGAAGCAGGTCTCCCACTGGCCTGCCGCACCCGGCAGGTCGGAGGCCCCCCCACGGCGGCGAGCCCCCTGGACTGGCGAAGGAGGCAGCGCCCGCCCTCCCCCCCTCGTTTCCCTTCCGTTCTTCCTTCGTTCCCTTCGTTCTCTTCTGTTTGAAGTTTTGAGGCAGGCCCTCCCCCCCCGCCGCGGGCGCATTTGCCCGTTGCAATCCGCCCCCCCGCGCATTACAAACTATGAGGCGGGGGCGATCTCCCACCGCGCCCCTCTCCCCCTCCGGGGCGAGGCGCCACCCATTCCCGTCCGCCTGCGCGAAGGGCGAGTCATGGCCCTCTTGAGCCGCATCTACTTCAACACCGTCTTCGGGGCCCTCGGCGGCCTCCTGGGCTGGGTGCTGTTCAGCGTCTTCGGCAACCTCGACCAGCGCAAGGCCAGTGAGCTCTTCTCCCAGCTCCTCCCCGGCACCGCCCTCAGCGGCCTCTTTTCCGAACTTACCGAGGGAGGCCCCTACGTCCTGGTCAACAACAACGCCCCGCCCGGCTTCACGCTGGTCAACGACGCTCCCGTGGCCCAGTCGTGCGAGCTCCGCGACGGCGACCGCATCCAGCTCGGCAACGTGCTCCTCCGCTTCCAGTTGCGGGTGGCCCAGAACCGCGCTCGCGCCGCGGCGCCCGCTCTGCCCGCCGCGGCGCCGGACGAGCAAGGCATCCGCGCCCTCTGAGCAAGGTCGCCCGCGACGGAGTCGCGGGAAAGTAGCCCGCGACTCCGTCGCGGGGCCCCGCCGCGGAGCGGCGGGCGACAATGTCGCGGGGACCGCCCCGAGCAAGCCCGGACGTTTTTGGGGAACGTATGGTCCAAGTCTGCTCCCGCTGCCAGAGGGCCAACCCGAAGGACGCCGTCTACTGCTACTTCGACGGCATCGTCCTTGCCGCGGGCGGGCCAGCGCTCGCCGTCGCCGGCCAGGAACTGACCTTCCCCTCCGGCCGGCGCTGCCGCACCCTCGACGACCTCGTCCAGGCCTGTTACACCGAATGGGACCAGGCCCGCGACCTGCTCGTCCAGGGCATGCTCGCGCGCTTCCTCGGCCAGGTCGGTCGCGCCGACCTGGCAAGCGCTGCCCAGCAAGCCCAGGCCCTCCCCGACCCCGACGTCGCCCTGCACACCCTCATCGGCAACCTTCCCGCCCCCCAGGGCCAGCTCCCGCGCCTCGAGCTCGCCCCGCGCCGGCTCATCGTAGGCCCCATCGCCGTCGGTTCGCAGAGCGCTGTTTCCTTCACCGTCAGCAACCTCGGCCAGGGCATCCTCCAGGGGCGACTCACCGTCACGGACGGCCACTCCTGGCTCAAGGTTGTCGGCGGCAGCAGCGATCGGCACCTGTCCCTTCACGTGGGCCGCAACCAGGGCATCACTCTGCGCGTCGATTCGGAACGTTTGGTGGCCCCCCAGAGCTACACCGGCAAGGTGACCGCCATCACCAACGGCGGGATCGCCGAGGTCGCCCTCCGCCTCGACCTCTCCGTCGTCCCGTTCGCCCGCGCCCCCTTTCAGGGCGCCTCCAGCGCGCAGGAGATGGCCAAGCGGATGCGGCAAAACCCCAAGCCCGCCATCGACCTCCTCACCAACGGCGAGATCGCCCGTTGGTTCGCCGCCAACGGCTGGTCCTACCCCATCGCCGGCAGCGCCATCGCCGGCATGGCCGCCGTCCAGCAGTTCTTCGACGCCCTCGGCCTGGCCAAGCCCCCTGCTCTCGAACTGTCGCAAAAGGACTTCCGCCTCCGCGCCAACGTCCCGCAGAAGCTGCGCGAGCAGGTCGTCCTGCGCACCGCCGACAAGAAGCTCGTCTACGCCCAGATCGACAGCGACAGCCCCTGGCTCAAGCCCGTCGCGCCGACGGCCACCGGGCAGCAGCAGGCGCTCATCCCCTTCGAGGTCGATGCCTCGCTCATGAACGACGATGCCCTTTTCGTCGGCAACCTGCGCATCGTCGCCAACGCCAACCAGACCTTCAGCGTCCGGGTCAGTGTGGACGTCAAGGGCAACCCGCCCTCCAACCGCGCCCGCCCGGCGCCCATTCCGGCGCCCGCCCGCGCTCCCGTTCTCGCCCCCATCCTCGCTCCGGCGGCCCCTGCCGTCCCCGCGTCGGTCGCGATCAACAACCGTCCCGCGTTCTGGGAGCAGCCGGCCCCCGCCAACCCGCCAGCTCCGGTTCGAGGCCCCCAGCCCGTGGTGCAATCGGTGCCACCCACCCCGACCGCGCCGATGCCCGTGTTCGCGCCGCCACCCTCGTACGTCCCGCCCGCGCCGCGGCCCGCCCCGGCCCAGCAGGCGATCCAGCCCGCCCCGCAGGTTCACGGCATCCAGGAAGATTGGGCCGCGACGGTCGCGCCCGCGGCGCGCTCTCCCGCCCGACCCCGCCGGGTCGGGCTTTTCCAGCCGCTCCTCGTCGGCGCGCTGACCGCACTCATCGTCCGGCTGCTGCTCGTCGCGCCGGGCGACCTGCTGGCGCGCCTCCTCTTCAACCGCATCCAGGGCCCGGCGCCGGGCACGCTCGAGCGCTGGGCCCGCTCGCCGTTGAGCGAGGAGAACTTCCTCTCCGTGTTCGTGCTGTCCACCTGGTGGCTCGGCGCCTTCGTGGGGGTCGTGCTGGTCTACCAGAAGGGCGGCCGCTTCGCCGACCTGCTGTGCGGGGCCGCCGCCGGCGCGTGGGCGGGGCTGGCCGCCTGCGCCACGCTCGGCTGCGCGATGGCGCTCATCGACTTCGTCCCACGCTTGCTGCTCAAGGCCGTGCCGAGCTCTGTCTCGATCCCCGCGGTGGTCGCGACCCTGCTCTGGCTGGCGCTGGCGCCGTTGTGCTGGACGCTCCTGGGGGCGGGGCTGGGGATGGTGTTGACGATGGCGGGCCGGCGCGGCGCGGCGGCGATGGCGCTCCTGGCCCTGCCGCTGGCGTGGGTTTGCCGGCTGTGCCGACTCGACCGGGCCGCCGACTTCTTTCTGTTGCAAGGAAGTTGAGGGCACGCGCCTCGGCCTTCCCGGGCGCGCCTCCGGTTTTTCCTGTTCTCGCGGAACGTCGCGTGGTAAAGGGGGAGGGGCCCAGAGCCGATTGCACGCGACGGAACATTTTTCCTCGATGGAGCGGGGACGCAGGAAAAGCGGGCGCCGCCCTGTTGCCGGCGCTCTCGCGGTGTGTTAAAAAGGGCGATCGACACTTCGCCACGTCTTCGTCGCCCTATTTGGCACACGAACGGGTGACGATCTCGCCGGGAAGGTCGCGAACCAACGTCCCAGGCCCACAGGCACCAGACAACCATGACGCCGACAGCATCGCAAGCCAAGATCCACATCGAGCGGATGATGTACCGCAGCAGCGTGGCGGTCTCCGGGGAGAGCGCCGCCAGCTACGCCCTCATCAAGCTCATTCCCGCCGGCGGCGGCGCGGGCAGCAGGCCCATGGGCCTGAACCTTGCCCTCGTGCTCGACGTCTCCGGGTCGATGTACGAAGAGGACGGCACCGGCATCAGCCGGCTGCACCGGGTCCAGCAGGCGGCGCGCGCCGCCGTCGCGAAGCTCGACCCCGCCAGCACCACCCTCTCCATCGTCGCCTTCGCCCACGACGCCCAGGTGGTGCTCCCCGCCACGCCCCTGACCGACAAGGCCAAGATCGAAGACGTGATCGACCGCATCGACCGCTTCGACGTCGACCCGGGCGGCACCGCCATGGACCAGGGCATCCAACTGGCGCTTGGCGAGATCGAGAAGGGCCTCGGCGTCGGCGGGCTGTCCCAGCTCGTCGTGCTGACCGACGGCGAGACCTCCGGCGAGCGCACCTGCCGCGAGCTGGCCACCGCCGCCGGGCAGAAGAAAGTGCGCTTCAACGTGATCGGCGTGGGCACGGAGTGGAACCAGTCGCTCATCAAGGACCTCGCCAAGTTGGCCAACGGCGACTGGGCCTACATCGACGTCAACGACGCCGAAGCCGCCGAGCGCGTCCTCGTCAAGGAGGCCGAGAGCCTCGCGGCCGTCGGCTTCCTCAACGTCGAGATGCACCTGCGCCCGATGAAGGACATCAAGATCAAGCGCGTGCGCATGGTCGTGCCCGACATCAAGGACATGCCTCCCAAGGAGGTCGAGGACCGCCACCTCGTCGCCAGCCTCGGCACGCTGGAGCGCGACAAGCCGACCCGCTACATCCTCGACCTGAGCCTGCCGAAGAGGCCCGACGGGAAGTTCCGCATCGCCGACATCGAGATCACCTTCGACCCGGGCAACGGCAAGCGCGAGACGACGGGCCCGGTCCCGCTCGAGGTGACGTACACGGCGGCGGGCCAGGGCTACGTCAACGCCGAGGTGGCCAAGCACATCGACGAGGTGCAGATCTTCGAGGCCAACAACGTGTTGCAGCAGGCCATCGCCTCCAACGATCAGGAGAAGGCGGTGCAGGCCGCCAAGATCATCGAGAAGAAGGCCGAGGTCATGGGGCCGCGCGGCGCCAAGAAGACGATGCTCGCCAAGCAGGTGTTGGCGGAAATCAACGCCGGCGGCCGCGTCTCCAAGAAGACCCAACTCGCCATGGACGACGTCGCCAGGGAAATGGAGGCCCCGCCGTCCTGAGTCGCCCCCGGAATTTCGTTTAGCCGCCCCGCGGGCCGGGGGCGCCCGCCCGGACCCCCCCCCCCCGGGGGGGGGGAAAGGGGGCCACCGACCGACCCCCCCCCCGCCCAGCCGC
>JBBSEZ010000445.1:0-8173 GCA_038239195.1 Gemmatales bacterium
CCTCTCCCGCGTGGGCCTCGAAGACTCGGCCCACCCTACGCGCTCTTGCCAGTCTTTCTTCAGGGAGACGTCCGATGCGTCGAGCGAGTTGGCTGTTGCTCCTGCTGGCCTTGCCCGCCCTGGCCCGCCCCGCGGATGTTCCGCCCCGGCTGGAGCTCAAGCTCACCAACGACCGGACGACGTTCTCGGTCTATCGCCCGGACCAGTTCCGGCCGGCCCTCGTCTGCCAGGCGCCGATGAACGGCCGGGCCTTCGTCCACCCGATCGTGGCCCCCGACGGCAAGGGCGAACTGACCGAGTACGGCCCCGGCCACCACAAGCACCAGACCGGCCTCTTCGTCGGCTTTTTGAAGGTCAACGGCCGCGACTACTTCCACAATTCCGGGCCCGATTACTTCCGCCGGGCCCCGGGGCGCGTTTCGGGCCACGACAACGGCGCCCTGTTCTGGGAGTACGATTATCGCTGGCTGGACAGGGGCAAGAACACCACCCCGCTCCTGATCGAGACGCAATCCTGGCGCTGCTCCTCCCGGGGAGACTACCACGTCCTCGACCTCGACTGGCGCGGCAAGGCCGTCGTGGGCCTGACGTTCGGGAAGTACGACTACGGCGGGCTGTTCCTGCGCATGCCGTGGCGCGCCAAGACGGGCGGCAAGGCCGTCAACAGCGAGGGCCGGGCCAACGACAAGGCGGAGGGCCAAAGGGCGCGCTGGGTGGACGTCGGCGTGCCGGTCGAGGGCCGGGCGAAGGACGACTGGGGCCACGTCGCCATCCTCGATCACAAGGGCAACAAGGGCCACCCCGCCTTGTGGCGCGTCGATGGCCAGCTCGGCGTCGGGCCGGCCCCCAGCCGGGCCGGCGAGTGGAAGCTGGCGCGCGGCGAGACAGTTCGGCTGCGATACCGGTTGGTGATCTACACCGGCGCGCTCGCGCCCAAACGCATCGAGGCCGAGTGGAAACAGTTCACCAGCCCGTGACGCTCTTGCTTGCCGTTTCGCGAGGCCACCGTATGCGCGCCGCCTGTCTATCGTTGATCGCCCTCGGCGCCCTGGCGCCCTCCGCGAGCGCTGCGCGCCCCCTCACGCCCGCCGAGGCCGCCTTCGAGCGCCACGTCCGCCCCGTATTGATCGAACACTGCGTCAAATGCCACGGCCCAAAGAAGTCGATGGGCGGCCTGCGCCTCGACACGCGCGCTGGCCTCCTCGCCGGCGCCGACAACGGCCCCGTGGTCAAGCTCGGCTCGCCCGAAACGAGCCCGCTCATCCAGGCGGTGCGCCACACCGGCGAGCGCAAGATGCCGCCGAAGAGCAAGCTGTCGCCCCAGGCCGTCGCCGACCTGACCGCCTGGGTCAAGGCCGGCGCTCCCTGGCCCGAGCGCGCCGCCGACAGGCCCGGCGAGCAAGCCTGGCGGCGCCACTGGGCGTTTCAGCCCGTGCGCCACCCCGCCGCGCCGACCGTCAAGAATGCCGCCGCCGCGCCCACCGCGATCGACCGCTTTCTCCTCTCTCGATTGGAGGCGAAGGGCCTCACGTTCTCCCCGCCCGCCGACCGCCGCACGCTCGTGCGCCGGGCCACCTTCGACCTGATCGGCCTGCCGCCCACCCCGGAGGAAGTGGCCGACTTCGTCAACGACGAGCGCCCCGACGCCTACGAGCGGCTGATCGACCGCCTGCTCGCCTCGCCCCATTACGGCGAGAAGTGGGGCCGGCACTGGCTCGACGTGGCCCGCTACGCCGACACCAAGGGCTACGTCTTCTTCGAGGAGGCGAACTTTACGTGGGCCTGGACGTATCGCGATTACGTCATCGAGTCGTTCAACGCCGACCTGCCCTACGACCGCTTCCTCGTCGAGCAACTCGCGGCTGACCGGCTCCCCCTTGGGAAGGACAAACGGCCGCTGCGCGCCCTGGGCTTCGTGACCCTGGGCGCGCGCTTCATGAACAACCCCCACGACGTCCTCGACGACCGCATCGACGTCGTGACGCGCGGCCTGATGGGCCTGACCGTCTCGTGTGCCCGCTGCCACGATCACAAGTTCGACCCCATCCCGACGGCCGACTACTACTCGCTCTACGGCGTCTTCGCCAGCTCCGTCGAGCCGACCGTCCCCCCACTCTACGCCCCCCTCCCGGAGACCGCGGCCTCGCGCGCCTTCGTCCAGGAATTGGCCCGGCGCGAACGAGCGCTGAGCGAGTTCCGGCACGGCAAGTTTCTGGAAGTGACGGAAGGCGCCCGCAGCCGGGTGGCGGAGTATCTGCTGGCGGCGCACGCCCGGCACGGGCAGCCGAGCGCCGAGGAGTTCATGCTGGTCGCCGATGGCAACGACCTCAACCCGGCCATGCTGGTGCGCTGGCAGGCCTACCTGGAGCGCACCTCGCGCCGCCCGCACCGCGTCTTCGCCCCCTGGCACCAGTTCGCCGCCCTGCCCGAGAAGGACTTCACCGCCCGCGCCGAGACCATCGTCAAGGGCCTGTCGCCCGAGCGCGTCAACGGGCTTCTAGTCGAGGCGCTGCGCGCCCGGCCCCCGCGCAACCTGTCCGACGTCGCCGCGCGCTATGCCGACGTGTTGCTCGCCACCGAGAGGCGCTGGCGCGAGGCGCGGGCCCTCGCGTATCGGTTGCGTGCTCCCCTGCCGGTGGCGCTTCCAGATAGCGACCGCGAGGAACTGCGCCAGGTCTTTCACGGCCCCGACGCGCCGCCGAACGTCGCGCGCAGCCTGTTCAACGACCTGGCGCTGTTGCCCGACAGGCCGTCGCAGGGGCGCTTGCAGCAACTGCGCCGCGCCGTGGAGCAGTGGCGCGCCACCGGCCCCGGCGCCCCGCCGCGCGCCATGGCGCTGGAGGACGCCCCCAGGCCCTACGAGCCGCGCATCTTCCGGCGCGGCAACCCCAACAACGCCGGCGAGGCCGTCCCGCGGCGCTTCCTCGAAGTGCTGTCGGGGCCCAAGCGCGCCCCCTTCCGCGAAGACAGCGGCCGGCTGGAGCTGGCCCGCGCCATTGCCGACCGCCAAAATCCGCTGACGGCGCGCGTGCTGGTCAACCGCCTCTGGACAAACCACTTCGGCCAGGGGCTGGTCGGCACGCCGAGCGACTTCGGCCTGCGCGCCGACGCGCCCACGCACCCCGAACTGCTCGATCACCTCGCCGCGACGTTCGTGGACGGCGGCTGGTCGATCAAGAAGATGCACCGCCTCATCCTGCTATCGACGGCCTACCGGCAGCAGAGCATCGACCGGCCCGAGGCGCGGCGACTGAGCCCGGACAACGCGCTCCTCTGGCGCACGAACCGCCGCCGGCTCGACTTCGAGGGCATGCGCGATGCGCTGCTCGCAGTCTCGGGCCAGCTAAATCGCAGCGTTGGCGGGCCCTCGATGACCGATACCATGTCGCCGGGCTCGCGGCGGCGCACGCTCTACGGCTTCGTCGATCGGCTCCAGGTGCCGGGGCTGTACCGCACCTTCGACTTCCCCAGCCCCGACGCCACCAGCGCGCAGCGCGACACGACGACGGTGCCGCAGCAGGCCCTGTTTATGATGAACAGCCCGTTCGTCGTCGGCTGCGCGCGGGCGCTGCTGTCCCGGGCCGACGTGGCGAAGGAGAAGGACGTGGCCGTGCGCGTGGGCCGGCTCTACCGGCTGTGTTACGCGCGCGGGCCGTCGGCGGAGGAGGTGGCGCTGGCGCGCGCGTTCGTGGGGGCGGGCGGGGCGGCGGAGTGGTTGCAGTATGCGCAGGCGCTGTTGGTGGCGAACGAGTTCGTGTTCGTGGATTAATGGCCCCAGGAGGAATAAGCCATGAGCAGTCCGTCTACGGTGCAAACGTCCGAGGGAGGGAGCGTTCTGCCCCCGCTGGAGGCCGGCGACCGGCTCGACCAGCCGACGTTTCACGCCCGCTATCTGGCCATGCCCGAGGGCATGAGGGCCGAATTGATTGGGGGGATTGTCCACGTGCCTTCGCCGCTCAAGCGCCCGCACGGATCGACCCACCCGGTCGTCACTCACTGGCTGGTCGATTACCAGTGGGCGACGCCGGGGACCGAGACGCTCGACAACGCGACCCACTTCCTGGGCCCCGAGAGCGAGCCGCAACCCGACGCTTGCTTGCGCATCCTCCCCGAACACGGGGGCCAAACCTGCGAGCGCGACGAGTACGTCGTCGGCGCGCCCGAGCTGATCGTCGAGGTCGCCGGCAGCACCGAGTCGATTGACCTGCACGCGAAGAAGGCCGACTACGAACGCGCCGGGGCGCGCGAGTATTTGGTCGTCGTCTTGCGCCAGCAGCGCGTCGCGTGGTTCGTGTCCCGCAACGAGGCGTTCGTGGAGCTCGCTCCCGGCCCGGACGGCGTGTTTCGGTCCGAGGTGTTCCCGGGACTGTGGCTCGACCCGGCCGCCCTGTTCCGCCGCGACGTGGCCAGGCTGCGGGAGGTGCTGGCCCAGGGCCTCGCCACGCCCGAACACGCCGCCTTCGTTGCCGCCCTGGCCGAGTGGCGCGCGCCCGACGCGGGACAATAGGCGCGTTGGCCTGGGGCCGGGTAGGGCCTCCCGGACTTGTGATCTTCTGCTCATGATCGAGGAACACAACCGCATGGCTTCCCCATTCCCCGGCATGGACCCGTATCTCGAAGGCCCTCTGTGGATGACCGTCCACACCCAGTTGACAGCCGAGATCGCCCGTCAACTCGCGCCCCGACTGCGCCCGCGCTACCTCGCGCTGACCGCCGAGCGCTTCGTGCTTGAGGCCCCGGAAGGGGTCGCGGTTGCCTCCGCGAGCCTCTATCCCGACGTGGGTGTTGCCCCCGCCCGGCCTGGGCCGATGCCCGCGTCTCCCGCCCCCGCGCCGCCGCCCTTGCAACTCGCGACCGTCGTGCCGGAATCCATCCCCCACGTCACCGTCGAGATCCGCGACGCGGCTCACCGACAGCTCGTGACGGCCATCGAGGTGCTGTCGCCGACCAACAAGCGCGGCGAGGGGCGCCAGGAGTACCTGACCAAGCGTCGCCGCATCCTGCTCAGCAGCGCCCATCTGATCGAGATCGACCTGCTGCGCGAGGGCCAGCGTATTCCGATGCGACAGCCACTCCCCGAGGCCCCCTACTTCGCGCTCGTCGGCCGGGCGGAGTTTCGGCCAATGCTCGACGTCTATCCGGTCCAACTTACCGACGCCCTGCCCACCATTCGCGTGCCCCTACTGCCCGGAGACAACGACGTGCCCCTGGATTTGCAACTGGCGCTGTCCACCATCTACGACCTGCTCGGCTACGACCTGGCCGTCGATTATCGGCAGCCGCCCGAGCCCGCGCTGTCGCCGGCAGACGACGCCTGGGCAGATAGCCTGTTGCGAAACGCGGGCTTGCGATCCTGAGACCTTCCGAAGGGGCCGCATCATGTCTGACTTTTTTCTCTCCCGCCGCGACCTGCTGAATCGCTGTGGCACCGGCCTCGGCATGCTCGGCCTCGCCACCCTCCTCGCCGACGACCGCGCCCGCGCCGCCCCCGCCAATCCGCTCGCGCCCAAGGCCCCGCACTTCCCCGGCAAGGCGAAGCGCGTCGTTCACCTCTTCATGAACGGCGGGCCGTCGCACGTCGATACCTTCGACCCCAAGCCGGCCCTCGACAAGTATCACGGCAAGCCGCTGACCGTCCCCTCCCTGCGCACCGAACGCAAGACCGCGGGGGCGATGCGCTCGCCCTTCGCCTTCAAGAGATACGGCAAGTCCGGCATCGAGGTCAGCGAGCTGTTCGCGCGCACCGCGACCGCCCACGTGGACGACCTGTGCGTCATTCGTTCCACGTACGCCGACGTCCCCAACCACGAGCCTTCGCTCATGCTCATGAACACGGGCGACGGCCGGCTGCCGCGGCCGAGCCTGGGCTCGTGGGTGACGTATGGCCTGGGCAGCGAGAACCAGAACCTGCCCGGCTTCGTCGCGATGTGCCCGGGCGGACTGCCCATCGTCGGCTCGCAGAACTGGCGCTCCGCCTTCCTGCCCGGCGCCTACCAGGGCACCTACCTCGACACGCGCCACACCGACGTGGCCCGGCTCATCGAGAACGTCCGACCGGCCTTCGCCACGCGCGAGCAGCGCCGCCAGCTCGACCTCGTGCGCCGGCTCAACGAGCGCCACCTCGCCGAGCGCGGCCCCGACCCCCACCTGGAGGCGCGCATCCAGACGTTTGAGCTGGCCTTTCGGATGCAGCGCGAGGCCGAAGAGGCCTTCGACGTGACGCGCGAGCCGCTTTCCGTGCGCGAGCGCTACGGCTCGGGGACGCACGGCCGGCAACTGCTCATCGCCCGGCGCCTGCTGGAGCGCGGCGTGCGCTTCGTGCAGGTCTGGAGCGGGGCCGGCCAGCCGTGGGACAACCACGACGGCCTCGCGGTGCAGCACCGGCAACTGGCGCAGGGCTGGGACGGGCCGATCGCGGCGTTCTTGAGCGACCTCAAGGCGCGCGGGATGTTCGACAGCACCCTCGTCATGTGGGGCGGCGAGTTCGGCCGCACCCCCGTCGCCGAGCTGCCCGCCCTGAGCGGGCGCGATCACAACCATTACGGGTTCTCCACGTGGCTGGCCGGCGGCGGCGTCAAGGGCGGGCTGGCTTACGGCGCAACCGACGAGCTCGGCTTCCGCGCCGTGGAGAAGAAAGTCCACGTCCACGATCTGCACGCGACGATCCTGCACTTGCTCGGCTTCGATCACGAGAAATTGACCTATCGCTACGCCGGCCGCGACTTCCGCCTGACGGACGTCCGGGGGAACGTGATCGAGGCGATACTGGCGTGATGGGGAGGCCGGCACAATCGCTACGGCCGCGCCACCCCGAACCGCCCGCTTCTTCCACATTACCGGGACCGAGTATCTCCTCATTCCCCCGCGCCGGCCGCGACGATCACTCTTTTGAGATCGGTTGTGGGCGTCTTCGGGCCTTTGCGGATGGTGCCGCCCGTGCGCCCGGTCACCGAGCGCGAGAGAATCGTCCCATGCGTTATGCCTTTGTCCTTCTGCTGGCGGCGACCTGCATCGCCAGCGCCCCCGCCGAGGGACCGTTCGCCCCACCCCCCGTTGAGGCGGCCCCCGTGCTGACGGATGACTCCCCAGGCCCCGGCCTGCGACTCCAGGCGGAATACCTCTACTGGTTTCAGCAACGCATGCGCGTGCCGCCCCTGCTGACCACGGGCACGCCCGCCTCCGGCGGCGCGATTGGCGTGCCGGGGACGGAAACGCTGTACGGCGGGGACCGCCTGGAGAGCCGGCACGACCGCTACGTCGGCGTGCGCATCGGGGCCGACTACGCGCTCACCGACGACCTGGCCATCAGCGGGTCCGCGTTCTTCCTCGAGCGCGATTCGACGCACTTCGCGATCCCCTGGCACTCGACGACGCCCCTCGAGCGGCCGTACGTCAGTTCGGTGGACGGCAGCAATCAGACGTTCGCCGTGGCCGGCCCTCACCCCGGCATCGGCTACTTGTCTGGCGCGTTCAACGCTTACTCGCGCATCGAGTTGTTTGGAGAGGACGTCAACCTCAAACAGTCGTGGCTGCGCGCTCCGAACTACTCGCTCGACCTGCTCGGCGGGCTTCGCTTCCTACAACTCCGCGAGCGGCTCGACCTGACGGGCGTTTCGCGGCTGCTCCCCGCCGAGACGGAACTGTACGGCGTCGAGGACCACTTCAGCACGTTCAACAAGTTCTTCGGCTTGCAGGCCGGCGTGTCGGGCGAGTACCGCTGGGGCAACTGGTACGTCGAGGGCCAGGCGACCGTCGCCCTGGGCGTGGACGATCAGTTGATTCGCACCAAGGGCCGCCAGCTCGACCAGAGGCCGAACCTGCTGGCCACCCAGCCTTATGGCCTGTACGTGCAGCCCGGCAACACCGGCTCGTTCGAGCGCGCCGACTTCGACGCGGTCGCCGAGGTGAGGCTGAACGTCGGATATCAGGTGCGGCGCTGGCTCCGCGTCCACGTCGGCTACACCTTCCTCGGCTGGGCCAACCCTGTCCGGCCCGGCGATCAGATCCAGCCCGTCAATCCTCCGCCGGGGATCGCCCTCTTCCCCCCGGCGGCCTCGCCCGTCAAGCCGTCCGTTCCGTTTCGCGAAGACTTCTTCTGGGCGCAGGGGATCAGCGTCGGGGCCGAGCTCCGCTGGTAACGCGCGAGCAACGCGAACGATGTAGGGTGGGCCGA
>JBBSEZ010000446.1:0-8114 GCA_038239195.1 Gemmatales bacterium
AACCTCGTGCTCGCCGACGAGATCAATCGCGCCCCCGCCAAGGTGCAGAGCGCCCTCCTCGAGGCCATGCAGGAAAGGCAGGTCACCATCGGCGACGTCTCCCACGTCCTCGAACAGCCCTTCCTCGTTCTCGCCACGCAAAACCCCATCGAGCAGGAAGGGACCTATCCGCTCCCCGAGGCCCAGGTCGATCGGTTCATGCTCAAGGTCAAGCTCGCGTACCCGAGCAAGGACGAGGAGTTGCGCATCCTCGACCGCATGTCGGCCGTCGAGCCCGACCTCCACGTCGAGGCCGTTCTCGGCCCCGCGGAGCTGATGGACCTGCGCAAGGCCCTCGACTCAATCTACGTCGACGATCGCATCAAACGCTACCTGGTGGACGTGATCCACGCCACGCGCCGTCCGGCCGAGTACAACCTCGACATTGGCCCCGACGTGCAGTACGGCGCCAGCCCGCGTGCCACCATCTTCCTCACGCGCGCCGCCAAGGGGCAGGCCTTCCTCGACGGGCGCGGCTACGTGACGCCGCAGGACGTCAAGTCGATCGGGCCAGACATCCTGCGGCATCGGGTCAGCGTCACCTACGAGGCGGAGGCGGAGGACGTGACCTCGGAAACGCTGATCCAGCGCATCTTCGATAACCTCCAGGTGCCATGACCCCGTCACGTCGCCCGCGGGAGCAGCCCGCGCACCACGCGGCACTCCGAGGGCAGCGGCACCAGGCGGGCCAACGTGCGCCCCAGGCCAACGTAGTCGAGGGCGGCGTACAGCCCCACCAGGGGCAGGGCCAGGGGCAACCGCGCCAGCAGCGCCCGCTGTGCCGACGGCCCCTGCAGAGCGAGGCCGGGTGGGGCCTCGTCCCGCGGGGTGACCTGGAGCGCGCCGCGCCAGTCGAGGGCACGAAGGAGAGCGTAAAGGGCCTGCTCGCCGGCCGAACGCGGTGCCTCGACCAGAACGACGCCCGTTGGCCAGACGGCACGCAGGACCGCCTTGCTCCAGCGATCGGCAAAGAAGACGGTGTAGCAGGCCAGCATGACCGTGCCGAAGTCCACCAGGCCCATCAGGAAGGCGATGTTCAGGTGCAGCAGCGCGCCGACCGGCAGCAAGGCCACGCGGGCCTTGCGAAACCACACCAGCCACGGGAAGGCCAGCATGAACGCAACGGTGCCGTAGGTGCCCAGGGCCACCAGCAGGTCCGACGAGGCCAGCGTGCGCCCCCACGGGTGCGTGTACTCGTCGGTGTTCAGCACGTAATAGAGCGCGACGCCGCGCGGCCAGAGGGCCCCTTCGAGCTTGGCAAGGCCCGAGACCAGGTAGACGACGGCCAGCTGGCAGCGCGCCGCCAGGAAGGCGACGTTGGTGACGACGTTGTTGAGCGTGCCCAGCGTGCCGCGCCGGCTCGCGCCGGTGCTCGGCGCCATGAAGATCTGGTAGAGCAGCATCAACTCCACCAGGTTGTTGCCGCCGTTCATCACCACCCAGCCGCGGGCCTGGAGGTTCTTGGTGAAGAAGAAGACCGCGATGGCCGCCAGGCGCGGGCAGTGCCCCGACAGCCCCAGCAGCAAGGCGGCGAACTGCCCGATCAGGAAGGCAGGCCAATAGGGCACCATGGCGGGGTGGTTCATCACCGTGAGGGCGGAGCCGACCGGCGACGAGTCCGCCGGCAGGGCCAGGACGTAGGCCTCGGGGCCCCAGAAGTGAGGGGCCGCCGGGAGCAAGAGCAGCAGGACGAACAGCAGCCAGAGGTAGGTGGCCTTCTTGAACAGCACGATGGTGTGGGGGTGCGTGGGCGCTTCGCTCAGGCGGTCGGCGCCGCGCCCCGCGACCTCGAACAGCCAACGCAAGTGGCAAAGGAGCTTGGGAGAGTACATGGCTTCACCTTGATCAGGGGCCGGGGAATACCGAGGCGGCAGGGAACTTCACGTACTCGACGCGCTGGGCCGCGTCGGGCTGGCTGCGCTGCGAGAACGGCACGCAGGCGACGGCGGCGTACAGGAACTCCACGCGGCACACGGGGCCGCCGCCCGACCGGCGAGCCTCGTCGCGCGCCAGGTCGCTGACGTAACGGCGCGCCAGGGCGTAGTCCGGCGTTTCCATCAGGCGGCGGTGCAGTTCGCGGGTGCGCGGGGGCCCGCGCAGGGCGGCAGGCAAGGCCGCGTCGATCTCGGCCATCTGCCGCACGAGGTTCCGGGCCACGCCCTGATGCATCCACAACAGATGCCCTTTGGGCGAAAATCGGTTCGCCTGATGGTCGGCGAGCAGCCCCGCGCCGGCGTCGCGCCAGGAGCTCCAGGCGCCGCCCTCGACCTCGTAGCGGTACAGGAACTTGAGCGACGACGTGCTGGGCTCGGGGGCGAACATGCTGAAGCGCTGGTCGATCAGCGCCGGGTGGACGTAGCGCTTGACGGCGCCGCCGGCCGCGCTCTTGAGCGGGTTGGCGGGCCCTTGGTGGAGCAGGATGGCGAGCACGTGCCAGACCAACCAGCCGAGGGCGATGGCGACGGCGAATCGACGCAGGATCGTCTTCATGGGGGCCCTCCTGGGGCCGGAAGGAAAGCGGCCGGGCAGTTGCCCGGCCGCCCGAACGGAGCGCGAGAACGCCAAGGGCGCTCACTCGCTCAAAAAGGCCTCGGGGCTGCGACCGCCCTTGCGACACTCGAACCGGAAGGAGTAGGGGCTACCGTTGTCGTTACTCGCGGGATCGAACGCGACCTCCTCACCCGCAGGTTGCGCGGTGGGGCCGCCGAGCTTGGCGAGCACCCTGCGCGAGGGCCCACCCACCCTGCGGGCGGGCAAGCGCTCGCCCTCTCCCGTGGTGGGGTCGAACGCCTGCTCCGCCACCGGAGCGCTGTCGCGAGGACCGGGCTCGCGGGCCATGCGAACGCGCTGAGGACCGCGCGGCGGGACGCCACCGCGCAGGGAGACGCTCGCCGCCCCGAGCAACACGCCCGCGCCGAAGGACGCCTCCGTGCCGCTGTTGGCCTCGCTGTCGTTGGAGAGGCCCTCGGGCACCGCTACCTCGGGAGCGCGAACGCCCGCGAGGGAGGGGGCGCTCCGCACCGAGCCGGCGGCCAGGGCGAGCGCCCACCCGCCGGCCACCAGAGCAATCAGACCAAACGCCATCCGCTTCATCATTTTCTCCTTCCGGCCTGGGCCGGGCTGTGGGGCCGACCGCCAAACTTCCTCCCGGAGGATTGGCCGGGCCCCTCCCCTTTTCGGGGCCATCGATCTCGGGCGACGGCCCCTCTCAATTCATCTCGCGTGCCAATCGCGACACGGCGCGATCCGCCAACGCGCAAGTCCTTGATGGTCAGAGAGAAGCGAAAAGGGACAGCGAGGCGGGTCAGCACAGGCTAGGCCGCGCCCCGTCTCGCGGGCTTGGCGCCGGCGCCCGCGAGCGCCCCGTTGTGAAGCGCGCCGGCCCCGGCGGGTGCGCGTCTCACTTTGAGACGCGCGCAGGCGGCGGGCGCCTCATGGTGAGACGTTCGAGACGATCTCGCCCTCCGCCGTCGAGCCCCGGCCGGAGCTCGAAGTGGTTTCCCCGCTCGAGCTTGCGAGTTTCTGTCTCCCAGGGCAGGGCGCGGCACGGGGGTTGAATAGGAAGGGGGCTGTGGGAGCGGGCACCCTGCCCGCCTTCGCGCGGGCCCGTTGAGGGGAGCCATGAAGCAGATCGACCGCCCGCCGCGCATCCCCGTGCTGTCGCTGGTGCTCTACCAGGGCGCGGTGACGTTGGTGTTGCTGTTCTTCCTGGGGGCAGCGGGCTACGCCCTTTACGAGGCGGAGCGGGCCCGCGAGCGCGGCCAGGCCCAGCCTCTCCTGGTCCCGGTGGCCTTGCTATTCCTCGGCCTGGGGGTTGGCTTGTGGGCCCTGCTGACCATCCTCGTCTCCTACCGCGTGAAGAGCAACGTGGGTTGGCTGCTGTGGCGCATTGGCATGCAGGAGAGCCCCGACCTCATGGAAGGCCTGCCTCACCCAGGCTACATCGACCTGAGCGTTCAGCGCATCGACCAACTGGCGGACCAGCGCCTTCTGCGCTACGCACAACTGTGCGGCAAGGTCCTCGTCCACGAGGTCGGCAATCACCTCCGGCCGCTCCGGGATGACCTGAAAGCGCTGCGCGGCGCGTCCTTGCCCGAGCAGAAAGAAAAGCAGGATCGCCTCGAGAGCTCCATCGACCGTGCCCTCCAACACTTCGACGATCTGCGCTCCTGGTTGCAGGGAGACTTCACCGCGTTGCACACCGAAGTCAATCTCGGCACGCTCGTCGGGCGCATCCTCGACAACCTGGCCGAAGGACAACTGGCCCGGGCGCACTTCGTGCGCCGCTGCACGGTCGAGCCGCGCGTGCGCGGCCTGAACAAGCTGCTCGAGGCAGTCGCGAACAACCTCATCCGCAACGCCTTCGCCCACAACGACGAGAACGCCCAGGTGACGATCCTGTTGACGGCCCCGGCGGGCCCGGACGGAGCGTGGGCGACCCTGTGCGTCGAGGACACGGGTCGCCGGTTGACCGAGGACGAGCAGTCGCGCATTTTCTTGTGGTTCAAGGACAGTCCGCTCCACGGCATCGGCCTGCCCCTGTCGCGAGCGATGGTCCGCTCCCTGGGAGGGCGGCTCGACTACCAGGACGAGATGGAACACACCAGGGAAGGTAGGACCAAACTTTGGCAGGGAAAGGCCTTTTGCGTCCACTTGCCGCTAGCCCCCCCCCGGATGGGAGAGAGGTGTTGAATGTTGCCGAACAAGGCCCTCGGGAAGGTTTCGTTGCGCATCTGGTTGCCCTTGCTCATCGTGCGGGGCGGCTATGCGTTCAGCCTCGGGCTCTACCTGTTCGTCTCGCGCCTGGTGACGGTGGACGCCCTTAAAGCGTGTGGGGCGACCGAGCAGTCGGCCGAGCGCACGGCCACCTACATGCTGGCCCTGACGGTGGGGCTGAGTGCGTTGCTGGAGTACCCCACCGGGGTGATCGGCGACTTGATGGGGCGCAAGTTTGCCACCACCGTTTCGTTCCTGTTCCGCGGAGTGTTCTTTGCCGCGATGTTCGCGGTCTGGTACGGGGGGGCGCAGCAGTGGGCCCCCGAGGTGGTGCTGGGCGCGGCCGTGGTGGCCTGGGCGCTGTTCAGTTGCGGCTACTCGTTCCTGAGCGGCGCCTTCCTCGCCTGGGTGCAGGACGCCCTCGACGAGGACGGCGTAGGCGACCGCTTCACGTTCGTGCTGTCCTGGGGGCAGCTCGCCTACTGGCTGGCCTTCCCTCTCGGGACGGTCCTGGCCCTGTACCTCTATGGCGTTGGGCTGGCGCAGTTCGCGTTCTTGCTGGGCATGGGCGTCTGCCTGAGCGTGGCCTTGGCTTGCGCGCTGATGATGAGCGAAAACAGACACTACCCGTTTGCCCGCCTGCGCGACCTGTTCGGGAAGGCCCGCTCCGAGACGCTCGCCAACAGCCACCGGATCTGGGCCGTCGGCTGGCGCCTCTTTCGCTCCGACCGGCGCCTGTGGGCGATCGCGGCCGTCGGCGCCGCCGTAGCCACCCTGGTCGATCTGGTGGATTACACCTGGACCGACTACTGCCGCGAGAAGTTTCACTTCCTCAAGCAGGGCAACGGGGCACACCCTTCGCTGAGCAACACCATGCTCGTCGTGGCCGCGTTCACCCTCGCCGAGTTGCTTGGCCACCTGGTCATGCTCGGATTGATCACGCGCTGGGAGAAGCGAGGCGTCGCGCTGGACGGCGTCACCATGACCTGGTGCAACGTGGTGCTCAACATCTTATTTGTCGCCCCCATCTTCCTCGTCGCCATCCTGGTGCCGTTCCTGGGCGAGCCCCTCGACCGGGCCTTCCTCGTGTTCGCGGGCTTGATGTTCGTGCATAAAATGGTGGAGGGGGGGGCACAAACGCCACGAGAGAGCCTCGACAACGCCTTCATTCCCTCGCAAACCCAGGAGCGCTCCACCGTGCTGTCGCTGCTGGCGCTGCTGCGCAACCTCGCTTCGGTGCTGATGCTCCTCCTGCTCGGCTACGCCTTCAGCGAGCCGCGCATGCAGATCCTCGGCTGGAGCGTGCCGGCCAGCCTGGTGCTGGTCCTGACCCCCGTGCTGCTCTTCGTCGGGCTGCGCCTGTCGGGCGGGCCTGCGGCCGCGGCCGCCACCCCGGCGCCGGAAGAAGCGACGCCAGCGCGGTCGAACCTCGCCGACCCGACGGCCCCCACGATTCCGGCGCCTGCGGAACTGCCGGCGGCGCGTTCCTGACGGACGTTCCTTACCCGTTGTCCAGCGAAGGAGTGGTGCCCGTGAGTGCCAGCAAAGCGAACCAATCCGGGATCGACGTGCTCGTGGTGGACGATGATGAGGACGAACTAAGGAGCCTGATCGAGCAGCTCGGGCAAATCGAAATGGTGGGCAAGGTCGGGCGGGCCAGCAGCAAAGGGGAGGCCACCCGCGAGGTGGTGCGGGCGGCCAAGGAGGGAAGGCCGTTGCTGCTGCTGCTCGACGTCTGCCTGGTGGCGGAAGACCACCAGCCGTCGCTGGAACTGGTGCGCGACCTGCGCGAGCGCAAACTGCTGGAGACCGGCTACTGCGACGTAATCCTGACCAGCTGCCTGGCCTCGACCCAGGTCGTCCGGGAATTCAAGCTGGTCGGCGAGTTCAGCTACGTGGGCAAGGTCCGCAAGGCGCCCCCCGTCAATCTGGAGCTGGAGATCGAGCGGTTGGCCCGCGCGATGAAGCAGCGGCGCGATGCGCGACAGGCGAACTTCCCCGACGTGCCCGACGGGGTCGTGGTCAAGGGGCGCTCCGCGGCGCTGCGGGCCGTCTACCGCGAGGGCCAGCGCCGCGTGCGCCTGCTCGGCAAGGAAGACCCCATCCCTCCCTTCCTGATCGTCGGGGAGACGGGCAGCGGCAAGGAGGCCCTGGCGCGTTGCTTGCACTACTGGCTGGACCGCAAGGACAAGGGACCGTTCGTCCCGGTGCCGACCGCCCAGTTCAACACCGGGGACTGGGCGGTCGCGCAACGCACGCTCTGCGGCGTGGCCGCCGGGTTCCAACCCAATCAGCCCCGCGAGGTACCGGGGCTCATGGACGAGGCGGGCCGCGGGGCCCTGTCTCTGGACGACGCCCATAACATTTCGTTACAGGTGCAGGGGGCGTCGCTCCGGCTCGTCCAGTTCCGCGAATTCAGCCGCCTCGGCGAGGCGCGCGTGCGGCGCTCGCCGGCGATGCTCATCTTCACCTTGAACGAGCTTCCCGAGAAGTTGCTGGCCGAGGGCCGCCTGCGCGAGGACTTCTACGCCCGCTTGATCGACGGGGGCAGCCCCCTGGTCTTGCCCCCCTTCCGCGAGCGCCCGGAAGACGTCGTCGAGGTGGCCCGGCATTTTTGCCGGGCGTGGTTTGAGCGCCAGGACCGCACGGGAGAGATCGCCGACGACGCTGAGCAGGTGCTGCTCTCGTCCGGGTACGATTGGCCCGGCAACGGGCGCGACGTCAAGTCGCTGATGTGGGACGTCTGTTTGCAAGCCTTCGACCTGGACGAAGGTCGCGCCCACCACGTTATCCGGGCCGAGAGCGTCCGCACGGGGATCGACAAACTGCGCCGGGGACGAGGGGCCGGCTCGAACGGGGGGCCGAGCGCGGTCGCCCCGGGGGGCCTCAGCGAGGAGCAAGGCCGCGAGTACGTGAAAGCGGTGCGTCGCTGGGACGACGAGCTCTTCCGGGCCGAGGTGACCAGGCGCTACCGGGAAGACCACGCCGACCGCGCCGCCAAGCGGCGCGAGAAGGCCGAGGGCCCGGGAGTGGCCAGCGAACCGCTGGCGGAGGAAGACGCGGAGTTCGCGTTCAATCAGCTCTGGAAGGTGCGCTACCTCGGCGCGGTCGAAGCGCTCCTCCGCGCCAACCACAACAAGACCCGGGCTGCGGAGATCAGCAAGATCGGCCGCGCCACCCTCTATCGCTACATCGCCCTGTTCGACCTTACTTGAGCGCTGGCGCAGCGCCGAAACTCCCTGGGGGCCTCGAAGAGTTGCCTCTTCCAAAAGGGCGCACGACAAAGGAAGTGGGGGGGGGCGGCGGGGGGGGCGCGGCTAGGCTGCGGGGGGGGGGGCCCGGCTGTGGGTCGGCTTGGG
>JBBSEZ010000447.1:0-8094 GCA_038239195.1 Gemmatales bacterium
CTGTGGATGGAGACTTCTGGCAGAACAGAAGGTTACGTCCCTCCTTTCCTCGAATGTGTAACAGCTACAGACTCAGCATCGTGTCGCACCCGTTTGGTGACGGTCGCGGCGCTGATCCGGCGGGCGCCCTGCGCTCTCTCTCGCCGGTGGCGGGGCGGTCGGCCCTTTTTGCCCCGGCAGCGCCGGGCTGGCCCTTCGGGGCAGGGCTGGGGAATTGGCGAGGGGTGAAGGAGAGCACAGGGCCAACCTCGAATCCGGGACAAGAAGGAGCGCCCAAAGGGGAGGACCTCCACCATCAAGCAGTCTACCCGGAGCGCGGATGTCGCGCAGAGAGCAAGTTGAGCGACAAGCGCCACCTGCAATGACCCGATGGGCGCCAGAGAAGGGGGGACGCGATCGTGCCCAGGGCTTTCTTGCCGCTCTTCCGAGAGGCCGCCGGAGGAGCTCGCGTGGGCCGCCGTTCTTGTCCGCTTGTGCGCGACGTCCGGGCCGGCTACCATGAACGTCACCCAACGGATGCCCGCGCATGAGACGGTTCAAGTGGATCGAGTGGAACCTGGCGAAGATCGCCGCGCACGCCCTGGCGGCGGACGAGGTGGAGGCCGCCTTCGACCGCGTATTCCGTCTTCAGGAGCGGAGCGATGGCTCGTTCCAGATGTTTGCCGAGGCCCCCTCCGGCCGCAAGATCTGGGTGATCTGGCGTTACGATCGGGAGGACGATCACGTTCCCGACGTCTTCGGCGAACTGGCCGAGCCGGCCATCTTCGTGATTACTGCCTACTGAAAGGAACGTGTCGTGACGACTCCTGGACCAGACCGACGGGGGCCCCAGCGCCAGGCCCTCGACGAGCAACTCGCGTCGGAGCCGCAACTCGCTCCCTTGACGCTGCCGCCCGATGCGGCCCCGTTGCCGGTCGAGGCGCACCTCGCCCGACAGCGCCGGCCTCTGGCGGTGGCGGGCATCGTGGAGAACGGCTTGGTCCGCCCGTTAGATCCCAGCGTGAAACTGCCGGAGCGTTCCCGAGTCATCATCGTGGCAGCCGAAGGAGCGCCTGGGGGCGCTCCCTGATGGCGAGCCGAACCTGGCCCTCCAGACGGCGCGAGGAAGGGCAAGCCCCGTCTACCGCGAGGACGGGCGGGTGGTCGGTTTTGTCGCAGAAGCTCGGCTCGCACCAGGAGCTGGCCCAGCGCAAGGCGACTCAGGGCGAGGCTTGCGAGGCGAGCCGAGCGGGGAGTAGAATCGGCCAGGGGTGGTGCGACACGAGGTCGCGTGAACGAGCGAGGCGAAAGCCTTCAAGCGCGTGTCTGAGCTTGCCTCCAAGCCTCGCATGCGTTGCCGGTGTCGGCAGGCTGCTGATGCCGTCAGGGTGTGAAGCAGAGGTTGAAGCCCAAGGTTGCTGCTAGCCGAATGCGGCTTCCGGGCAAGGTGGAAACTGGACGGGTGAACGCAAGTGAACCTTCGATGAAGCTGCGTTAGCGGAGGTCGCCGCAACGGCTGAACGCGGTGATACCAGGACAATGGGCAGGCTACTCACTCTCTAGCCTGTGAAAACACCGAGCCCCCGCAGCATAGAAGGCACCCACCCCGGTTGTTTCTCGTTCATGCGGAACGTGATAACCCTGTTGAGGTCCGGGTAAAAGGCCGGTAAGCCGACCGCAAGGAAGGCCGAATCCCTCAGCGGGGAGACGACGTCCCAGCAAGCGAAGGCCAGCAGGCCGAAAGGCAACGGGAAACCGGCTGGATAGGTCATGTGACCGACCCGACAGGGTGCAGACTTGGGACAGGGCTAGTGACTGGTGGGAATCATCGAATGAGTTGCCAGTCGCGGGGACAAGTTAGATGCAACCTTCGGGTTTGCAAACGGGCCCCCGACGACCCGGCCCCGGAGCATACACTACCGGACGCCGTCGTTTGGTCGTTGCAATCTCAGAGCGGTGGACGATACCGATCATCCTGAGAGCCGTGTGCCGCGAAAGTGGCCCGCACGGTTCTGAGGGGGGAGACGTGCTGAGAGGCACTGACCTATCCCACGAGCGAGGTGCGTTGATCGAGCCCCCGAAGGGAAGACCGGGGACCAACAGCGGCGGTTCCGTCCAACAGTGTTCGATCTGCCGTGCTCCTCCAGCGCGGCAACCGCTTGCGCGACAGCACAACGGGTAGACCACCCTTCGTTCGTCCACCAACATGGCGCCAGGTGCGCGGTTCTTGCCAAAGAAGATCGACAATGCTTCTTGTTCGCCAAACCGGCCTGCATGACTGCGGCGTTGCCGTCGTCGCGATGGTTGCGAGGGTAGCTTATGAAACGGTGTTGGATCGGTTGATTACAGGCTTGTCCTCCGAAGTCGCGCTGAGCCAACTTGTCACGTGGCGCACTCTGGAAGACGTCACTCGAGTAGGATGGCAGATGGCCGAATTGCGCCAACCTTGGTCTCGGGTCAGCGCCTATCCGTTCCCAGCTTCACCAACGGCTGTCCTTCTGCAACGCCCCTGCTCGTCTCGGCATTACGTTGCGGTCCTCGGCCACTGGATTTACGATCCTCTGTTTGGCCTACCTTTTCCGCAAGCTGAGTATCCTGACGGTCACTCTTCGGTCGTAACGGTATTCGCCCCGAACGGCAGGTGAATGACGAACCATCTGCTGTAGCTGAATTGGGTCGCATTCCACTTCCTCTGGGGGCATCGCATCCGGTTCAGCAAACATCCCATCAAGGAGCCCGACCATGGCGAAAGCAAAGGCCAAGCCGCCCTCCCATCAGGTCGAAGCGCTGATGGCCGAAAAATCGCCGGTCCTCACGAAGGCGCAGGCGCTGACGACGATCGGCCTGCCGGAAACCGCCCAACCGGTCTGGGCGGCCGCAGCGTCGTACGAAGAGCGGATCGCCTCGCTCCTCGACGCCCACGGGGAGGGCCTCGAAGCTGCGGTGCATCGCATCAGCGCGGCGTCCTGCTACCAGAAGTCCGGCGACCCGAGCCGGGCCACCAACCTGTATCGCGCTGCGCTGGCGGGCCCGCTGCGCGACGGCACGCGCACCGGAGTTGAAGCAATGCTGGCCGAGTGCCTTGCGCTCCTGCTGGATGCCGAACCCCGAATAGGGCGTTGAGGCGAGGGGCATGAGATCGTGTCCCCGTGTAGCCGCGACGCGCAGCGGAGCGCGGCCCCCGGGGCCAAGGAGAGACGCGATGCGATTGACGCGCTGGTGGCAGTTCGGCTTGTTCGGGGGCGCCGTCCTCTCGCTTGCCACCGCCGTCAAGGTGGTCCGGGCAGTCGTTCGTGGAGAGGTGGATGTGGGCGAGTTGAGCGAGGCCGCCTGGTTCGCCGCCGCCATCTTTGGGATGGGCTTCCTGTGCGGCGTCATCGCCTGGATTGGGCGCGGCCTGCACCAACAGCTCGGCATGGCCGGGGACGCGGTCGTCGGGGTGGCGGTCATGCTCGTCTTCTTCGTGTCGTGTATGCTCCTGTTCGCTCCGGAGATGCTCGGGGCCAAGTTCTCTTCCGGCGGGGCCCCCATGCTCGGCCTCGCGGTGGTCGTCGGGCTGATCGGCGGGGCCTGGATCGGGCGCGACTTGAGGAAGGAGTGGGCCAAGCACGAGAGGGAGCAGCGGCGACACAGCGAGGAAGAGGACGGGCCCCACATTCGGTAGGTAGGCTGGCCGAACAGGCCCCTGTCCCAGACCGGCCACGCGATCGACGGTTGTTTCGTGTTTCATCGCCTCTCCCGCGTGAGCCGGCTGCTGAGCGATGGCCTTGGCCGTTCGGGCGAGCGGGAGGAGTCGTTTTCTCGTCGGACGGCTCAGGAGAGCCGTCCTACAAGGCTGTTTCCTGCCGCTCGCCTTGGCGTGGAGCCTCGAATGGAACGTGTGAGCCTGCACTTCGCGCTTCGACATGGTCCCATCTCCGTGGGCGAGATTGCCGACGCCTTCTGCGGCGAGGGCGCGACCCAAACGTGGTTCGGGCAATTCGCGCAATGCACCGCGCCCGCGAATGACACAACCGAGAAGCGAGCTCGTGACTTCGTCGCATTCTGCAAGGAATGGCACGCGCGGTTGGATGCCGGCGAAGATGTTGACGCTTCGGAGTTCGACCTGTTTTTTGGCGACTTGCTCGAGTCTGGGTTGTGGGCAGTCCAATCCCCGGATGGCGCGGTAACCGCCATCGACACACCCGTGTTCTACGCGGACGAGATTACCTGGAGGCCTCTGGCCAAAGCCAAGCGTAGCGGCGAGCCAGGAACGACGTCTTGACTGCCCGGGAGCCGCCCTCCTTCGCCTGGTCGTGGTCGGCGAGAATGCCGGGCCGCCTGGACTTCCGCAAGCGCGCCGCCCTGCACGAGTTCCTGGCAGCGAGGGCCGGCGCTCGACGGAGGGGAGCGCGGCCAAGGGGAAGCACCGCCCGCTCCCCGATCCGCGTGCGAATCGCGGCCGCCGTTGCCCCTCGCGTGGTATAAACAATGCCTTGCCCCAAGCTGGAGCCGTCCCAAGCGCATTGAGACTTGCCCCGCCCGGGCAACCAGTGCGCGTTCGCCGGCAGGGAGTCGCGGATGGATGTTGCCGACGGGTACGAGATGTTGATGGGGAGCGACGCGGCCCACGGTGGCATGTATCTGGAGTTATGGGACCGGCCGCGTGGCAAACTGGCGTTGTGGGCGTTCTACTCCGATGCCGAGGGGTCGTTCGAGCTCGAGCGGCATCGGAGCGACGTGCCTGCGGACGTGGAAAAGTGGTTCGTGCGGGAAGCGCACAGGCGACTGCCGCCGATGGGCGCCGAGCCCGGTGTTCCGGCAGACTGCCCACGCGATTGACGTTGTGTTCCAGCACCTGGCCCGCGTGGGCCGGCCACAGAACGAGGCTTTCGGCAGGGGAGGGCGCATCGATGGCGAGTGGCACGTTGCGATCGTACTGGGTGGGCTTCCTGACGGGCGCGGGCCTGTCGTTGTTCGCTCTTTACCTCCTCTCGCAGGTGGTCCCGATCACTCTGGAGCAGTGGCCTCGGATCGCCGTCGGGGCCGTCGGGCTGGGGCTGGTCGTGGTCGGGGCTGTGCTCCAGTCCTGGTTGCGGTCCTCAGCGTCGCCTCCAGACGCCTCCCCATGAGCTGTTTTCCGTGCGAAGGACCAGGGCGACCGCTGGGCCGTGTTTGGCCTGCGTTACTGCGCAGCCTGCCTCTCCCGCAGCGCCTCACTTCTCGGGCGGCGCGGCCCGCAGCCGCTCCACCTCCGCGTCCGGGAGAAAGCGCGCCTGAAGGGCGAAGCGGTTGCCGCCCCAGCTCCGCTCGAGCAGGATCAGGTCCTGGCCCGGCCCCAGGTCGGGCCCGCCGCCGAGGCGCTCGGCCGCGCTCAGCTCGGCGTAGTCGCCCAGGAGCGGGCCGGGCACGATCACGTGGTCGTCGATGACCAGGCGCAGGCCGGTGCCGCCTTTCCCTTCGGGCGTGGCGACGACGAGCAGGCGATACTCGCGCAGCCGAAACGCATCGACGGGGAGGGCACAGAGCAGTTGGAGAGGCGAGGCCGTGAGCGAGGCGCAGATGCCGCCGAGGTGGGGGAAGTAGAACTGCGCCACCTGGCTGGGCGGGTAGCGCGATTGAAGCGCCGCCAGGATGACGAAGCCCCGGCGCTCGGCGCCCGCGCCCTTCTGGCCGGCCAGCGTTCGCTGCCAGTTGCCGGGGGCCGGGCCGATGGTCGCCAGGAACTCCCCCATCCGGAAGTCGGCCTGGGCCTGTAAGTAACCGCCCGAGTAGCGGAACACCCAGGCCTTCTCGATGCCCCCGCCCAGAAAGCCCGCCTCGCCCGCCTCGGTGACTGCTTCCGAGGCGCCCGCCAGGTATTCGACCCGGTAGCGCCCTTTCTTCGGCGGCGCCTTCTTCTCTGGCGGCGAAGGCGCCTCCTCGTTGGCAGGGGCGGGCTCGGGCTCGCCCCAGCTCACGCGCACCTGCCCCGCGGCGACCAGGCCGAGGGCCCCGGCGGCGGCGAGGAGCAGCAAGGCAGTCAGCGCCAGGTGCAGGCGCTGTCCGGTGGACGAGGTGGGGGGTGGTTGCATCTCGGGGCCCTCCTGTGCTTGGCGACGTCCTTCCCCAGAAGCATAAGGAGCGAGGAACGACGCCGCCAGGCCAGGTCAGGGCCCTCGAGCCGGGCGAGGCCCGGGAAGGAGGAGATTGCGGAAAGATTAGGTGGGGGAGAGGAAATGTCTTTGTTGCCGCGCGAGCCGTTCCGGGCCCCCCGCCGCAGTGCGAGGGGCCCGCTTCGGCCCGTCACAGCCGCCGACTGTAGTTTGCCAAAAGCAGGGCCATGCCGCGCAGGTGATCGACCTGGATCGTCACCGCCAGTGCCCGCGCCCTCTCGGTCTGGCCTTGCTGCACGAGCTCCGCGACTTTCGCATAGACCTGCGACGCGATCGTGTTCATGGTGGCTGCCTCCGGGGGGAAAGGGGTTGCGACAAGAACATTCTTCCCTCCCCGGGCTGCGGTTGGCAGGCCAGCCTGGTGAAATCGGGCCAGGTTTCATCGCCCCGCCCCATCCCCATCCCTGTCTTGCTCCCCGGGAGAAAAGGGGCCAACGCTTTCCCAACCCGGCCTTTTTGCTCCCCTGTCCCAGCTTTCCAGGCGATGCCGTTTGGGCTGTTATGGCCTGCTTCTCGCATCCCAGCCAGCGGAAAGGCGAGTGGCAGGAAGTTGCCTCCTTGTAGGACGGCCCTCGTGAGCCGGCCGGACGGCTCACGAGGGCCGTCCTACGGCAAACCAAGCCCTGCCGCTCGCCTTGTGCCTCTTGAGCCCGGCGGGGGCGGCGAATAGTTAAAGTCCCGGGTGAGACGTTGCGGCCCGTCGTTCGGGCCCGGGCAGGAGGCGACGATGCTGGCCAGGCGCGTGCAGTATTTTTCCGAGTCGGTGATCCGCGAGATGACGCGCCTGGCCGCGGCGCACGGGGCCATCAACCTCGGCCAGGGCATGCCCGACTTCGAGGCGCCGCAGGTCGTCAAGGACGCCGCCTGCAAGGCGATCCAGGATGGCTTCAACCAGTACGCCATCACCTGGGGCGCGCCGGTGCTGCGGCAGGCCATCGCGGCCAAGGTGCGCTCGTTCAACGGCATCGCCTGCGACCCCGACCTCAACGTGACCGTCTGCTGCGGGGCCACCGAGTGCATGATGGCCACCATGCTCGCCCTCGTCGATGAGGGCGACGAGGTCATCATTTTTCAACCGTTCTACGAGAACTACGGCCCCGACGCCCTGCTCACCGGCGCCCGGCCCGTGTGGGTGCCGCTCCGCCCGCCCGACTGGCACTTCGACCCCGACGAGCTGCGCCGCGCCTTCACCCCGCGCACGCGCGCCCTCATCCTCAACACCCCCAACAACCCCACCGGCCGGGTCTTCACCCGCGCCGAGTTGGAACTGATCGCGCGGCTGTGCATCGAGCACGACGTCTACGCCTTCGCCGACGAGATTTACGAATACATCCGCTACACCGACGCTCCGCACGTCAGCATCGGCTCCCTGCCGGGCATGGCCGAGCGCACCGTGACGATCAGCGGGCTGTCGAAGACGTTCAGCATCACGGGCTGGCGGCTGGGCTACTGCATCGCGCCGGCCGAGATCAGCAACGGCATCCGCAAGGCGCACGACTTCCTGACGGTCGGCGCTCCCCACCCGCTCCAGATCGCGGGCGCGGTGGCGCTCGGCCTGCCGGCCAGCTACTACGAGAAGCTTTGCAACGATTACCGCAGGCGGCGCGACCTGTTCCTGCCCTACCTGCGCCGGGCGGGCCTGCGCTTCGTCGAGCCGGAGGGCGCCTACTACGTGATGAGCGACATTGCGGACCTGGGATGGGACGACGACACCGCCTTCGTCCGTCGCCTGATCGAAAAGGTGGGCGTGTCGGCGGTCCCGGGCAGCAGCTTCTACTCCCCGCGCGAACTGGGGCGGACGCAGGTGCGCTTCATGTTCGCCAAGCGCGACGAGACGCTGCATCAGGCGGGCGAGCGCTTGCTGGGGCTGCGCGAGAAGATGGGGCGCCCGTGAAGGGGCAAGGCGAGCGGCGAGAGGAAACAGCCCGTAGGACGGCTCTCCTGAGCCGTCCTGGTGGGTTGTGGACGGCTCTCCTGAGCC
>JBBSEZ010000448.1:0-8094 GCA_038239195.1 Gemmatales bacterium
AACCGCTCACGCCACTTCCTTCTTCGCCTCCTTGCCCACGCTCCTCTGCTTGCACATCTTCGCCTCGAACAGCCGCGTTTCCTCGACCGCCAACAGGATGGACGGTCCCGACCAGGTGGCGAGGTCGGCCTCGTAGCCCGCGCCGACGCCGGCCTTGACGATGTGCTGCACCAGTTCCCCCGGACGGCACAGCCCCTGCTTCGCCAGCCGCTCGTCGTAGTCGGACAGCCGCCGCTGGAGCTCCGCGCCGTTGCTCGGGACTGCTTTCGCCGCCTTGGTATCCGTCGGGGTGGGCTCGGGCGCGGCGGCCGGCGCCGGTTCGGCCGGCGGCACGGCTTGCTTCGGGGCGCGCTTCCCCTTCCCGCCTTCCGGCGCGGGCGGCTCGGGGGCTGGCGATTTCGCGGTCGGGTAGGGCAGCGCCTCGGGGGGCAGGCGCGGCGTGCCGACGATCCGCTTCTTCGTTGGATCGTAGTCCACCCACTGCGGATCGAGACGGTAGAGATAGCGCCCGATGCCGAACTTGACGGCCGCCCGCTTCAGCGCGTCGGAGAACGCCGCCTTGCGCCGGTCGCCCTCGTCGGGCTGCTCGCTCTGCCCGCCCACGTCCATCTTCGTGATCCACTCCTCCCCGAGGCGGATGCGCAGCCGGCACACCACCGCCCCGTCCGGCAGGCACTCGTAGCTGTCCTGCCAGCCCATCACCCCCAGCACCTCGTCCAGCCGATCCTGAATCACCCGCGCGTCCACGAACGCCACCACCAGCGCCCGGTTGCCGCTCACCGCCTGCGGCTTCCACTTCACCTCGCTCGGCGCGAACGGCGACGCCAGCGCGTGCGCCAGTTCCTTCACCTCGGCGGGGAAGGGATCGGCGATCGGCACGCTCGCCTTCTCTTTCTTCTCCATCGTTTCTCTCCTTCCCAATTCGTTGGGGCAAGGAAGGGCGTCGTTCCCTCCCTCTTTTTAGTGTACACAAAATCACTACGCGATCCAGGGCGGTAGTATCGATTATGTCGCGAGGGGGGGCGAGAAACGCGAACGGCCAGCAGCGCCTCGAGGCGCTACTGGCCGTTCGCGGAGGGAGGGCCCATCAGGCACGGACCGCGTCTTGCCGCTCGGGCAGGGCGGGGCGAGGCTCGCCGGCCCGGAAGGCGCGGATGACGCGCTCGATCTCGTCGGCCGACTTGCCTTCGTCGATCAGTTTTTCGATGAGGTAGTATTCGTTGTCGGAAACGGGGCCGGTGCTTGTCGGGGCGGGGGCCTCGCTCGAGGCGCGCAGCACGCGCTCGACGTCCTCGACCGACATTCCGCGGTTGAGCATGTCCTGCTTGAGCGCGGCCTCGGTGTCGAGCTGGCGCACCTTCCGCCATTGCGTGACGATGACGCTGCCCAGCACCACCAAGGCGGTGCATACGATGGCGACGGTTGGGACCAGGGCCTGGGGATGTTTGAGGAACAGTTCGGACATGGGACCTCCTCGAAGGCGAACGATTTGAAATGGTCGGCTTCTTCGCTTATTCGCTCCTCGGCGTCGAGGATTTGAACAATTCTCAATCGCCGACGGGCGTGGGGCCGACGACCACCGCGAGCGCCAGCGCCTTACCGCCCCGGCGCACTTCGACGGAAACCTTTTCGCCCGGCGCCTTGCCGCGCCAGGCCAGCCCGAGCTCGGCGAGGGACGCGACCTTGACCGTTCCCAGGCGCAGCACCTCGTCGCCCCGGCACAGGCCGCCGCGCTGGGCCGGCCCGCCGGGCACCACGTCGCGCACCGTCGTCGTATCGCCGGCGAAGGTGGCGCCCAGGTAGGGCGTGCGCGCCAGCACCCGGCTCAGCCGCGCGACCTCGGCCGCCACCTTGTCTTTCTCCGGCGCTCCCGGATGGCCCTTGATCAGCTCGCGCCAGGTGAGCAGGGCGGCGCGCGTCTGCCCGAAGCGCTCTTCGGCGCGAGCCCGCGCCGACAGCAGGGCTCGTTCCTCGGCGCCGGCCTGTTGCCGGGCCCTCTTGCGCAGGGCCTCATCGGCGCGGACTTCGCGGAGTCGTTTTTCCGCTTTTTCGCCGGCCTCGGTCGGGCCCCAGCGCGCCACGATCGCTTCGAGCAGCGCCACGGCCCGCCCGGCGCGCTCGGGCCGTCGCAGATCGGCCTCGGCCAGCTCGAGGGCGGTGCCAGCCAGTAACCGGCGCGGCGTCACCGCGTCGGCCGACGCGGCCAGCCCCGGGCGCGAGGCCGCATCGGTCCGCCGTCGCTTGACGTCCTCTTCGAGCCAGGCGTGCGCCTTGGCCAGCGCGTCTGCCGAGGGCATGGCGTGGCCCAGTTTCGGGACGGCCCACAACTTCGTGCGCACGCCCACCTCGCCGAACAGGGGCGCCACGTAGTCCGCCAGTTCGCGGCGCTTCGGGTCGGTCGCGCCGGCCAGCAGGGCCACCGACAGGCGCTCGCGAACGCGGGCGCGCTGATGTGACAGGCGCGGCAGGCGATCGGCGCCGGCGATGGCGACCACCCCCCCAAAGTGCTCGGGCAGCGCGAAGGCGATGGTGCAGGCGAGCTGCGCGCCGCCGGAGAAGCCGGCGAGGTAGGTGCGGTCGGGGTCGATGCGATATCGCCCGCGCACGTCGTCGAGCACGTCGAGCACCAGCCGCACGCGCCTCCCCGCCGGGGAGTTGTTGCCCGCCCCGTAGGCGGCGCAGAAGAGAACGTCGTTGTCCTCGCACAGTTTGCGGTAGTAGCGCCAGCCGAGCGGGTCGTCGCCGGGCGAGACGAAGACGATCAGCGGCCAGGTGTTCCCCGCCTTGTAGGTGGCCGGGACGAAGAGCTGGTAGCGCTGGGCCCGCGACTCGTAGGCGGCCGACACGCGCGCCTCGGCTGGCCGAAACGAACGCGCGGCAAACTCCCAGTCGAGGCGCGTGATCTCGCGCACGCGCACCTCCGGCTGAAGTCCTGTGGGCGGTGCCTGGGCCAAGGCCGCCGCGGGCCCGACCAGCGCGAACACCGAGCAGACCATCTGGCGGACCGTCATGGACGTCTCTCCTGCCGGGGCCGGCGGCGCGACCACCCCAAGGACGTGCTTGCCTCGCCTGCCATGCTTGCCCAATCCACCCATTCTGCGAAGTCTGACTATGGTGTTTCTTTTCCCCACCCCACCATGATAACATGACGGGGCTGGGCGCACGCGATGAGCGTGGGGAGTTGCGCCGGCGGGCGCGCCCTGGTGGGCGCGTCCTTCCCTGACGGTGTGGGGCGTGGGCATGGATCAGCTGCGCGATTTCCTGGAGGCCGTCAGGAAGCAGGGCGCCGCGGGGGGGAACCTGCGGGGGCTGCTTCACGTTCTGATCGGCCGGCGCATCAACCAAGCGGACGGCACCCTCGTCTCGGGGGGGATGACCTGGCGCGAGCTGGCGGCGGTGCTGAAGAAGCATCGCTGGGACCGCGAGGCGGTGCGCGAGCTCGGCCTGGAGCCCGACGACCTGCCGCCGCGCGACCGCGAGAAGTTCTGGTACGTGGCGATCTCCCAGGCCAACGTCGGGAGCAACGAGGCCAGCGCCGGGGGAGACGAACTGGCCCGGGCGGTCAAGCCGCTGGGTTACGTCGTCGGCGGGGCCCCGGGCAGCGGCGAGAAGGGCTGAGCCCCTCACACCGAATAGCGCGCCCCCAGCCGCGCGCCGAGCACGACATAGCACCCGTGCAACAGCGCGACAGCGCCGACCAGGCCGAGGAGCAGGCGGGTCGTCGCGAGCAACTGCGACGCGGTGCGGGCGCACGCCGGCATGGCCGCGCTCACCTCATCTAATCCCTGCCCCAGTTCCTTGAGCGACTGCTCTTGTTGGGCAAGTTGTTCGTCCAGTTTCTCCGTCATGATGGGCAGCGCCTCGGCCCAGGCGCGCGTGAGCGCGAGCGTCTGCCTGGCCAACGCCTCGTATTGCGCGCGCCGCGCCAGCGCCCCTTGCATCTGCTTCTGCATCGCGCGGAGGAGTGCCGAAGAGCGCCCCAGGTTCTCGCGCAGCGGCGGCCAGCGCGCGATGGTCGCATCGACGCCCTTCTGCGTCTCCCGCAGCGCCGCGGCGACTTCCCTCAATTTGGCCGTCTCGCGCAGGATCTTCGCGAGGTCGCCGCTGAGCGCCGGCAGTTCGTGCGCCAGCCGGGCCGTGTGCCGGGGGAAGTTCTTGAGCACCCGCTCCAGCTTGTCCTCCTGCTTGAGCGCCAGGTCGAGCGCGTCCTTGGTGATGGTGACCACCTTGCGGCTCGCTTCGAGGGAGGCGCGGAGCCTGGGCACGTCCCTGTTCAGCTTGTCCATCTCCTTGCCCGCGGCGGTCGCCCCCCGGGCCGCCTTGCGCATGCCGTCGGCGGTGGTCTTGCCCTCCGGCCAGAACGGTTTGGTCTCGACCACCGGGCGGCGCCCCTCCATGCGCATGACCGGATAATTCAGGCCCGCGAAGCGGTCGATCTGCGAGGCCCCGGTGTTCAGCGACTCCTCGAGCCCCGTGAAGCCCTCGCGGATGGTATCGAAGTTCTCGACCTTGAGCATCTTGATCATCCGCGCGAGCCCCTCGTCGAACTTGCCGAGGCTGGCCGACGCCGCCCGCGCTGCTCGCAGGTCGAAGGGCGCCTCCTGGAGCAGCTTGCCGAGTACCTCGGCGTCGGCCTTGAGGTCGGCGGTCGTCCTCTCCAGGCGCTCGGCCGCCTGGTCGGCGCCCGGCGCCACTTTCTTGTCGAGGTAGTCGGCGGTGACCTCGAGCCCCTTACCGATCTGGCCAATGCCCTTGGGGTCGAGCGTGTCGGACAGCCCGTCGAGCCCCTTGGCCACGTCCCCGAGCGAACGGTTCATCGTCTCGACGGTCTTGTAATCGACGTGCTGGCTGTCGAGGTTCTCGCCGACGGCGATCAACTGCGCTTGCAGCCGCACGGTGAGCTGCTTGACCTTCGGCTGGTTGGCGCGCACGGTCTTCACCTGGCCGCGCAACTGGCCGGCCTGTTTGCTGGCGCTCGTGCTGACGCGCTCGACGCGGCCAACGGTGTCGTCGACCTGCTCGGTCCCCGGCAACTGCCAGGCGAAGGCGAAGAGACAGAACGCGGCGGCCAGTTCGAGTAGCCCCAGCGAGGTAAAGAGCACGCGGCGCATGATGAAGCCCCCGGTGAGGAATGGCGACGCCCTCCGTACATTGTACCCGGCGTGGCGCAAATAGTCGTGTCGCCGCGATGCGACGCGACGCGTGGGCGAGCCGGTTTGCCCAACCTTCTCGGAGAGACGATCGTGAAACACTCAGCCGACGTCCCCTTCTCCGTGCTCGACCTCGCGCCGATCCGGCAGGGCGGCACGGCCGCAGAGGCCTTCCGCAACACGCTGGACCTGGCGCGTCGCGCCGAAGGGTGGGGCTATACGCGCTACTGGTTGGCCGAGCACCACAACCTCCCGGGCGTCGCCAGCGCGGCGACGGCGGTGGTGATCGGCCACGTCGCGGGCGGGACGTCGCACATCCGCGTCGGGGCCGGTGGGATCATGCTCCCCAATCACGCGCCGCTGGTGATCGCCGAGCAGTTCGGCACCCTGGAGTCGCTCTACCCGGGCCGGATCGACCTCGGTCTGGGTCGCGCCCCCGGCGGCGACCACCAGACCGCCCGCGCGCTGCGCCGCAACCTGGGGAGTAGCGGCGACACCTTCCCGCGAGACCTCCTGGAGCTGACGTCGTACTTCCGTCCCGCCGCCCCCGGCCAGGGGGTGCGGGCGGTCCCCGGAGAGGGACTGAACGTGGCGATCTGGCTGCTGGGGTCGAGCGACTTCAGCGCCCGCCTGGCTGCTGAGTTGGGGCTCCGGTTCGCCTTCGCCTCGCACTTCGCGCCCGACTACCTCCACGCGGCGCTGGCGCTCTACCGCGACAACTTCAAGCCCTCGGAGGCGCTCGACCGGCCGCACGCGATGGTGGGGGTGAACGCGTTCGCGGCCGACACCGACGACGACGCGCGTCGCCTGTTCACGTCGCTCCAGCAGCAGTTCCTGAACCTGGTCCGCGGGGCCCCGGGCCAACTCCCGCCGCCGGTGGATCGGATGGAGGGAAGGTGGTCGCCCGCCGAGAGGGCGCACGTAGAGCGCATGATGCGAGTGTCGGTGGTCGGCGCGCCGGGCACGGTGCGCGCGGGGCTGGAGGCGCTGCTGGCCGAGACGGGGGCGGACGAGTTGATGCTCGCCGGCTCCGTCTACGAGCACGCGGCCAGGTTGCGGTCGTTCGAGCTGGCGGCGGGGGCGTTGAAGGAGATCAACGCGGCGCGGCGGGAGTGAGGTATCGCCCGCTCTGGTTGAGAGGCGGTGGCCGCCAACCGGCCGGTTTCGCTCTTGCCGAACGATAATCTCAGCAGCGGCCCCCGAAGAGCCAGGCACAGTCTATAGGAATGGACAGGGGCCGTCTGCTGAAGCGCCTGGTTCGCGCCGACCGCTACCCAAGGGGGAAGAAAACCAACGCCCGCAGGAGCCCTACTTGCGCGGCCAACTCTGCCCGCAGGACGGACTCAAACACCTCGTCGTAACGCGACTCGTCAGCCTCAGACGCCGCGCACCCAGCTGCTGAGGCAGCGCACGACGTGGCGGCAAGCACGTTCGCGGCGGTGCGAGGCCAGACCGATGCCGCATCGACTGCTGCCGAGGCCGCGTACCCTCGGGCGTCGGGGGCGGAGTGGCCAGGAAACGCCGCCTCGGCTTCCAGCACGGCGACGGCCACGGCTGCTGCCAACTCCGATGCACCGATCCTGCCGTCCGCGAAGCGCTCCGATGCTTCAACCGCTGCCCGGCACCCGTCTGGGAGAAGAGCCCAGATGCGGCGAACACACGCCACCGCGAACAGCCGCAGTTCGCGTTGGTAGCGGTCGGCGGCCAGCGCGCGGACCATCGTGTCAGGGTCGTCGGATGCCAGCCACTCAGCTTCAGTCACCCCGCCCTCCTCCTGCGAACGGTCAAGCTCAGCGGCGCGGCCGGCCTGGGGGAGTTTGGCGTCTGAGAGGCGTGGAGGCCGGCCGTGGTCCGCTGTCGCTTCTTGTTCGCACTCGCCTACCTTCAGTTTTTCTGCGACGAACCGCGTCCTCTTTCCCCCCCTCGCCCAAGCCTCAATCGCCCTCGCTTGTCTTCTCCCGCAAGACCTGCCAAGGAACGTGCTGAAACTCCTCGAAAAAGATGACGTCCGCCACGCCGGACACCTCTCGGAATCGGCTGCCGCAAGCAAGGCGGTCAACTGCGAGACGAACCGCCACGCCTTTTTGGGACATTGGCGATCCGCCAAGGCGAATGATAAAGCTCACCTGCCGGGCCCGCACCCAGAGAGCTATGTGTCTCGAAAAGCCTACATGCGGCCCCGGTCAGGTGGTCGGGTAAGGAGGCGACGTTGCCGTCGCCTCCTCCCCTCAGAACCGGACGTGCGTCTTGCGACGCATCCGGCTCAAGCCTTCGGTAACACCCCTTGCAGGATGCGGCTTGGTTCCTCAGCCTTCTGTTTGTGCATGGACCTGCCGGTGGCAGTTGGCGTGCAACAACTCCAAGTTGTCTGCCGTGTCGCTGCCGCCCAGCGTGCGCCAGATCCGGTGGTGGATGTGCCAGGTTTCCTCTGCAACGCGCAGGACTTGCCCGCACACCGTACACCGCCCCTCTTGCTCCTTCCACAGATACCCGATCCGTCCTCTTCCTGCAAGCGTTTGTTCCAGCTTCCATGCCATCCGTGCTTCCAAGTAGAGTTCCCACGCCGGATCGTAGGGATTGACCTCGCTCCGTATTTTCACTTGCCGCACGATGCGCACCTTCGCTGCTTCCATCAATTGAATGCGCCAACCCTGGCCTTTGCTATCCCGCAGCATTCCCGTGAACACCCAATCCTTGTCGTCCACGCGCTCGAAGTATTTCTTCTTGATCCACTTCAGGCTTTTCTGTCGGTGCCGTCTTCGACACCAGTGCCACACCATGCGGAAGATGCGGCGATCCATTTGCGTAAACGTGCGTTTGCTCGCGGCATGACGGTGATATACTCGACGCGGGTCAGCGTGACACAATAGACAAAGACCGGAACACCCATAAACTCAGACCATGGAGGAAGGAATGGGAGGCCGGTCATGCGAGAGATTACGTT
>JBBSEZ010000449.1:0-8087 GCA_038239195.1 Gemmatales bacterium
ATGCCCTCCGCGGACCAGACCTGCTCGGTGGGGGCCGTGCCCAGCCAGCCGCGCGCGGTGAGGCTGTCCACGTGGTCCAGCCCGGTCAGCGAGCCCGTCAGGTTCTCGAACGCCAGGTCCGTGGCGCTCGACGGCGCCGCGCCCGTGGTGCGGACGTCGCCGAGGTCGCCGCGGGCGCCCAGGCTCAGCGTGCTGCCGCCCGGCAGCGCCACGGCGCCCACGTCGCCGTGGCCCACGAAGTCCGGCAGGCCGTCCGCCTGGTCGGTATGCACCACCAGGGCCACGCCATCGACGCCCGCCGCGGCGCCGATGGCGTCGAAGTTGCCGTTGGTGCGCAGGTCGTAGCTGGCCCCCGCCGTCAGCAGGGTGACGCTCAGGTGGTTCACCGAGTCCTGCAAATCGTAGGTCTGCCCGGCCCCGACGAGCACCGGGGCCGCGGCGCCGTCCCAGGTCAGGCTGACCGAGCCGGTGCCTTCGTTGTCCACCATCACGTCCGCCGCCACGCGCACCGTGCTCGCGTAGATCGGGCTGGCGGCGCCGTCGGCGGCCTGGACGTAGCCGCGCACGGTATGCGTCATCCCGGGCACATACTCGGGCAGGACGAACTGCTCGGAGTCGCTGGGGGAAAAGGCGGCGCCATCGACGCTGGTGAAGTAGGTGTAGCCGGCCTCCGCGTCGGCGGGCGACGGGTCGCTCACCGGGCCGAAGGCGATGGGGTCGCCGGGGCGCAGCAGGTGGGTGCCGTCGCCAAACCCGAAGGTGGCCGTGGGGGCCACGTCGGCGACGACCACCGGCACGAGGTAGTCGTGGGAGTCGGCCTCGGCGTCCATGATGCGCACCACGGTGGGGAAGCCACCGGGGGGCGAGGCGTCGGCGTAGACGTGGCGGAAGTGGATCGCCCCGTCCGCCCCGGTCGTCCACTCCTCCGTGGGGACGACGGCGAAGTCGCCGCTCCCCGTCCAGTCGGCCTCGATGGTCAGCGCGTCGCCCGGGGCGAGGCCCGCCACGCTGCTCACGACGAAATCGACCGCCGAGCCTTCGGGGACAGGGCCGGAGGCGCTGACGCCAGCCGTCGGCGCCATGCTCAGGACGGTCACCTGCATGGTCTGCTCGGAGACCGTCCCGGCGGGGCTGGTCGCCCGCGCGACGACCTCGTAGACGCCGGGCTGCAGGTACTGATGTTGCGGGCTCAGGCTCCCCGCGGCCCCCGGGTCGGGGTTGAAGTCTCCCTGGTTGTCGAAGTCCCACTGCACGGAGGCAACGCCCTCGGGGCCGGTCGCCGTGGCGGCGAAGCGGACCGTGGCGCCGGCCTGCACCGTCTGGTCTGGGCCGAGCGTCAGGTTGGGCGCCACGTCATCCACGTGAACGGTCAGCGTTCCCACCCGGCTGGCGCCGGTGACGTCGGTCACGCGCAGGCCGACGAGGTGGTCGCCGGGCGTGTCGTAGACGTGCCCGGGCGCCAGGTTGCCGGAGCCGGTGGGGTCGGCGTGGAAGGTCGTGCCGTCGAAGTTGAAGTCCCACCCGACCGCGGCGGGGGCCAGCGGGGCCATGCCGGCGCCGAGATACTGGCCCGCGAACAACACGGCCTGCCCGACGCTGCTCGAGGCGTCGGGCCCGGCATCGACGACCAGGGCCCGCACGTCGGCGACCGTGACGGTGACGGTGGCGACGGCGTCGTTGCCGAGGCCGTCGGACACGTCGAGGGAAACCACGTAGGTCCCCGGCCCGGCGAAGGTGTGCGTCGCGCTCAGCCCGGTCGCGGCGCCGGGCAGGTCGTAGCCGTCCCGGGAATTGAAGTCCCAACGGGCGGTGTAGTCCTGGCCGGGGGTGGTGCCGGCGAGCGTGCCGGTGAAGGTGAGCGTGCCGCCGGCGTTGATGGTCGTGCTGCCGCTGACCGCGAGGGAAGCGGTCAGATCGGCCGGTGGGCTCTCCGCGGGGGGCGGGGCGAGCACCGAAACGGTGGCCGTGTCGAAGGCGGTGAGGCCGGCGGCGTCGGTGACGCGCAGGGCGACGAGGTGCGTCCCCGGGGCGTCGTAGGCGTGCGTGGGCGTCAGGCTGCCCGTGGCGGCCGGGTCGGCGTGGAACGTCGTCCCGTCGAAGTTGAAGTCCCACTCGACCGCGGCGATTTGCGAGGGCCCGCCGGTGGCGCTGGCCTGTCCCGTGAAGGGCACCGCCTCCCCCGCGTTGACGGTCTGCTCGGTCCCACCGGCATCGACGACAGTGGCCGTGGGGGGCTGGGGATCGTTCGCCGCCACGATCTGGGCGTCGGCGCTCCAGACGGCGACGTCGCCGAACGCGAGGGCGGTTTGGCCCGCCGTGTCGGTGACGCGCAGGGCGACGAGGTACGTCCCCGGGGCGTCGTAGGCGTGCGTGGGCGCCAGGCTGCCGGTGGCGCTCGGGTCGGCGTTGAACGTGGAGCCGTCGAAGTTGAAGTCCCACGCGACCGCGGCGATCCCCGCCGGGCCCGCCGGCGATTCCGCCCGGCCCGTGAAGTGGGCGGCCTCGCCGGCGTGAACCTCCTGCTGGTACTGGTCGAGGAACGCCTGCGGGGGAGCATCGGGAACGGCCGGGGGCATGGAGGGGGCGCCGTCGCCCGGCGAGCCACCCGAGGGACCGGGCGGGGTGGTGGGATCGGTCGAGCCGTCATCCGCGGGGGCGGACGAATCGGCAGGGAGGTAGCGGAGGCGGATGACGCCGAGGTTGCTGTCGGCGGTGCCCTGATGCACCTGGTAGGTGAACTGATCGACGCCGGAAAAGCCGGGGGAGGGCATGAAGGTCGCCTGGTCGCCGCTGATAGTGATGAAGCCATTCTGCGGCTGCCGGAAGACCGTGTACGCCAGGGGCGAGTTGTCCGTGGACGTCGCCTTGAGCGTGAAGGTGTTCCCGGTGGTCTCGTCGAGGGTCACGAAGTCCTTGACGGCGGCCGGGTGGCTGGCCGACACCGCCCAGGAGAACGTCTGGCTGTCGCTGCTGGTTCCGTCGCTCGCCGTCACCGTCACCGCGTACGGCCCGCCCGCGGCGGCGCCGGCGGCGACCATTCCCGAGATGAGGCCGCTCGCGTCGAGGGAGAGGCCCGGAGGCAGCCCGGTCGCCGAGTAGCCCGGCGGGGCGCCGAGGGGGCCGCTCGCACCCACTCGCAGCGACACGAGGGCGCCCTCGGCGCTCTGCTGGTTGCCGAGGTTGGCGAGGAGCGGCTGGGCGGCCGGGCCGCCCGTTGCCGGAGGGCCGTTCGGGCCGGGCGGCATCGTGGGACTTGGGCTCGTCGCGGGGGCCGCTTGCTGGAGTTGTTGCTGCGACGAATTGGCGGACTGCCCCTGTGCCCCCGGCGAGCCCGGCGCGTCCGCGCCCGCTCCGCCGCCGAGCGCGCCCGAACCGCCCCCTCCGCCACTGTCCCCTCCGCCGCCGGAACCGCCGCCTGTCCCCGGGTCCGCTCCCCCGCCCGTCGGGGGCGGCGGCGGGGCGGTCGGGGCGAAGGGCCCCGAGAAGTTGTCCGTCAGGGGGCCGAAGGAGACGGGCTCGGACAGCCCATTCGTGCCCAGGGCGTTGGCCGCAGCGAACGTCTCGCTGGTCGCGTTCGCCGGCGCCGGGGCCCCTTCGCCCGCGGGCCCGCCGACCGGGCCGGCCGCGGCCAGGAAGCTGACCGGGTCGCTGGGTGGCGGCGCCACCGTGGCCGCGGGGGCGGGGCTCGCGCCCACCGCCGGGGTGGTCACGCCGGACGGCGCGCCGATCAAGGCGATGGCGCCGGCGAGCGGGTCGGCCAGGCTGGCGCCGAGGAGAGCGCCGGCCAGGAGCCCGCCCGTGGCGTCGCCGGGGAGCACGCGCTCGCCCAGCACCTCGATCTCCGGACGGGCTCGCGCGTGGGCATGGGTAAAGGGCCGGGCGCGCTGCCAGGCGCGGAACCGCCGGAAGGCCCTGGACCACGTGGCGGCGCAATTGTGCAGCACCAGCGCGTCCGCCGCGACGGCGGCGTGGAACAGACGGAGGGCCTTGGACCAGAGGGAGGAGAGGTTCTTCATCGAACCATCCTTCGCGAGATGTACGGGGGATCGGGCAGGCGCGTGAGATCGGGAAATGGTCGCTCGGGCCCCGCCCTCAGTGCCGGAATGACCGGGAGAGGACGAGGGCAGGAGTTGTGGTTGTTACGGTAGCGAAGGCTGGCGACGTCGTCAACCTGTCGCGCCGAATATTCGAGGCGCCCGGCCTGACGAGGCGCCCCGACGAGCTCCAGTAGAACACGGGACGACCCGTTGTTGCGAGAGACGTATGAGCGCCATCTTGCCGGAACCTCGAAAAGGCCGGCCAGCCCACGCGCGTTGGCAGTATGGCAGGCTCGCCAACAACCATCGCGTAAGTGGTTTAACATCAATCGGTTCCGTCCAGTAGCCCTCGTTGCCACGCCCCGAACGCTTTGGCAAAGTGGCAACCGGCCTGGGGCCGTCGGCGCGAGTGCTGTCGCAATCTCCCGCCCGGTTCGACAGTCACGAGGACAGATTGCCACCCGCGCGATGTTGCGTGTGTGGCGGGCGCAATGCAATCTATCGAGCCGCCTTCCTTTCGCCACGCGAGCCCCTGACCGCGGCCGCCCCTCCTTCTATGAAGAGGGGGAGCACCCGTTCGCTCTCACCCGGCCCCGACGTCGCAGGGAGGGACACGCCTATCATGGCCGACCCCGCGCGCTATTTCCTCACCACCGCCATCGACTACCCCAACAGCCGGCCGCACATCGGCACGGCGTTCGAGAAGCTCGGCGCCGACGTTCAGGCCCGCTACCGCCGCATGGAGAGCTTCGCCGTCCACTTCCTGATGGGCAACGACGAGAACACCGTCAAGGTGTCGCGCCGCGCCGCCGAGCTGGGGCTGGACGTCAAGGCCTACTGCGACGACATGGCCCGGCAGTTTCAGGAGGTCTGGCGCGCCCTCGACGTTAGCTTCGACGACTTCATCCAGACCAGCGAGCCGCGCCACCACGCGGGCTGTCGCAAGTTCATTCAGAAGGTCTACGACAATGGCCACATCTATAAGGGCAGTTACGAGGGCCTCTACTGCGAGGGCTGCGAGGAGTTCAAGACCGAGAAGGCGATCAAGGAGGCCGGCGGCGTCTGCCCCAACCACAACGTCCCGCCGGTGAAGCGCAGCGAGCCCTGCTACTTCTTCGCCCTGTCGAAGTTTCAAGAGCGCCTGCTGCGCTTCTACGAGGAAAACCCCGACTTCATCCAGCCCGAGAGCCGGCGCAACGAGGTCGTCGCGCTGGTGGAGAAAGAGCTGTTCGACGTCAACATCACGCGCCGGGGTGAGGCCTGGGGCATTCGCGTGCCCTTCGACGAAGAGTTCACCATCTACGTCTGGTTCGACGCGCTGCTCAACTACGTGACCGCCATCGGCTACGGTTCCGACGAGGATCGCTTCAATAAGTGGTGGCCCGCCGACCTGCACGTGATCGGCAAGGACATCACGCGCTTCCACTGCGCCCTGTGGCCGGCGATGTGCTTCGCCGCGGGGATCGACCCGCCGCGCCGGGTGTTCGGGCACGGGTTCGTCTACCGCAAGAAGGAGGACACCGGCGAACTGGTCCGGGAGAGCAAGACGCTGGGCAACGTCACCGAGCCGATGGACGTCATCACGAGGTTCAGCAGCGAGGCGTTTCGCTACTACTTCCTGCGCGAGTGCCCGTTCCCCAGCGACGGCGAATTTAGCTGGGCCCAGTTCGAGACGCGCTACAACGGCGACCTCGCCAACAACCTCGGCAACCTCTACAGCCGGGTGATGACGCTCGTCGGCAAGAACTACGGTGGGCACCTCGCCGGCACGGCCGGCCAGGCGGCGCGCCCCGTGACCGCGGAAGGCCTGCCCTCGTTCGCCGATGCGGTCAAGCAGGTGCGCGGCCACGTCGAGGCGTGCCAGTACAACCAGGCGCTCCAGAAGGTCTGGCAGTACGTCCTCGACCCGACGAACCAGTACGCCGAGCGGCGCGAACCGTGGAAGTTGGTGAAGACCGACAGGGACGCGACGCGACAGGTGCTGTTCGACATGATCGAGCCGCTGCGAGCGGCGGCGATCCTGCTCAAGCCGTTCCTGCCGCGCACGGCCGAGACGATCTACCGCAGCTTCAACTTCGCCCAGCCGTGGGAGGCGGTACGCTACGAGGACGCCGCCACGCCCCCGGTGCCCATCGACGACCTCCGCGTGCTGGCGGCGATGGAGGGGGGCAAGCCCAAACCGCTCTTCCCGCGCATCGGGTGAGCGCGGGCGAGCCGCCGGCTTTTTTCCGGCGGAGCGCGCGTGCTCGTCGCGAGGGGGCGTTTTCCGGAGGGCTAACGCCGCCGCTCGCTGCGTCGTTGGCGTGGAAGTCAGGCCACGCGTTTGACGCGCCGGCACCGCCAACCAGGGTGACGCGGCGCAAGCCCATCCTCGGGAACGCGCTCCTGGCGCTGGTGGGCGAGTTGCTGCGACCTGCGGGTTGAGGCGCCGTCCCCAGCAGGCCAAACCTTAACGCGATTTTCATTTGCCAACCCGCCACGATGCCCGGAGAATGACTGCACTTCAGGCACGAAATCTCTCGAGGGCTCGCCGCCATGTTCCTTCCGTCTCGCCGCTCGTTCCTCGGCGCCTCGCTCGCCGGGCTGGCCGCCGGCCCGGCCTTCGGGGCGGCCCCGCCACCCGGCCCCGCTCCGAAGGTCGGCGACGACGCCCCGTTCCAGCCGAGTACGCTGTTTCTCACCTGGCAGCGCGATCCGACCACGACCATGACCGTTCAGTGGGTCGGAGCGCGCGGCGAGACCGCCGACACGAACGTTTACTACGCGCCGGCGCGCGGCGGGCCCTGGCTGGCCCGGCCGACCGCCTCCCGACCCTACCCGATGACCGACCTCCAGGTGTTTCGCGCCGAGCTCACCGGGCTGGTCCCGGGCACCGACTACGACTTCCGCATCGGCAAGAGCTCGCCGACGTATCGCTTCCGGACGATGCCGGCGAAGGCGACCGACACGATCCACTTCGTCTCGGGCGGCGATTGCGGGGTGAACGCCCACGCGATCGCCAACAACGTCCAGGCCGCCCGGCAAGACCCGATGTTCGCCGTGATCGGCGGGGACCTCGGCTACGACAACGGCCGATCCACCTCGATCGGCCTGGCGTTCCTGCGCAACTACAGCAAACACGTGGTCGGGCGCGACGGGCGGCTCATTCCCCTGATCGCCTGCCTCGGCAACCACGAGGTCGATGGGGGGTACAACAAGCCCCGCGCCAAGGCGCCTTTCTTCTATGCGCTTTTCGAGGGCCTCTACCCGGAAACTGGCTTTGCCACGCTCGACTTCGGGGACTATCTCTCCCTGGTCCTGCTCGACACCAACCACACCTCGCCCATCGGCGGGGCGCAGGCAGACTGGCTGGAGAAGGTGCTGCGGGCGCGGAAGGACCATCCGAACGTGATCGCGGTCAATCACGTCCCGGCCTACCCGTCGTTCCGCAAGCCGAGCGGGAAAAAGGGCAAGGAGGGCACCGGGGCGGGCAACCGCAAGCACTGGGTGCCGCTGTTCGAGAAGTATCGCGTGCCGGTGGTGCTCGAGCACCACGATCACACCTTCAAGCGGAGCAAACCGCTGCTGGGCGGGCTGGCCCACAACAACGGCGTCCTCTACCTCGGCGATGGATCGTGGGGCCGGCTGCGCACGCCGCACAAGCCCGAGAAGTTGCCGTACCTCGCGGTGAGCGGGCGGGACTACCATCTGTCGCTGCACCGTATCCAGGGCGAGGAGCGCTTCCATCTGGCGCTCGACGAGCGCGGGCGGGTGATGGACCTTTGCCGTACCGCCCAGCGGAAGACGGGCGCGGTTGGCGTGCCGGGGTGAGAGGTTGACGTTGGCAGGCCCTGCGACCGAGCGGGCCCCGCCTGACCCTCGCTTCGCCCCTTTCCTTGAGCGCCACGTCCCCGGCGCTGCGGGTGCCGCTCGGCTCGCGGCGCCTACTTCGGCTCGCCTGCCGCCTGCCGATGACCGCCTTCAGCGCCCAGGCCCTTGCTCACCCTTCTCGGCCGCCCTGCACCCAGCGCACCACCTCGTCGAGATACGCCTCGCGCACCTCGCCGAACG
>JBBSEZ010000450.1:0-8075 GCA_038239195.1 Gemmatales bacterium
AATGGGATGGGATTTGTCCCAGTTGTCGAGGTACGTCGCCAGCGCCGGCAGCTCCTCGGCCTTTGCTCCCAGCCACGCCCGGGCCTCGCGGGCCAGGGCGCGTTCGTCGTCGGCGCTCACCTCGCCGAGAAGGACGCGCGTGCGCAGGAAGACGAAGTAGGTGTCGAGCGTGTCGAACATGCAGTAGTCGTTGATCTCGCGCAGCTTGCCGGCGCGATACATCTCGTAGACCCGATCCCCGGCCACGTCGAGCTTGCCGCAGCCCGGCGAGAGCCCGCCGCCGGCGCGCTGGGCCATCATGTTCAGCCCGCCCGCCAGCCGGCACGCCCCGAAGTTGGACAGCCAGTCGAACAGGTCGATGTGATTGCCGTTGTAGCGGTTGCGGCTGTTGTAGAAGTATTCGCGCGCCGAGCAGCCGTGGTCGAAGGCCGCCAGCTCCAGGAGCGGCAGGTCGAAGCCGCGGCCGTTGAACGTCACCAGCTTGGCCCGATTGTAGTGGGCGACGCCGCGCCAGAACTGCCGGACGATCTCGGCGGTGCGGTAGTGCGGGGCGTCGAGGCAGGCAAGCCCCTGGAGGGTGAAGTCGGGCGCCACGCGCAGCACGCAGATGGCGATCGGCACCTGGAAGGTGACGGGGAGGAAGTCGGAGCCGTCGCGCGATTGCTCGCGGGCCTCGGCCTGAGCGCGGGCGATGGCCTCCTCGGGGGCCAGCTCGGCGCCGGGATACTTCACCCGCCCCAGCAACTGGCCGTCGGGCACGCTTTCGGTGTCGAAGACGAGGAAGGCCGTCTGGGGGATCGTCGAAGGGGCCGCACCAGCCGCGACTTTCGTCGCCCGCCGGCTGATGATGTCGGCGCTGATGCTGTTGACCATAGGCATTGGCTCCTCCAACGGCGGCCTGGGCGCCGTGACTTACAAGGATGAACGACGACCGCCGGAAGGTCAAGCAGACTTGTTGCCCGTTCGGGGCCCGCGCGGGGGCCCTTTTCGCCAAGCTTGTCGGTTGTAGCGAGCCGGGCGGGCGGGCACGGCCGGGCGGGCTCGTCAGGGGGAGCGCTGAACGATACAACAGGTAAATTCGGCAGAATCGTCACGCCCGACCCAAGTTCAGGACGGCCGCTCATGTCCGACCCCGCGACCCAGGACCAACCGCCCGCTCCCCTCCGCCCGGATGAGATCGCCACCGCCCCGCCTGCAACTTCCCCGCGCTCGGCGATGTTCATCGTCTTCCTCGTGGTGGTGATCGACCTGCTCGGCTTCGGGATCGTGCTGCCGCTCCTGCCGCTGTACGGCAAGACCTACGTACGCGAGTTGTTCGGCGGCAGCGAGACCGTGGCGGGGGGAGCGCTGGTCGGCCTGCTCATGGCGTCGTTCTCGGCGATGCAGTTCGTGTTCGCGCCGATCTGGGGGCGCACCTCCGACCGCGTGGGTCGGCGCCCGATCCTCCTGATGGGCCTGGCGGGCTCGGTGGTGTTCTACGCGCTGTTCGGCTACGCCTCCGACCTGCCCCACGAGACGGCGGCGGCGCTGGCCCTGACGCTCCTGTTCGTCGCCCGCATCGGCGCGGGCATCGCCGGCGCCACCATCTCGACCGCCCAGGCGGTCATCGCGGATTGCACCCCGCCAGAGAAGCGCAAGCACGGCATGGCGATGATCGGGGCGGCCTTCGGCATCGGCTTCACGTTCGGCCCGCTCTTCGGCTTCGCCGCCCTGTCGTGGTGGCCCGACCGCCCCGGCGCGATCGGCTACGCGGCGGCGGGGCTGTCGTTCGTCGCCCTGCTGCTCGGCGTCGCCCGCATGCCGGAGACGCGCAACTTCGCCCTGGCCCCGCCGCTGGACCGCAAGTGGTTCGACCCCGGCGCCATCGCCAAGGCGCTAAGCACGCCCGCCATCGCCCCGGTGGTGCTGACGTTCTTCCTGGCGACGCTGGGCTTCGCGAGCTTCGAGGTGACGCTGTCGCTGCTCAACGCCGACGTGTTGGAGGTGAGCCAGAACAAGAACTTTCTCGTCTTCGCCTACGTCGGCTTCGTGCTGATGCTCGCGCAGGGCGTCCTCTACCGCCGCCTGGCCGGGCGCGTGTCGGAGCCGACGTTCATGGCCGCCGGCATGACCCTGATGGGCCTGGGCGTCGTGTTCCTGGGCGGGGTGAGCTGGCTGGCGACGGAGAAACAGACGAGCTTGTCGGTCCTCCTTTCCTTGCAGCTCGTGAGCCTGACGCTGGCGGTGGTCGGCTTCGCCCTGCTGACGCCGTCGGCGCAGGCTCTGATCTCGCGGCGGACCGATCCCGCCCGTCAGGGAGAGATATTGGGCGTGAATCAGTCGGCCTCGGCGCTGGCGCGCATCCTGGGGCCGTTGCTGGGGCTGACGCTCTACTCGGCGACCTCGACGCACCTGTTGCCGTACCTCTTCGGGGGGGGACTGTTGTTGTTGATGCTGCCGCTCATCCCGCGGATTCGGCGGGGGGGGTAGAACCTGCGATCGCTGTTCTACCTGGAACGGTGCTCGTGTAGAATCACTGCTGAGGACGCGCATCCATGCCGCTGCTGTTCCGCGGGATGAAGGAGAGCGCGACGGGGCAACCCGAAGTCGGGGAAGACGCCCGATCCCTGGGGATTCGTCCGGGCATAGACGTGCCCGCCAGCGATCCGGCCGACGTCGTGCATCCGGGGCAGGGGGCCTGTCGGTCAGCCCGCACGATCCGCTGAACCTGCCGCGCTTTCGGAGGCCCCCTGCGTTGCAGGGCGTCGGGCGAGACCCGGTGTGGAGCATCCTCGACACGGACCTGGGCCCAGACCTTGGCTACCGTCCCGATCCAACAAAGCCGGGACACGGCTTTGTGGAACTGGCTCGTCCCATGACGCTCGCGGAGTATCAGCGGGCCCTGGAACAGACCCAAGTCCTCTGGCAGCAGGTGGCTGCCCCCTGACCGCCCGCGAAGGGAGCTCCCATGTTGGATGATGTCTTTGAACGCGCCCTGCGCTCCGCCCAGCCCACGCTGGAGCTCCGCGCCGTCGCCAAAGAACTGCTCGTCCGGGAACAGGACCGGCCCGCGACGATGGCAACTTTTGAAAAGGCCCGCCAGCAACTGCGCGAGGCAGGTCGAGAGAAGGACGAAGACGTCGTGATGGAGGTGATGGACTTCCTCGCGGGTTGGTGCAGTCCTCACGTGAAGCTCGTGGCGGAACAACCGCTGAACGGCGGTGGGGCCGCCGCGCCGAGCAAGCTCGGCGGCTAAATAGGCGGCGGCTCACTCGTGCCGCAGCGCCGCGATGGCATCGACGCGGACGGCGCGGCGGGCGGGGTAGAGGGCGGCGAGGGTGGTCACGAGGCAGGCGAAGAGCGGGGCGCCGACGGCCAGCCACCAGGGGAAGGCGAACACCGAGGTCTCCAGGCGCACCGACATGCGGCTCGCGACCATCGAGCGCACCCAGGCGTTGGCGGGGATGGCGAGGGCGCGGGCCAGGAGGAGCCCGAGCAGGCCGCCCACCAGCCCGACGAGGGCGCCCTCGACCAGAAAGATCATTTGAATGTGCCGGTCGCGAGCCCCGATGGCCTTCATCACGCCGATCTCGCGCACGCGCTCCAGCACGCTCATCAGCATCGTGTTGGTGATGCCCAGCGCCGACACCAGAAGGGCGATCAGGGCGATCGCGGTCATGGCGCTGAAGACGAGCGCGTACACGAACTGCTCGCGCTCGATCCACTGGATCGGCTAGTGTCCCTCCAGGCCGAGCTCCTGAAGCGCCGCCAGCACCTCCTTGACGTGTTCGACGCGCTCGACCTCCACCACCACGTAGTCGAAGCCTCGCGCGCGGGCGGGCGGCAAGCTCAGGAAAACTTCCTCGGCAGTCCGCTCCGGCAAGATCACGTCGGCGTTCGCGTAGCCCCACGCCCCCCGACGCAGGTTGTCGCTCTCCGCCGCCCGCAGCACCCCTCGGATGGTCAGGGCCCGCTCGACGCGCTGCTCGGGCGGCGCCGGGCCCGACGGCCGGGGCTTGCGGAGCAATCGCAAGAGGGCCTGACGCTCCTCGGCCGGCAATTTCATCTGGGCGATGGTATCGGGCAGGCGCTCGACCACTTTCGCCAACAACTTCTCCTGGCGCGGCGACACCGGGCCACCGCCCCCGAGGAGCTCCAGGAGCACGTTGGGCGAGGGACGGCCGCCCGTGCGCTGTTCGAGAACCAACGTCTTGCCCACGGCCTTCGCCACGTCGGCCTCATCGACAAGGCCGAGTTGATACAGGAGATGTTCCGTCACCAGTGCGTCGTTGCCGTCGGAGCGGTCGAGCAGCGTGCCGGCGATCAGCCGGTCGCGAAACGGTTCGTCGTCGGGCGGCACGCCCAGGGCGGTGGTGCTTTCGACGCGCTCGCCGAGGATGGCCCGGCCGCGCAGGAGGACGAGGGGCCGCACCGAGACGACGTGGGGGATGGCCCGGACCTCTTCCAGGCGCGCCGGCGTGAGGCGGGCCTCGGGCGGCAGGTCGCGCAGATGCGCCAGGCGGCGAGTGAGCTCTCGGCGGAGGCGCTGGCGGCGCTCGTCGCTCATCTGGCCGCGCACCTCGACGGGCTCGGCGCTCGCGGCGGGCCGGCCGGGGCGCACCTCGATCTGGCGCAGCTCATGGTAGCGGGCGTGCTCGTGCGTGATGGTGCTCTCGACGCCGCGGCGCAGCGCCACGCTGGAGGCCAGCACGACGGTGCCGAAGACGATGCCCAGCGTCGTCAAAAGGGTGCGCAGTCTCTGCTGCGCCAGGGCCGAGAGTGCCAGGGCCAACAGGTCGCGCCAGCGCATGGGTTGGGCCTCGTGGGTCGAGAATCGTGGCGACAAGCGTCTTCGCTTGTCGCGCCTTTCTTGGACGTGACGTTCATTCGTTGGCGACGACAAGCGAGGACGCTTGTCCCTACGGGGGCGCCGCCAGCGACTTCAGGTAGGCGTAGAGGTCGCCGACCTCGCCGTCGCTCAGCCGATCGATCAGGCCCGTCGGCATCAGCGAAGTGGCCGTCAGCCGGCGCTCGCCGATTTGCCGGTGGGCCAGGCGCACGCTCGCGGCGGGGCCGGTCAGCAGCAGGATGCTGTCGGTCGCCTCGTAGACGATGATCCCCTGGTACGACTTCCCATCCTCCGTGACGATCGACGTGGTGCGGTAGCGCGGCGAGACGTCCTTACTCGGCTGGAGGATGGCCGTGAACAGGTCGGCGCGCGAGAAGCGCTTCGTCGCCCCGCGCAGGTCGGGGCCCAGCGCCGAGGCCCCCGAATGGCAGGCGGCGCAGCTCGTCTTGACGAAAACGGCCTTGCCGCGCGCCGCGTCGCCCTTGTCCCAGGCGATCTTCGCCAGGCGCCTGTCCCAGGCGGCCACGTCCACGCCGTCGGCGTCGGCGAGGCGAGCGGCCAGGTCGGGATGGGCCTTGCGGAACCAGCGCGACCAACCCCCGGCGTCGGCGAACTTCTGGCCGGTCGTCCCCTGCAAGCGGGCACGGAGGCGGGCCTGTAGCGCGATCCCCTCCTTGTCGGCCGGCGCCAGGCGCAGGGCGCGGATCAGCGCCAGGGCCTCTTGGCGCGTTGCCTCCTTGGGCGAGGGCTTGGGGAGCTTTTCGAGGGCGCCCAGGCTGAGCCGGACGATGGCCACGCGCGCCGATCCCAGCCCGGCAAGGAAGCGGTCGCGGTCGTCGGGGCGCGGCTGTTGGGCGAGGACAGCCAGGATTTCGTCGTCGAGGCCTTGTTCGCCCCACAGCCGGCGCAGCGCGGGCTGGGCTTGCTCAGGCGGGAGCGCGCCCAGCAGCCCGACCAGCTCGGCGCTCCAGGGAAAATCCTTGTCCTTGGCGGACCGCCTGAGGAAGGCCTCGGCGGCTTTTCGCCGGTCGAAGCCGGGCGCGCGGGCGAAGACCGCATGAGCGGGCCGCCCGAACTCGGGGTGGGCGAGCAGCGCCGCGTTGAGGTTGGCGTCGCGCCGGGCCAGCCCGGCGTGCAACTCGGCCAGGCGCAGGGGCCAGTTGGTGTCGCGGTTGAGGCGCCGTTCGAGAACCTTGCGGTCCAGCGCCAGCAGCGCCGCCGCGACCTGCTTCGTCAGCGCCGGCGAGCGGGCCGCGCTCAGCCGGGCGACGACGAGAAGATAGTGGACGTCGTCGGTCGGGTGAGAGCGCGGTGTCAAGAGCGCGGCCACCTTGGCGAGCGTGGCGGGGGGGCCGTCCTCCACCAGCGCCAGGGCCCGGGCGAGCTCCTGGTCGAGCACCTTGTCGCCCGAGGGCAGCGCGGCGCGCAGGGCGGTGCGGGCGCCGGCGGGCAGCTCCGGGCCGCCCGCTCGCCGGACGTAGCCTTCCCAAACGGTCCCGCGGGCGGAGCGGTCGGCGGGCCCGCCCAGGGCGAGTTGCAGCACGCGCACGGCGTCGAGGCGCACGGCTGCGGGAAGGCGCTGATCCGCGACGAGGTCGGCGACGCCGAAGCTCGGCCGGGCCAGGCCGAGGGTGGTGCGCTCGCGGGGCGCTTTGAGGACGAGAGCGATCCGCTTCTGTTCCTTTTCGTCGAGCGCGCTCAGGAGGCGCGCGGCCGCCTGGCGCAGTCCGCGATCGTCCAGCCCGGCGCTGGCGAGGAGGGCGCGTTCGATCTGCCCGGCGCGAAAATGCTCGCGGTGGCGCTCGATCGTGGCGAGGGCCTGGCGCCGGACGAGGAGGTCGGGGCCGGTGGCGCGGGCGACGAGTTCGGCCTGCGAGCCGGGGCGCCAGGCCAGGGAGCGGGTGGCGGGCGGTGGCAGAGGGCGGGCGCCGGGCAGGCCTTTGGCGTAGCGGATGCGGTAGACGGCGCCGCGGGTGCCGCGCCCGCCGATGGCGACGTAGAGGTCGCCGGTGGTCGGGTGGACGGCGGCAGCGGTGGGGGCAAAGCCATTGTCGCCGACGGAGCGCAGGAACGGCTCGGGCGTGCCGGTGTACGACGAGCCGGATCGTTTGAGGGGGAGAAAGTGGACCTGCCCGAAGGTCCAGTCGAGGAGGAAGAGCCCGCCGCGGTACTTTGACGGGAACTGCGAGTGCCGGTAGCAGACGACGCCCGTGGGCGAGCCGCGGCCGAGGGTGGCGAGGGGGGCGACGACGTCGAGGAAGTGAGGTGGGCGGCGCCAGGTGGCGGCGAACTGCGGCGACAGCCAGCCGTGGTGCCCGCCAGCGGCGACGTGGTAGCATCGCGTCGGCTCGTACCAGGGCAGGCTGACGCAGCGCTCGTTGTCGGAATCGAACGTGAAGAGCTCGCCGTCGCCGTTGAAGTCCATGCCATAGGCGTTGCGCAGCCCGTGAGCGACGATCTCCCCACCCTTGAAGTCGGGCGTCAGGCGGAGCACGTAGCCGGCGACGAGCGACTTGACGGGCGAGGTGGGCAGGATCGGCACGCCCTGGGGCAGTCCGGTCGAGTCGCCGCACAGGACGTAGAGCCAGCCGTCGGGGCCGCGCTGGACGGCGTGGGCGCCGTGCTCGCTGCCGGTCTTGAGCTTCACGAGCAATTCGGAAGGCTGGAGGCGCCCGGCGCCACCGGCGTTGCGGTAGCGGCGCAGCCCGCCGCCGCCGACGCAGTAGAGCACGTCGCCTTCCCAGAAGAGGCCCATCGCCCCGTCGGACGGGGCCTTGGCGAAGTCGAGGGCGCGGTCGGCCTTGCCGTCGGGACCTTCGAGCAAGAGGCGCACGTAGCCGCGCCCCGAAACGACGACGCGGCCTTTCGGATCGAGCGCGAGACAATGGACGTCGTTGGCGAGCGTGCTGTCGGCGAACTCGGTGACCTCGAAGCCGGGCGGCACGCGCAACCCGTGCGCGGCGGGAGCAGAAGAACAATAGCCACAGATGAACACAGATGAACACAGATAAGACAAAAGGCGGAAGGCGCTGGCGCGGTTGGGGTTCATCTCTTTGTCTATCTTTCTTCTGTCTTATCTGTGTACATCTGTGTTCATCTGTGGCTAATTCCTCTTCTGGTCATTGGCGCAGCGGAAGCCGGTGTGCGATAGGCCGGTCTTGGGCTCGCCCTGGCCGCGGGCGCCGGCGCGGTAGCGGACGCACCCGCCCTTGCGGTCCCAGCCTAGAAACGACCCGCCGCGCTGCAC
>JBBSEZ010000451.1:0-8073 GCA_038239195.1 Gemmatales bacterium
CTCGTTTAGCGACGCTTCGCAGAAGCGTCGCTAAACGAGGCCCCCGACAAAGCTCGCCGCGAGCTCACTCGTCCTTGGAGGGGAGTTTGTGGGCCTTGTGGCACGTGGCGCAGGAACTGCTGAGGCCCTTGAGAGCGCTCTCGGCGGCCTTTCCCTTCTTGTCGTCGGCCGCCTTCGCGAGCTTCTTGGCGTTCGCCACGTACGCCGAGGTCAGCTTCTTCCAGTTCTTCGCATCGCCCTTCGGCGGCTTGTTCTTGCTCAGGTCGGTGCCGAGCTGGCTCAGCTTCTTGGCCGCGACGCTCAGCGCCTCGAAGTCCTTGTCCTTGAGGGCCTCCTTGGCCTTGTTGATCTGGGAGTCGCCGCCGGCGTGGGCGGCCGTCATGATCTCGGAAATGGTCGGCGTCTTCTCTTTCTTCTTCTCTTTCTCCTCGGCGCCCGCGGTCGGCACCACCAGGGCGGCGCCCAGCACGAGCAGGGCGCTCAGGCCGATCAGTCGCGTCATCGAACGTTCTCCTTGTGACACGAACCAGCGCCGCGGCAGGACCTCCCCGCCCGACGCTGGAATCACGGAAGAACGTATCGCCCGCGGCCGGTGGCGGCAAGCGCCCTCGCCTGAGGAAGGCCCGACTACGGCACCTCGTAGTGGCGCAGCAACAGATGTTCCAGCAACCACACCAGCGTACTCAGGCTGCGGTCGTCGCGGTCGCGGCCGGGGTCGAACTCCGAGACGAACACGCCGGCGACCTTGGGCGACCACACCGCGTCGAGGAGCCGCAACACTTGCTGCGGCGACAGGCCAAACGGCACCGGCTGGCCGACCCCCGGGAAGAACGTCGGGTCGAACACGTCGCAATCGAGGTCGAGGAACACCTTCTCGGCCGCCAGCGCGCTCGCGCGCAGCGCAGCAAGGGCCGGCTCGGGGCGCACGGCCAGGTCGGCGGCGGAGAAGGCGTGGCGGAACGTCTGCGCGACGTAGTCGGGGGTGAGCAGGAGGTCGCGGTGGCCGACGTTGATGAGCGGCGGGAGCGGGCCGTCGCAGTGAAGCAGAAAGTTGCCGTGGGACAGTTCCTGCGTGCAGTCGCGGAAGTGGTGGACGTCGAGGTGGGCGTCGAACTGCACCACGAGGGCGCGCTCGCCCAGCGCCGACAGCTCGTCGTAGACGGGCAGGGCGCCGAGGTGGTTGCCGGCCAGCCAGATCAGGAAGTCGCCCTGGCGCAGGGCCTGGCGCACGGCGTGGCGGCCGCGGCGCCTCCAGTCGGCGTAGTCGGCGAGCGACTCGAAGCCGAATTCGCGCAGGCGGACGTGCTCGGTGTAGGCGCGGGCGCGCGTCGGGACGCGCTCGCGCCGGTTGTCGGCGAGCACCTCGCGCAGCTCGTCGGCCAGCAGGGTGGCGCCCGCGGCGCTGCCGGCGCTGCCGAACAGGTCGAAGGGGAAGCACACGATGCTCGTCTTCATGCTCTTCCTCAGCGCAGCCTCGGGTCGCGCCCGCGCGGCAGAGGGGCCGCCTCGAACGCGTCCTCGACGGGGCGAGGCAGGGGCCCGGCCGATGGGGGCCTGGTGAGCAGCCACAGCCGGGCCAGCAGGAGCCCGCCGAAGACCAGCACGGCGACCAGGCCGGCGAGGTTGAGGAACAGCACCAGGATGCCGACCCACTTGCCCGGCCGGTCGAGCAGGACGAAGAGCAAGTTGAGCAGGAACAGGGCGGCGAGGACGGCGGGCGTGACGAACGTCAGCAATCGGGCGGCCATCCCAAGGCCATCGCGCTTGAGGTTCAGGCCAAGGGCGTGGATCGTGAAGCCCAGCACGATCAGCCGGGCGTAGTCGAGCAGCAGCGCGACGAGGACAAACGTCAGGGAGTGGGCAAAGGGGCCCCGATCCTCGGAGGCGGGGAGGGCCCGGAGCAGTTCGGAGGATTGCAGGAGAACGAGGGCGCCGAGGACGAGCAGGGCGATGGCCAGGGGGCGGGCGTGGGCGCGCGGGGGGGCGAGTACCCAGAAGGCCCCGGCGACGACGCCGAGCACCCAGTTGGCGACCAGGGCCAGGGCGAGGAACCACACCAGGACGATCAGCAGCGCCTCGGTGACGGAGCGGCCGCCGCGCGAGCCGCCCCCCGAGTCGAGGGCGAGGACGAACAGGAGCATCAGCAGCAAGAGCGCGCCCGCATAGAGGCCGTTGGCGATGGCCTGGAGCCCCGCCGCCAGGCCGATGCCGCCCCACCCCTCGCCCCCGGGAGAGGGCAGCAGTTGGGCGGGCCGCCCCGCGACCTCCCCCACGTCCTCTGCTTCGGGCAGTTCCTCGGAAAGGGCGGGGCGCGGCGGTGGAGGCGGGGCGTGTTCGGGGGGCGGTCCCCACGTGGTGGCCGTGCGCGGCGGCGCGGGCGCTGGCTCGGGCGAAGGGGCGGGGTCGCTGGTGTTCGGGGCGGTGAAGATGGTGCCGCACTCGGGGCACTTGACCGGCTTGCCGAGCAGGCTCTCGGGCAGGCGGAACGTCTTCTGACAGTTGGTACAGCGAACCGTGCCTTGCATGGGTAGCTTGCCCGGGGATGAGGACAGAGTCGTTGAACGGTCCAATGTAACGCCGGGTAGTGGGGGCGACAACGGGCTCAAGCCGGCGGCTCGTCCAGAGGGCGGCACGGCAGCAACAGCGCCGGCCGAAAGCCCACCCACTGATTCCGCCGCGCCACCGACAGGCGGCGCCGGTGCCACGACGTCAGATGCGCCGGGTCGGAGCGCAAGAAGCAGCTCCCACGCACCGCCGCGTAAACGGCCGTCTCGCCAACGGGGGGCGCCACGCTCGGCCAGGCGGCGGGGACGTGGCCCGGATCGTCGCCGGGCGTCCTCTGGCACCATTCGGAGACGTTGCCCAGCAAGTCCTCGCAGCCGTAGGGGCTGCGCGTCCGCGGGTAGGCCCCGACGGGGCAGGTGCCCGAGGACTGCACGTTGGTCAGCTCGCGGGCTGCTTCGATTTTGATCGGGCGCTCGCCCCAGGGGCAGGGCCGTCCGTCCGCACCGCGCGCCGCCTTCTCCCACAGCCACTCCGTCGTCAGCGTCAGCCCCGCCCACTTGCAGTAGTGGAGCGCGTCGAGGTACGACACCCAGACGACCGGGTGGTCCTCCCTTGTTTCGAAGGGATCATCTTCTCCCGCGTGGGAGAGGAACAGCTCGTTGTCGGGGTGGTCCGGGTGCGGCTGGTAGTCCGTCGCTTCGAGGAAGCGGCCGAACTGGGCGTTGGTCACGGGGAAGCGCGCCAGCGAGAAGCCCGGCGCGGTCGCCTCCTTCTTCTCCTTGCCCACGACGAAGCGCCCCGCCGGTATCCAGACCATCTGAGAGCCGTCAAGGGGGTTGGTCCACAACGCGGTCATCGGCGCCTGCCCGCGCCGCACCTGCGCCCGGTCGGCCTCGCATGACAGTACCAGCCCATTCTCCAGGGCGAAGTCGAGGACTACGGGGAAGTCGTCGGCCCCGTAGGCGCCCGTGACGAGCTGCCAGGCGCGCAGCGCGCGCTTCGCCGCATCGCCCTCGTAGCGCAGAGCGTCGAGGTCGGCGACGAGCTGGGCGGAGGGATATTGCTCCGCGAGGCTCACGGCTCGCCTCCTTGCTCGCCCTCTTCCGGTCCCAGCAATTCTGTAACCTGGCGGAGCAGTTCGGCGCCTTCCTCGGGGTGAACCATGTGGACGTAGCTAGCGAAGCCGCGCAGGTACTCCTTGAAGCGCGGCCGGCCCCGCGCCTGCGATTCCATGCCGTGTACCCGGCAGTTGTGCAGGACGGCGCGGAAGCGGCGGCGCGCCTCGCGGGGGACGTTCAGCTCGTCGTTGACGACGAGGCCGGTCACGAGCTGGCGCTGCGAGCGGCGCACGACATGGAACTTGCGGCGATTGACGAGGAAGCCCTCCTGGTGGCAGACCTGATCGACCCACCAGCGGAACCTGCCCAGGGCGGGCGGGGCCTTCTTGAACGAGAAGGTGAGGTCGTCGGCATAGCGCGTGTACGTCCCCTTGTTGCGCTTCGCCAGGCCGTCGAGCCGGGCGTCGAGTCGGCGACAAACGAGGTTGGAAATGGCGGGGGAGGTCGGGGCGCCCTGGGGGGCGACGCCGCTGCCCCACTGCTTCGGGTTGGAGACGTAGCAGCACAGTCGCGCCAGAGTGGGGGCCACGTGCGTCGAGTCGTCGTGGCCGCTGAACCGGGCGTTACCGACGTAGTAGCCGAGGCTGGTGAACAGGCCCACCACGCGGTAGTAGTGGATGGTGGGGAAGAAGTCGGTCAGGTCGAACTTGACGATGACCTCGGCGCCGAGGTGCGGCAGGGCGTTGGTGACGGTCGAGCGCCCGGGCACGAACCCGTGGGCGGCGTCGTGGGCCGGCACTTGCGCCAGTATCTTGGCGAGCACCTGCCGCTGGGTGTAGCGGAGCTGGGGCCCGGGGGCACAGATGGTGCGCGAGGTGCCGTCGCGCTTGGGGATGGAGAAGGTGGTGTAAGGCCCGTTGTTGGCGTCGCTGGCGAGGAGGAAGTAGCCGAGCTGGCGCGTGGAGCGGACGTCGAGGAGCTCACGGAGCTGGCCGACGTTGGCGAGCGGGGGAACGCCGTGCTCGGCCTGAACGCTGGCGCCCTGCTTGTGGCGGAGGAGCGGGCCGTTGAGCGTGCCGTGAAACCACCCCTCCGGGCCCCAGTCGCGGTCCGCCTTCAGCGGCAGGGCGACTTCGCGCAGGTCGGCGTTCTTGACGAGCGCCCGGGCCGCAGACCGGACGTAATGGGCGGGGGCCCGGACGAGCCGGCGGTAGATGCGGGCCTGGGCCTCGGGCGACACGTGCTTGGCGGCAAACCGGAGCAGGGCGAAGTGGTCCCCGGGCGCCCGGCTGGCGAAGAACTGGTCGAGGACGAGCCAGACGTGAGCGGCGGCGCGGTTGGCGGCGGCCTCGTACTCGCGGAAGCTCTGGATGGCGTCGAGCTCTTCCTGGATCTGGGGCAGCGTGGTCGGGAGGTGGGTGGCCAGTTCGTCGAGGCGGGCGTGCAAACTTTCGTCGAGGGCGGCGTTGGCCGGCAACGGCCGCAACACCCAGGGAGGAACGCGGTCCAGAAGCGCCATCGCACCGACTCCGGGCCTGGTGTCCGAGAGAACTCTGTAGGACAATATCCCGACCGATGGGCCCGTCTGCAAGAGGTCGCCATGCGCATTTCCCCCGAACACCCCCTCGCCATCAGCCACGCGCTCCTGCGTCCCAACGTCGCCCTCGCCGCCATCGAGGCGTTGCGATCCGTTCCCGGCCCCGTCGCCACCGACGGCCTGGTGGAACTGCTGCACGAACCGCCCAGCGCCCGCACCGCGACGGCGGCGATCGCGGCGCTCGAAGGGCGCTCCGGCGCTGGCATCGTCGAGGCGCTGCGAACGGCGCTGGCCAGCCCACACGTCACCGTCCGCCTCGCGGCGGTGCAAGCGCTCCAGCTGCGCGACGAGGCTCGCGTGGAAGAGGACTGGCGGCATCTGCTGTGCCGGGACAGCTCCTGGCAGGTGCGGCGGGCGGCGCTGCGGGCGCTGGCCGAGCGGCGAGGGGAGGCGCGGTGGTGGATCGTCGAGGCGGTCACCGATCCGCACTGGCGCGTCCGGCACGCGCTGATCCAGGCCCTGTTGCACGAGGAAGGACGGCAGGAGATCGACGCGCGCCTGGCCGCCGTGGGGGGCACGGCGCGCATCGAGGGCGTGCGCCGCTACCTGCGCTATCGCTGGACGGGCGAGGTGCCGGCAGGGCCGTTCGAGGAGGAAGTTGGCCCGCCCTGGCCGTTCTGGGACTGGGACGCGGCGGTGCTGGCGCGGAAGCTGGAGCGGCTGGGCGGCGAGGGCCGGCGGTCTGCCCTCGACGCCATGCCGGAGTTATTGGTCCACGACGAGGGACGGGTGCGCTCGCTGGCGCTGGAAGCGCTGCGCCTCCATGGCGGGGCGGGCGACCTTGCCAGGGTGGTCGCCCTGTTCGACGAGCCGCGCCGCGAACTGGAGGCGGTGACGAAGTTGCTCGGCTATCTCGACCTGGACCGCACCGAGGCGGTGGCGCGGTTCGTGCGCGAACTGCCCAGCTCGTCCCCGGCGCAACGGGCGTGGGCCCTCGATCCGGGCGCGGGCCGGCCGGCGCCGGTGCGCGTGCCGGGCGACGAGGGCCCGCTCTCGCGCGCGGCGGCGCTGACGCCCGAGCGGGCGGCCGTGCTGCTTGCCGAGCCCGAATCCGAGAGCTCCTGGCACGTGCTGGCGAAGGCGGCGCGACTGCGGAAGGTGCCGCTGTGGGAGGTGGCGCCGGAAAGGCCGTGGCAACCGCCGCAGGCCGAGCGCGCTGTTGCGGTGCCGCTCCATCTGCCGAGGCGGGCGCCGGAACGGCCTCGCATGCTGGGCGGGCTGGAGGTGGCGCCTCTGGGCATCTCGGGGCACTACGCGTTGCCGGTCGAGGGCTTCGCGCGGGCCTACGAGGCCGGCGTCAATCTGCTGTTCTGGGAGCCGAGCTACCAGACGCTCACGGAGCTCTCGGCCCGGCTCTCGCCGTCGGACCGCAGGGCGATTCACTTCCTCGCCGGCACGTTCGAGGCCGACGGCGAGCGCGTCGAGCGCGACGCCGAGCGGGCCCTGCGGCAGCTGCGCCTGGAGCGGCTCGACGTCTTCCTGCTGTTCTGGGTGCGCTCGTGGGACCGCGTGGCGCTCGACGTGCGCGCGGCGCTGGAACGGCTTCAGCGGGCGGGGAAGGTGGGAGTGTTCGGGCTGTCCACCCATTCGCGAGCGCTGGCGGTCGAGGCGCTCGAGTCCGGCTGGGCGCCGGTGATGGTGCGGCACAGCGCCGCCCATCGCGGAGCGGAGAAGGAGGTGTTTCCGGCCGCCGTTGCGAAAGGCGTCGGAGTCATCACGTTCAACAACACCTGTTACGGCCGGCTGCTGCAAGCGCGCAAAGGGGCCCCTCCGGTCAGCGCCGCCGACTGCTATCGCTACGCGCTGGCCCAGCCGGGCGTGGCGGCGTGCCTGTCGGCGCCCGCCACGCTCGAACAGCTCGACGAGAACCTGGAGGCGCTGCACAAGCCGGAGTTGCCGCCGGAGTGGCGCGAGGCCCTCCTGGCGCAAGGGGAGAGGACGTATCAGGAGGACGCGGTGTTTCGCCGGTTGGTGCGGTCGAGGTAGGCGAGGAGCTTCCGCCGACCCAAAGCCACTTACCTCCCGTTGCCTTGGGGGCAATAGGCCTTCAACCTGTGAAGGCCGTGAAGGTCCCTTTGAAGGGCAGAGTGTGCCTACCTTCCGCGGCGTAACGCCGCAGCGCTCGCTACCTCCGGGCCGGCGGAAGCCCCGGTCATGGTGGCGCGCCCCGGCCCGGGCGTCAAGGGTGAGAGAGGAGCTCTCGCCGGCCCGAAGCCACTTACCTCCCGTTGCCTTAGGCTCAACAGGCCTTCAACCTGTGAAGGCCGTCGAGGTCCTTTTGCAGGGCAGAGGATGCCTACCTTCCGCGGCGTAGCGCCGCAGCGTTCGCTACCTCCAGTCGGCGAGAGCTCCGAGGAAAGTGTATCGAGCGAGATCGACAAGGGGGCCCCCGCCCGCGCCGAGCTACTTACCTCCCGTTGGCCTCTTCGTACACGGGGGCAACTCCTGTAGTGGTCCCCGTAAGGCCGAGCTGTGTCGGGCGAGCCTTGTCCTTCCGCGGCGTGACGCCGCAGTCGTCGTCGCTACCTCCGGACGGGGCGGGAGCTCCCAGAAGGATTATAGGAGGAGAGGGGCTTCTTCCTCGATCCCGGCGCCATCTCCTTGCGCCAGGCTTCGCGGGGAGGGCCCCTTGCGACGCCCAGAGGGAGGTGGCTCTCCGGAGAACGTCGATGGGCCCCGCTTCGTTCCGCTCCTCCTCTCTCCCCTCCTCCCCCCGGTGCTCCTGCCCGTCGGCTCACCACCCAGTCAAAACAACCCCTGCGCCGTGCAAGCGTGGCGCTGGCTGGCGGCAGGGGCCTTGCTGGCCGCGCTGGCGGCCGGCTGCTCCGCCCCGTCCCCGAAGCCGGCCAAGACGGTCGAGGTCGTCGTCACCACGCCGATCGTCGGCGAGGTGATGGACTATCAGGACTTCAC
>JBBSEZ010000452.1:0-8050 GCA_038239195.1 Gemmatales bacterium
CACGCCCAGGCCGTCGCGGGCGTGGGCCAACAGCCCCTTGGCTTCGTCGCCAACGGACTGGACCACGGTCACCGGCAACCCCTCCAGGGCCGGCTTCCCAGGCGTGCGGGGCTCGCCGCGCCATCACGTGGAAAGAACCTCTCCGTCCTTGCTCATGAAGTAGTCCTTGCCCCACCAGAACACGAACTTCCCCGCCTGCTCCCAAAGCGCCAACTGTTGCCGCAACGCCTCGCGCTCCTCCTCGCTGGGGTAGAAGTAGGGGTCGGCCTGTAGCCGGATGCCCCAGCCGGGGTAGTCGGCAATGTAGACGCAGTGTTCCGGCAGGGCGAACCGCCGCACGCGGACCGGGCCCGCTCGCCAGCCCAACTCGGCCTGCCAGGCCAGGGCGTGTTGCGCCCCCCAAGCGGCGGCGCTCCCTGGCTCGGCCTGCCCCTCCCGTACCGGGACGGCGCGGGTCAGCACCCCCTGCCGCCACCCTTCGGCGTCGAACGGCACGCACACCAGTTGCTCCGGCCCGTACTGGCCCATCAGCGCCTGCCGTCCGTCGGCCAGCGCTCCGGCGTAGAAGTCCGCCTCGCCCCCCTCCACCCCGTAGGTGCGGATCGCGTAATGCTTCTCAGCAGACATGGCCGGCCCCCCAGCGGGCGCCTGCCGGCACGGCGCCGCGCGTTAGTAGCACTGCTTGCCCTCCCGAGTCAGGCAGAACCCCTCGTCGCCCCACACCAGCACGAAATTCCCGCCTGCCTGCCACTCAGCGATCCCCTGGGTCATGTCCTCGCGGTCCTCCTCGGTCGTCAAGTGGTAGGGGTTGTCCAGGAAGTCGAGCATCGCAACGGTCATCCCGCGGAAGCGAATCTCGAACGGGTCGTCCACGTCGAAGTGGCGCACCTGGATCGGCCCCGGCTGGAAGCCCATCTCCGCCTGCCGCCCCGGCAGCAAGCGTAAGATTTGGTCTTTGTGGGGCCCGTGGGCGCCCCAGTCCGGGTCGCAGGGGATCTGCCACTGCTCGACCTCCAGCAGTTCGCCCTGCGGGTCGAACCACAGGAGCAGCAGGCCGCCGTAGTCCCAGCCGATCAGGACTTGCCGGCCATCGGGCACCCGCCCCGTGTAGAGGCTCGCCGACCCGTGCGGGTCGCCGAGGGTGTCCAGTGTGTACAAACGGTCGTCGCCCATCGCCTCTAGCCCTCCATGCCCGGGACGCTCGGCCCCGGCGTGACCGCTTCGCTGTTCTGCTTCTTGGCCAACTCCGCCTTCATCGGGTCGTTGCCCGTTCGCCAAGCGCTTTTCTCCGATCGGTCCTCGGGCAACAGGTAAGCCGGTTGCCCGTCGGCGCCCTGCTTGGCGTACACCACCTGTTCCCGGAGGATTGTTTCGATGTCCCGCAGGGACTTGGCTCTCATCTCTGCGGGCAAAAGGTTGACGTCCAGCACGTGCCAGGTGAGGTGGTAGCGAGACGCCGCCCACCCCATGTACGGCGTCTCGCCCTTCGTCGCTCGCTTGACAAGGTTGTCCGTATTCCCCACTCTGAGGATACGGAAGCGGTCTGGGACGTCGGCGTCCCGCGCCTCCACCAGGTAGACCCAGCGGTTCGAGGTCGCCTGGAGGGTGGTGAGTTGCTGCTCGGCGTTAGCCGCGTTGAGGTCCACCGATTTGAACAACGGCGCGGCGGTCGCGAAGGCGGTGGTCCCCGCCAGCACCTGGCCCAACTGGAGCCGCGAAAGCGGTCCGGTCCCGGAGGTGATCCGCGTGTTCTTGGCCGCCCACTGCCCGCTCTCGTTCGCCGGGCTGAAGTCGATGGGCAGCTTCTGGCCCATACCATACAGGGCGACGCGCACCTTCGCCTCCAGCGCCTTGTTGCCCGCGTCCGCATTCCTGCCGGTCGCGGGCACAGCGAAGAGGTACACCGATAGCTGCTGGCCGGTGAAGGGCAGCGTCCAGCCGGACCGCCAGTACGGCCCCTGGAGCGCCAGCGCACGGTTGCGGTAGAGGCGGTCCTTCCAGTTCGTGCTCGTGGTGGAGCCGACCTTGAGCACCGTGACGCTGGGGTCGGCGGGATGGCGGTCCACGATCAAATACACGACGGCTTGACCGGGATGCTTGGCGAAGTACTTGCCGAGGTCGTTCTTATCGTAGTCGCTGCTGTTGAGGTTGATGCTGGCCACCAGCGGCGCCCCCTTCAGCGGCGCGTTGACGGCGTCCGCGAGGGTCGCCTTGAAGCTGGCGGTGAACTGGGTGAGCCCGACCTGGTAGTAGGTGTTGTGGGCCCACAGGGAGAAGGCCCAACCCGGCTCGCCCACGAAGTAGGTGGCGCAGTTCGCCACCCGCAGGTTGTAGACCGCCCGCACCTCCCCCGTGTCGAACACCTCCTCCACCGCCGTCCACCCGCCGTCCTCGCCGCTCAGCAGGTCGCCGGGCCTCAACTCGCCCGCGGGCAGCCAGCCGCGCCCCTTGACCCAGAACGGGTGCTCCGCCGTCGTGCCGACCACGCGCCCGCCCGCGTGCAGGTGCAGCACCCGGGCCTCGCGCACGAACACCTCCTCCACCACCTGCACCTGGAGCGCCTCCTCCGGCCCGCTCTCCGGCCGCGTCAGGACCTCGTCGCCCGCCACGAACTGCTCGATGGCCTTGGCCCCGCCCGGCGACCGCAGCGGCGTCCCCGCCACGAAGCACGACCGCGCTTGCAGCGTCGTCAGGACCGTCCTCACCGCGGTCATCAAGGGGCTGTCGGGTGGCGCTCCCGGCGTGGGGACCAGCGGCCCGGCCGCCAGGTCCTTGTCGAGCTGCGCGGTCGCCGCCGCCAGCGCCTTGACGTCGGCGGCCACCGGCGGGATCGCGGCGCCCGCAGTCGCCGTCCCCTTCTGGCGCTTGTCCTGGCTGTCCTTCTGCGCTTTCTCGTCCACGATCAGCTTCCGCAGCGCCGCCTGGACCTTCGCCGCGTCGGCCGCAGCCGCCCCGGTATACGTGCTCCGCGCGGTAGTCACCTGGGCCTGCAACACTGGGCCCGCGACCCAATCGACGTTGCCGTCGGCGAGGCCCTTCCAGGCGCCGATCGCGTCCAGCAGCGCGCCAGGCGTGCTGGCCAGCATCACCGTCACCGTCTGCCCGGTCGGGTCGGCCTTGGCCCACAGGTGATGCACGTCGGCGCCCACGCGAAATTCCTGCACCTTGCCCACCGCCCCGGCGTACTGCCCCGCGAGGCTCGTCCCCCCCAGCTTCGTCAGGGCGTCGGCCGCCACCTTCTTGCCCGCATCGACCAGCGCCTTGATGAAGGCGTCGATCTGCCCCTGGATCTTCGCCCGCACGCCGCCCACGGCCTTGCCGATGCCGTCCACCCAACCGCCCAGCCCCGACTGCTTGATGGCGAAGTCCAGCACCACCTCCGCCGCCGCCTTCAGCCCCGTCTCCACGGCGCCCGCCACCAGGTCCAGCTTGCCCGCCATGACGTTGTCCACCTGGCCCAACAGGTTGTTCACCGCCTGCAGGATCGTGCCCAGGTTGTCCCCAAGCCAGGTCGCCGTGTTCAGCACCGACTCGAACAGCCCCACCCCCGGAGCGATCACGGCGGCCACCTTCTTCGCCACCAACTCCGGCAGCTTGTTGGTCAGCAGGTACTGGATGCCCGCGCTCACCGCGTCCTGCGCCAGTTTCTTCGGGTCGATCGTGTCCGTCCAGCCCGCGAGCTTCGTGCTCAGCTCCCCGAAGGCCGTCAGCATCTCCCCCTGTTGGGCCGCCCACTTGCTCACGAAGTTGTAGGCCGCCGTCACCGCCGCCACGTTGGCCGGACCGATCGCCGTCGTCACCTTCGCCAGCAGGTCGTCCCACGTCAGCCCCATCACCTTCAGCACGAGCCCGCCCATCTGCGCCGGCGACGCCGCCAGCCCCGGGAAGTCCTCCAGCGTGACGCCGAAGCCCGCCAGCTTCTGCGACATCCACTTCGTCAGCGCCCCCTGGAGGTTGCCCCCGAGGTTGTCGAAGTACTTCTTGAAGCCCTGCTGCGCCCCCGCCAGCAGGTTCGCGATGAACTTCGACGGGTCGCTCAGCAGCGCGTTGATCACCCGCGGGAAGTTCTCGCCCAGCCGGCGGAACTGCCCCTCCAGGTCCTTCAACTGCTGGACGAAGTTGCCCACCTTCTTGATGAAGTCGGTGGCCCGGGCCACGGTCACCTCGATGATCCGGCCGACGAAGCGGAAGATAACGTCCAGGGCCTTGTTGGCCACCTCGACCGTGGCGACGTCGTAGTAGGACTTCAGGATGTTCTGGTTGACCTCGGCCCCGAAGACGACCTTGCCCGCCGCGTTGGTCTGCGTGGCGTTGTCCTTGTCGAAGACGCGCACGGTGATGGAGTAGCCCGCCTTGGGCTTATCCGCGTACGTGTGCATCCCGCTGGAGAACGTCAGCGTGCCGGCCGCCAGCGCCACCACGGTCATCGTGCCGTCGCCCCAGGCGATTTCCACCCGGTGCGTGTCCAGCACGCCGGGGTCCGTGAACGCCCCCGCCAGCACCACGCTCCCCTCGGGAGAGCCATCGGGCACGCTGGCCCGGACCACCAGCCCCGAGGGCAGGACGTTGTCCACCACCAGCTGGGTGGTGCGGCCTACCGGCTCGCCCTCGTAGCCCTTGGCCACCGCGCTGGCCGTGACGGTGAACGGCAGCGACCGATTGTCCGGGTAGGTGTGCCTGGCGCTGAAGGCCCCGTTGCTCAACAGCGTCATCGCCTCGGGAGGGGAGCCGTCCCCCCAGTCGATCGTGGCCGCGACCCACTGCGCCGGGCCGGGGCGGACCACGGTCCCTTCGACCGTCACCTCGGTGCCCTCGCCGACGTGATCGAGTAGGTCGGCCCCGAGTTGGCCCTGCACCACCGTCAAGTTCAGCGCGGGCGGCCGCGAGGTCACCGTCGCCGTCACCTGCGCCTGCACGGTCGCGTTGGGGTTGTCCACGTCGGCGGCGGTGACGGTGACGGTGTAGGAAGTGTTGATCGGCAGGTCGCCGGGCAACAGGCCCACGCGCGGGTAGGTGTGGTGCAGCGAGGGCAGTCGCCCCGGCGCCACGACCTGCGTTTCCAGGGGCGAGCCGTCGCCCCAGTCGATCGTCAGCTTGTGCCAGTCCCGCGGGCCGGGGTCGCGCACCGCCGCGTCGAGGACCAGAGTGTCCTCGTCCTTGCTCAGCACCCCGTTCAGCGGCGACGCGATACTCAGGTCGAGACCGCGGAGGGGGTCGTCCTGGACGGCGACGGCGGCCGCGCCCAGCAGGGGAGCATCGAGGGCGCCGGCGCTGACCACGGTGACCTGGATGGCGTAGCTGCCGGGCCCGGGGTCGTTGGGCGCGGGCAGGCCGTTGGCATCGACCCGGGGCGCTTGCTCGTTGGCGAAGACGTGGTTGGCCTGGAAGGTGGTGGCGCCGGCGGCCAGGGCGAGGGTGGTCTTGGGCGTGCCGTCGGCCCAGTCGATGAACGCCACCTGCTTGGCGGCCCCGGCCACGCCCTGGAAGGCGCCGACCAGGGTGACGGACTGGTTCTCCTTGAGGGCGGCCCGGGACAGGGCCAGGCCCAGCCGCGCGGGGAAGAGCCGAGCGGCGGGCACCAGCGCCAGCGCCTGCCCGGGCGCCGACCGCACTGCCCTCGGCCTCCCCCAGGGCAGGCCGGGCCCCACGAAGGCGGGCGGGGCCTGCCGCGCCATCACGTGGAGACGGCCTCGCCGTCCTTGCTCATGAAGTAGTCCTTGCCCCACCAGAACACGAAGGCGCCCGACTCCTCCCACTCCCGCACCTGCTGCTGCACCTGCGCCCGCTCCTCCGGGTCGCGGACCACGATCGGGTCCGCCCGGTAGCGGATCGCCCAGCCCGGGTAGTCCGCCAGGTAGATCTGCCGGTCCCACAGGAGGAACGGCTGCACGTCGATGGGCCCCGCCGACCAGCCCAGCTCGCCCTGCCAGGCTTCGGCCTGGGGCAGCCACGGTTCCACGCCCGGCGGCGAGCCCTCCGCGTCCGCTCTCTCCCCCCCCCGGGCGGGCAAACTCAGCGGGCGGGCCAGCACCTCGCCGAAGGCGCCGTCGGGCCCGAACGCGACGCAGACCAGTTCGTCCCCATAGGCGCCCATCAGGGCCAGCCGCCCGTCGGCCAGCCGCCCGGCGAAGACCTCGGCCGGTCCGCCCTCGCTCCTGTCCCGCAGCCGGTACAGCGGGCGGGCCGCCCGGTATCTCGCTTCCTTCGCGGCGTTCATGCGCAGCCTCCCGCCGGACTAGGTGGCGACCACCTTGCCGGTCTCGTTCATCCAGTACTCGCTCTGGTCCCACCAGAAGATGAAGCCCTCGTGGTGCTCCCACCGGTCTATCCGCTCGCGCTCCCGGTCCCAGTCGTCGGGGGCCTCGGCGTACGGGTCGGCCAGGAACTCGAGCATCCACTCGGGGTGGCGGGCGATGCCGATCGTGAACGGCTCGTCCAGCCAGAACTGCCGCACCCGCAGCATCCCCGGCACCACCCCGCGCTCTTCCATCCACGACCGAATCGCCTCGTCGTAGCGGCGCCGGAACAAGTCGTACTCCTCCAACGGGCCTATCGGGAACGGCTCGCCCTCCAGGCGCAGGAAGTTGCCGGCCCCGTCGAACCACAGGAACAGGTTCTCGTCATCCCCCCGGTTGATCAGCACCTGGCTATGGTCCCCCACCCAGCCGCCGTCGAACCTTTGCGGGGTGAGGAACGGGAAAAGGCGGTCCTCGTTCATCTTTCCACCTCAGTTCAGACCAGGGACGTTGGGGATCGCGCCCACGCTGCCCTCGACGTTGCTGGACAGTTGGCTGTTCAGCGTGTCGCTCGGGTTTCGCCAGGCGTCCTTGTCCTCGTGGTCCTCGGGCAGCCGGTTTACCCGCGGAGCGGTGGAGGCCTTTGGGCCGTACAGGCTCTGGCGGATGGACATCTCGAAGGCGCCCAAAGGGTCTTTAGTAGCCCGGTAGGGGGCGAGCATCGCCGGGGTCGCCTCCCAGATGTGGATCGTGACGTCCTGCCGGTAGGAGAGCTTGCCGTACGCCTTGTACCGCCCGAGAACATCCTGGACGTCGCTGCCGGCGCTCCCGACCTTGAGTATCCGCAGGGCCGGGCCCTTGGCCGATCGGTCCTCCAGCAGGTAGACGTAGTTCTTACTCGGGCCCAGCTTCTGGCTGCCCCCTTGCGTCTGCCAGTCCTTCCAGCGCAGATCGATCTCCGCCGCCCGGCTGGCCCAGGTCAGGGGCGTCCCGGTGAGCAGGTTGGGCACATCGGTGGGCAGGCTCGACGTGGTCTCCGTCAGCGTCGGCCTTCGCGCCAGGGCCCGGTCGTTCTGGCCCACCCAGGCGCGGGTGGTGGCATACGTGGCGTAGGTGGCCCCCCGCATCGAGGAGTAGTCGAACGGCAACTGATACTTGCCGCTGTCGTAGAGGGCCTGCCGCACCCGTCCCTCCACGTCGTTCAGCGTCCCCTGCGTGCCATTCGGGAACGCGAAGGCGAACACGGAGATTTGCAAGGCCTTCATCCCGTCTTGCCCGCCCGACCAGTAGAGGCCCCCCAGTGCCCAGCGCCGGTGCTCGACGAAGCGGTTGCGCCACCTGCTGGCCGGGTTCACGCCGTCGCCCGCCTTGCCGACCTTGAGGATGGCGTCGGGATAGCCCAGCCGCGCTCGGTTGACGACGAGGTAGACCACCTTGGCGTCGTTGGGCAACTGGGTGTCGCCCCAGTTCGCGGCGTTGAGGTTGAAGCTCGCGACGAGCCGGGCGTTCCCCAGCCGGCTGGTCGACCGCAACAGCTTTTTCAGGTCCGTATCGACATATTTGCCGTCTGTGCCGAGCGTCTGGAACGGGTCGAGGCCGACCTGGTAGTAGGTGTTGTGGGCCCACAGGGAGAAGCCCCAGCCCGGCTCGCCCACGAAGTAGGTGGCGCAGTTCGCCACCCGCAGGTTGTAGACCGCCCGCACCTCCCCCGTGTCGAACACCTCCTCCACCGCCGTCCACCCGCCGTCCTCGCCGCTCAGCAGGTCGCCGGGCCTCAGTTCGCCCGCGGGCAGCCAGCCGCGCCCCTTGACCCA
>JBBSEZ010000453.1:0-8044 GCA_038239195.1 Gemmatales bacterium
ACCTCCTTTCTAAGGATGATTCTTCGGCGTCCTCACGACGCCGGAAACCAAACTCATGTTCACTCCCTCGCTATCGGCACGCCCACTGAATTGACTTAGATAACCCCGTCAGCTCGCAAGAGCTGGCGGGGTTTTTTCGTACAATCAGGGGAGCAAAGCACACGAACCGGCAAGCAAGAACGGTGAGCCCCACGCGCCCCCTGCTTGCTTCCCGTTTTGCGCGGAGGGGCCGGCGGTTGCCGGGCGGGGCGGAAACGAGTAGGCTTGGAGTGCCCCGTCGCCTTTCTCTCGGAGGCTCCTCCCATGCTCAGCGCGGAAGGGTGTCGGCAGCGCCGCCAGCGGCTCTGGGAAAGCCTGGAGCCGCGGCCGGACGGCGACCATCTTCGCCTGTCCGACCCACTGCACCTGATGTATCTCGCCAACTTCCACGTCGATCCGTTCAGCCTCGGCGCCGGGTTCGGCGGCTACTTGCTCCTCCGCCGCGACGGCCACGCCAAGTTGCTGCACGACAATCGCCTGCCCAGTTCCGTCGAACAGGCCCACGTCGAGGAGCGCACGATTGTCGGGTGGTACGATGGGCAATCGCCCGGCCACGGCCCGCGCCAGCTTGCCCTCCTCGCCGAGGTCAACCCGGCGCACGCCGGCCTGCGCATCCACGACCGGCCCGGCGACCCCTACGCGACCACCGTCGTCCGCGCCCTCGCCGAGATGCGTCGCCAGAAGGGCCCCGACGAGATCGAACTGCTCAAGCGCTGCATGCGCGCCACCGAGGTGGGCCACGCCTGGGCGCGGGCCAACGTCCGGCCAGGCATGACCGAGCTCGACGTCTACTGTGGGGTCAACGCCGCTTGCACCCAGGCCGCCGGGCAGGCCGTCATCGTCTACGGTGACTTCGCCGTGTCGCCGGGCCCGGAACGGCGTGGCGGGCCCCCCACCGACCGCACGCTCCAGCCGGGCGACATGTTCATCCTCGACTTCTCCGTCGTGATCGGCGGCTACCGGAGCGACTTCACCAACACGCTCGTCGTCGGCCGGGCGCCGACCTCCGACCAGACGCGCCTCTACGATCTCTGCTGTCAAGCGATGGCGGCGGGCGAGAAGGAACTGCGCGCCGGCCGGGAGTGCGCGACGGTCTACGCGGCGGTGCGCGATGCGTTCGACCGCGCCGGCATGGCAGAATACTTCCCCCATCACGCGGGGCATGGCCTCGGGCTGACGCACCCCGAAGCGCCGTTCTTCGTCCGCCACGCTACCGAGGCGCTGCGGGCTGGCGACGTCGTCACGCTCGAACCGGGGCTGTACGTCCCTGACGTGGGCGGGATCCGCATCGAGCACAACTACCTCGTCACCGAGCAAGGGCACGAACGGCTGAGCAATCACAACATCGTGTTGCGCTGAGCGGGCCCGAGGATAAGTGAACCTGTCCCGCGCTGGCACCCAAGTTGCTGTGTTTGAAGGGCGGACTGCCCCCACCCATCCCGGAGGACACCATGGCCGAGCAGAAAGCGCCGCCGACCGAGACGAAAGTGACCCGCGAGGAGCTCATCGGGCTGCTGAACGAGGACCTCGCGCGAGAGTATCAGGCGATCATCGCCTACGTCGTCTACTCGCAGGTCATCAAGGGCGCCCAGTACATGCACATCGCCCAGGAGCTGGAAAAACACGCCGGCGAGGAACTGGCCCACGCCCTACTCATCGCCAAGCAGATCGACTACCTGGGCGGGATGCCGACCGTCAAGGCAAACCCGGTGAAGACGTCGGAAAAGGCCGAGGACATGCTCCGGTTCGACCTCGACAACGAGAACGAGACGATCCGCAACTACCGGGAGCGCGTGCGGCAGTGCGAGGCGCTGGGCGAATACGCCCTGGCAGAGCACATCCGCGACATCCTCGTGCAGGAACAGGAACACCAGAGCGACCTGGCGACCGCCCTGGGCAAGGACGTGCCCGACGTCACCAAGCCGAACGAGCGAGCGTAGCCCGAGAGGAGGAGCGCCATGCCAGCACGCGCCGCCCTGCACGCCGGGAGGCCGCCACGGCCACGGCCGGACGAGCCCACGCCCGGGCCCGACCTTCCGCCCGACCCGGAGCCCGGCGCGCCGCCGGGGGAGCCGCTCCCCCGCCCTGGCGAGCCGGTCCCCCGGCGCGAAGGAGAAACCCAGCCAGGCGCAGCGGGTTGGTCGCGGCCCTCTTGCTGGAACAGATTCGTTGCCGTAGGATATTTCGATACCGGCTGGAGAGGTGACCGAGTGGCCGAAGGTGCGGCACTGGAAATGCCGTGTGGGCGCAAGTTCACCGCGGGTTCGAATCCCGCCCTCTCCGCTTGACGGAAGATGGCCCCCCTACGGCAACGGATGAGCCAGTGGGCAAGGCGGCGCGGGGACGACTATCTCGCTCGGGATCGTCACTGCCCGGAACTTCGTCTGGATGGCTGAAACGGTGGTGGCATCGACAGTCAGCTTCTTGACGACCACGTCCCCTCCGGGCCGGAGGTAGGGGACCTTGACCACGACCACTCGGGCCTCGGGCACGCAGTCGTACTCGGTGGCCTTGAACGTCCGGACGGTCTGTGCTCGCTCGTAGGTCGTCACGTACTTTCCCGGGCAAGGCCCTGGCGTCGTGACCGGGACCAACGTCGTGACGACAACGTGCTTCTCCACCTCGCGCGGCCGAAGCGTCATCACGACCACCTGCCGCCGCTCTTCGCGGTAAGCGACCTCCAGTTCCCGGGCCCGCCCGACCTCCACCTCGCGCACCTTCAACTCGGGGAGCGTGGTCGCCGACTGCTCCTCCATGAGATACGTGCGAGGGAGGGAGATCGTCTTCTCCACAATCGGGGCGCATGGTTGGGGCGTGGGCAACACGTGTTCAGCCCGTCCCGCTCCGGTCAGGGCCGCCCAGACCATGCCTGCCGTCGCGCCCTTCAGAAAGATGTTCATCGCTGCCTCCTGCGGCTTGGGGCGTTCCTCACCTCGGAAGTGTTCCACGCCCGGGCCAGAAGGCAACCGCGCAGATCGGGACGAGCAAAAAGAAGGGCGTTGTTCTCCGGCACCATCGGCACAACCCTCTCGGTCGGCGCGAGGCCCGGCGAGGCGACGCGAAAAAGGGTTTGTGCAATCGCCGGGCGCCCGCTATTCTCCAGCAGCCCCCCAGGCAGCGCCACGAGGTCGCGACAATGACGGTACGCCCGGTTCACTGGCACGAAGGGATGTTCCTTCGCCCCCATCACTTCCAGGCCGCCCAGCGCCACGCCTCCCAGGAGGAAGCCCGCGGGATCGCCTGGGGCCTCCACCACAACTGGGGCCTGCGCTCCCTCGAACTGGATCGGGACGCCCTGGCCAACCACCGCTTCGTCGTGCGCGGGCTGAAGGCCCGGCTGCGCGACGGCAGCCTCGTGGCCGTGCCCGAGGACGGCGACCTGCCTGCGCTCGACCTCAAGCCTGCCCTCGAGCAGTCCGCCCGCGCCACGATCTACCTGGCCGTGCCGAAGCTCCACGCCGGGCGCGCCAACGTCCTGGGGGACGGCAAGATCGAAGGCGCACGCTACCGCATCGACGTCCAGGAGGTCGAGGACGAGAACACCGGCGTCAACCCCCAACTCGTGCCCGTGCGCTTGCTCAACCTCCAACTCCTCCTCACCGGCCAGGACCACGCCGGCTACGAGGCGCTGCCGCTCGCCCGGGTGGAGAAGTCGCCCAACGCGCAGGCCGGCCCGCAACTCGACCTCGCCTACTTCCCGCCCCTTCTCGCCTGCGACGCCTGGCCACCGCTCGGCGCCGGCATCCTCCAGGCTGCCTTCGACCGTATCGGCAAGAAGCTCGACCTGCTCGCCGAGCAGGCCGTCGCCCGCGGCCTCACCTTCGACAGCTCCGCTCAGGGGGAGCGCATGCTCCTGGAACAGCTGCGCATCCTCAACGAGGCGTCCGCGCTGCTCGGCGTGCTCGCCTTTGTCGAAGGGGCCCACCCGCTGCCGGTCTACCTCGAACTGTGCCGGCTCGTCGGCGCCCTCTCCGTCTTCGATCCCGGCCGGCGGGCGCCTCCCCTGCCCCGCTACGACCACGACGACCTCGGCGGCTGTTTCCACCGCGTCAAGCAGCACCTCGACGCCTTGCTCGACGTCTTCGTCGAGCCCGAATACAAGGAGCGCCCCTTCATCGGCGCCGGCCTGCGAATGCAGGTGACGCTCGAGCCGGCCTGGCTCGAATCGACCTGGCAGCTCTTCCTCGGCGTGCAGAGCACCCTCGAGCCCGACGAGCTGGTGCGCCTGCTCACGCGCCCCGGCCAACTCGACATGAAGATCGGCTCGTCCGACCGCGTCGATCACATCTTCCGCCTCGGCCAGGCGGGGCTCCGCTTCACGCTCACCGGCCAGCTGCCCCGCGCCCTCCCGCTGCGCCCCGGGCTCGTGTTCTTGCAGGTCGATCGCGAGACGCAGCAGGCGGAGTGGCTCAACGTCCAGAAGTCGCTCTCCCTGGCCATCCGCCTCAACGAAAACCGCATCGCCGGCAACATCCAGGGGGCGCCGTCGCTGACCATCACCCTCGCGGGCGGGCAGACCACCACCTTGCAATTCGTGCTCTACGCTGTCCCGACCCAGGCCGGGACAGCATAGGACAGGCGGCTCGCCTGCCTGGCCCGGGAGTGGCCTTCACGTTCGAGAGAAGGTTGGAAAGGCGAACCGCCTGCCCCACGCCAGGAAGTCTGCTCCTGTCGCGTTGGCCCCGCGAAACGCGGCGCCCTTTGCCCCCGCCCCCTCGCCTGCTAGAATCAGAGGGTCAAGCCCGGCGCAGGGCGACGTGGGCGAACACCCAGGGGGCCCCTCCGTGATGCCGCAGGGCGCTGAGCTATCGTTGGGCGCCGGGCGCGCCTCCGTCTGCTATTTCAAGCGCTACAAGATGGAGGTCGATCTGAACGATTTGCCTCCTCTCGCGTGTCTGGACGGGTTTCGCTCCCTGCCCTGGGCCGGATCGCTGCTGGACGCGCACGCCCAGGTGCTTTTCGGCGCTTTCCACCAGGAGATCGATGCCACGGTCTTCCCCAGCCTGGGCGATCGCGACGGCTGTAGCGTGCTGATGACGGAGATTTCGCGACGGGGAGGCTTCGTCCCCGAGGCAACCTGGCTGCTGCTCGGCCCCGCCGGCCCGTGCGGCAGCGTTCAGGGCCTCCGCGAGCACTGCGGGGTCGGCGCCATCCAGAACGTGGGCGTGCTACCCTCCTGCCGTGGCCGGGGGCTGGGCGAGGCCCTGGTCCTCCTGGCCCTGCACGGCTTCCGCGCGGCGGGCCTGGGGCGCGGACAACTCGAAGTGACCGGGCACAACGACGGCGCCATCCGGCTGTATCGCCGGCTCGGCTTCCGACGAACCAAAACGCTCTACAAGGCCGTGCCTCCTACCGGCTGGCCCGTCGCCCCGTTCGAGTGAGGGCGCCTCCAGGACCGCGACACGACGTATTTATCTCCCCGTTCCTCGCACCGAGGTGTCCGTGCCGCAACAAATCCATCAGCACACCTTCGCCAACGGGCTCACCCTGCTCGCCGAACGCATGGAGCACGTCCGCTCGGCCGCTCTCTATTTCCTTGTCCCGGCGGGGTGCGCGTATGACCCGCCGGAACGCCTCGGCCTGGCGAACGTGCTCTCCAATCTCATCCCGCGCGGCGCCGGCTCGCGCAACAGCCGCGAGCTCGACACCGCGCTGGACAACCTCGGCGTCGATCGCAGCGAGAGCGTCGGGCTGATGCACGTGCGCTTCTGGGGCGGGACCGTGGCCCGCAACCTCCCCGCCACCCTCGAGCTGTACGCCGACCTGCTGCGCCGCCCCCATCTGCCCGAGGAGGAGCTGGAGCCGGTGCAGTCCTCCGCGTTGCAGGACCTGCGCGGCCTCGAGGACGAGCCCAGCTCCAAGGCGATGGTCGAACTGCACAAACGCACCTACCCGTCGCCCCTCGGCAACGACCCGCGCGGCACCCCCGAAAGCATCGAGGCGATGACCATCGACGACGTGGCCCGCTACTACCGCCGTCACTTCGGGCCGCGCGGCACCATCGTCTCCGTGGCGGGCTACGTGGACTGGCCCCAGTTGCGCGACCAGGTCGAACGGCTGTTCGGCGACTGGCACGGGGGAGAGGCCCAGGAGCTGCGCTACGGGCCCCAGCCCGAGAAGCGCGCTCACTTCACCAAGGAGCTGGAACAGACGCAAATAGCTCTGGCACATCCCAGCGTTCCCATCGGGCACCCCGAATACTATGCCGCCCTCGGTGCCGTCAACGTCCTCTCCGGCGGGATGAGCTCGCGGCTGTTCACGGAGATCCGCGAGAAGGAGGGCCTGTGCTACTCGGTCGGCGCCTCCTACCAGCCGTTGAAGGACCGCGCGACGATCATCAGCCACGCCGCCTCCCTCAACGATCAGGCCCAGCGAACGCTCGACTTGTTGCTGCGCGAGCTGAATCGCCTGGCCGAGGGCGTGGCCGACGAGGAGGTGGCCCGCGTGCGCGTCGGGCTCAAGACGTCGCTCATCATGAAGCAGGAATCGACCTCGGCGCGGGCCGGCTCGCTGGCGTCGGACTGGTATCACCTCGGTCGGGTGCGCAGCTTTGACGAGCTCCAGGCCGCCGTCGATGGGCTCACCCCCGCCGCCATCACCGACCACGTGCGCCGCCACCCGCCGCGCGACCTGAGCATGGTCACCATCGGGCCCAAGGAACTGAACGTCCCGGCGTGAGCGCCTCCGGCGAACTTTCCGCGATCGCCCTCGATTGGAGAACTCCCGCATGCCCTTCCACAGCGAAAAGCTGCCCAACGGCTTGCAGATCATTGGCGAGACCAGCCCCTCGGCGCGTTCGGTCGCGCTGGGCTTCTTCGTCCGTACCGGCTCGCGCGACGAGGCGCCCGAGGAGTCGGGCGTGACGCACTTCCTCGAGCACATGGTGTTCAAGGGCACGCCGCGGCGCTCTGCCTTCGACGTCAACCGCGACTTCGACCGGATCGGCGCCGACTACAACGCCTATACCAGCGAGGAGAACACCGTCTTTCACGCGGCGGTCCTCCCCGAATACGTCCCGGAGGCGGTGGACGTGATCGCCGACATCCTCCGGCCGAGCTTGCGCGAAGAAGACTTCCAGATGGAGAAGAAGGTCATCATCAACGAGATCGGCCGCTACGAAGACATGCCGATGTATGCGGCCTACGACCGCACCCGCAAGGCCCACTTCGGCGACCACAAGCTCGGCAACAGCGTCCTCGGCACTCCCGAGAGCATCACCGCCCTGACGCGCGACCAGATGCACCGCTACTTCGCGAAGCGCTACGTCGCGACCAACATCACCGTCGCCGTCGCCGGCAACTTCGAGTGGCCGCGCTTCGTCGAGGTGGTGGCCAGGCACTGCGGGCAGTGGCAAGACGGGCCCGTCGGCCGCGACGGGCTCTTTCAGGCGCCGGGGACGGGGCGGTTCGAGATCGTTCGGCGCGCCAAGGTGGCGCAAGAGTACGTGATGATGATGGCGCCCGCGCCCGCCGCCGACTCGCCGTTGCGCCACGCGGCCGACCTGCTGTCGATGGCGCTGGGGGACGATTCGGGCAGCCGCCTCTACTGGGCCCTGATCGACCCGGGGCTGGCCGACTCGGCCGACTGCGGCTTTCACGAGAACGAGGCCTCGGGCACGTTCATGACCTCGTTCAGCGGCGAGCCGGCGGCGACGGCGAGCAACCTCGAAATCGTGCGCAAGGTACTGCGCGAGGTGCAAGAGAAGGGGATCGCCGAGGAGGAACTGAACCAGGCGCGCAGCAAGGTCCTCTCGCGGGTGGTGCGCGGCAACGAGAGGCCCAAGGGCCGCATGCAGGCCCTCGGCATGAACTGGACCTATCAGAAGGAATACCGCACGGTCGATGACGACCTCAAGGCCTTTGAGGGGGTGACGCTCGGCGACGTGCGCGAGGTGCTGACGCGCTTCCCACTCGAGAAGGTGACGACGCTGGCGCTAGGGCCGCTCGAGCAGCTCAACGGGGCGCACTGAGCGCCGTAGGGTGGGCCGAGGCTTTGCGAGGCCCAC
>JBBSEZ010000454.1:0-8022 GCA_038239195.1 Gemmatales bacterium
AGCGCCGCCAGCACCTTCTCCACCCACCCCTCATCCTCCGGCGCCACGCGCAGCACGCGGAAGCCGAACGCGTCGCCCTCCATGCGCACGCCCTCCAGGTCGTCGATGAGCAGGTCGATCCCGAACGCCGGCGGATACTTGGAGCAGTGGCGCGGCCCGCCGCCCTCCCCGCGCAGACGGCGACGGTGGCCCGGCGTATCGCCCGTCACGACGCCGCCCAGGCGGGCGCCGTAACAGAGGAACTGAAGCCGGATCGCCCACGGCGAGCGCAGCGACGTCGTGTAGACCCACAACTCGCAGCCGCGCCGGCGGAGTTGGCGCAGCAGGGCGGCGCTGCCGAGGCGCAGCGGCTCGCAGCCGAGGAGGCGCGCCAGCAAGGGGGGCCGTTCGACGGGGAAGTTGGCCCCACAGGGGATGAGCAGGTCGTCGAGGTCGAACGCGATGCGCATGCCGTCTGTACGCCCGAGCGGCTCAGCGGGCTCGCACGACGAACAGGATCGGCACCTCGGCGCGGAAGCCCAGGTCTTGCGTGCCTTGCCCCACGTCGAAGCGCAGCGTCGCCTCGCGCTTGCCGGCCTGGCGCGGCGTGAGGCGCAGCAGGCGATACTCGAGCCGCCGGCCCGTCAGCCGCGCCGGCGCGACGATGCTCGCCTCCAGCCAGCGGTCGGCCCCCTTCTTACCCGGACGGACGATTTGCGGGCCGTCCACGGCGAGGGAGTGGGTGACGCCTCCTTCGTTGTGGATGCGCACCAGCACCAGGGTGGGCTGGTCGCGGACGAGCGCCACGGCCCCCTGGCCGCGCGCCGCCTTGACCCGGCTCTCGGGATTGACGTGGACGCCGACGAAACAGTGGGCGTCGAGCAGCTTCTGGATGGCGGCGCTGGCGGCCTGCTTGTCGCGCGGCTCGGCGCTCAGCAGCGGTTGCAGGGCGCGCAGCGTGGCGGGCGGCAGCGGCGCCTTCGCGGCGTCAAGGGCCTTGAGGAGGCTCACACAGTGCGCGCGGAAGGGGCCCCACTCGACGTCATCGACGGTGGGTAGCGGCGCCCGAGCCCGCGCGGGCAGGAGCGCGAGAAGCACCAGGGCAAGGAGGGTGGGGCGCGACATGGCGCACTCGCGGTGATGAATCCACACACTTCGATTTTACCCTCTTTTCCTGCCTGGGCAAGGTTGGCAGAGGTCGCGGTCAAGCGGCGAGGCGGGGGCCGCTTGACCGCCTTGCTGGTCCTGGCCATTGCGCCGGCTCTACGCCAGCGGCCAGATCTGGTTGAGCTCCGCTCACCATCGTGGCCATGACAAACCTCCTCCGTAGACGGGCCAGTAGAGTAGGGCGCAACTGTCGTGCCGCAGTCCGCTGCACGCGCCGGCAGCCTCACGCCGCGTCCGCCCAGGCGTCGCCCTCGAAGTCGTCGTGGTCTTGTCTTATCCGCAGGCTCCCGCGACATGTACAGGAAGGAGGCCCGTGCCTGCGAGGGAGGACGCCGCGTTGAGCCGCGACCAGCACAAGTCCGACGCCTTCATGGCCCTCTTGCAGCCGTTGCGGCGGCAGTTGGAGGTCTACTGCCGGCGGCTGCTCCGCGACCCCTCCGCGGTCGAGGACGTACTCCAGAAGGCGGTGATGACGGCGTTCTCGCAGTTCGACCGTTACGCGGAAGGGACGAACTTCCGGGCGTGGATGTTCCGCTTCGTCACCCTGGAGGCGTTCAACCGCAACCGCCACCGTGACCCCGCCCCGTGGGGCGAGTTCCCCCTGGAGGCCGCCGTGGGGCCCGAGGAGTTCCCGGCCCCCGATGACCTGGCGGTGATGCTGGTGGAGCGGCCTGGCGTCGTGATGGAACACCTCGACCAGCTGGTTGCTGCCGCCCTCCAACAACTGCCCCCCGCCGAGCGGACGGTGCTGCTGCTGCGTGCGGTCGGCGAGTTCAGCTACCAGGAGATCCACAACATCCTCTCCATCCCGCTGGGCAGCGTCATGGGCTACCTGTCGCGTGCCCGCCTGAAGCTGAGGCAGTCCCTGGCCGGCTACGCCACCGAGAGAGGCATCCTCAGCCGCCCCGCGACAGGGGAGACGCGACCATGAACTGTACCGAGGCCCGCAAGAACTGGATGCTCTACCTGGACAGCGAGGGGGGCCCTCCGCTGCACCTCCGCGTCACCGACCACCTGGGCCGCTGCCCGGCCTGTGCCGAGTGGTTCGCCCGGCAGCAGCAGCTGGAGGACGCGGTGCGTGACCGCCTGGCCGCCGGTGACAGTACCCCGGCCCTCTGGGGCCGCGTGTTGGACAGGGCGGGACTGGTCCCCCGCCAGCGACTGCGGCCCCGCCCGCTGATCGTCGCGGGCGGCGTGGTCGCGGCAGCCGCCCTCCTACTGGTGGCGATCTTCGGCTGGCCGTGGGGCCGCCAGCCGCAGCCGCCGGGCCAGACGCCCGAACTGGCCCGCGACGCCGCTGAGTTGCACCAGCGGTGGCTGGATGGCGACGTGCGGCCAGACTTCGCCTCCACCTCGGAGCTGGACGTGGACCGCTACTTCAAGGCCAACGCCCCGTTCAAGGTCCACTGCCCGCCTCGCTCCGACGTGAACTTCGCCGTCGAGGGGGCGGGCATGCGGTCGTTGCAGGAGCGTCACAAGGCGGGGCTCATCGTCGGCCGCGTTGGGGACACCCCCGTGTCCATCCTGGTACTCGACCGGCAAAGCCTGTCCGCGTTCCCCCACGACCAGGCCCGACTTGCAGGTGGTCGCCACCGCTGCCGGGAGGGCGGCTACCAGATGGCGACCGCCGTCCTGGCCGACAACGTCGTGGTCGTGATCGGCAACACCCAACCCGAGACCCTGGACAAGCTCCTCGACGCCTACGGGAGCTACCACTAAAAGGCCCGGCGTCGCCTGCCTCGTTCTCGATTCAGGAGGACTGAAAGATGCGGACGATGGACGTTCAGCCCGCCGACGCTCGCCCTGACAGGCCCCAGGCGTCGCCGCCGAAGGCGGCCTCTCGATGGCTTCGTTGGGGCCTGGCCTCCCTCCTGGTGCTGGCCGTGGTCGGCTTCTACGCCCTGGGCCTGCACCACTACTTCTCGTGGGACTTCGTCCGCAGCAACCTCGACGCCTGGCAGGGCCAGGGGAAGGACAACCTCCTCCTGGCCCTGATGGTGTTCTTCGTGGTTTATGTCGCCGTGACGGCCCTCTCGTTGCCGGCGGCGGCGATCCTGACGATGGTGGCCGGGGCGTTGTTTGGCCGCTGGCTGGGGACTGCGGTGGTGAGCATCGCCTCGACCCTGGGGGCCACCCTGGCGTTCCTCAGCAGCCGCTACGTCCTGCGGGACTGGGTGCAGCAGAGGTTCGGCGACCGCCTGGGGCCGATCGACCACGGCGTCGAGAAGGACGGGGCTTACTACCTCTTCACGCTGCGGCTAGTCCCGGTTGTGCCGTTCTTCCTCATCAACCTGGGCCTGGGCCTGACGCCGATGCGGGTGGCGACCTTCGCGGCCGTCAGCTGGCTGGGCACGTTGCTGGGCACGTTCCTGTACGTCAACGCCGGGACGGAGCTTGGGGCCCTCGACTCGCCGGCCGACCTGCTGTCGTGGAAGGTGCTGGGGGCCCTGGCCCTGCTGGGCGTTGTGCCCCTGGCCGTCCGCAAGTTCAGGGAGTGGAAAGTGCGGTGGCGGACGGTCGGCCTCGCCGTTGCGGGGCTCGTGGTGGTAGCGGTCGCAGGCCTGGGCGTGCGGGCACACTTCCGCTACCAGAAGGCCGACACGATGGAGGTCGCCGTCCGCGAGTACACGAACGCGGAGTACGCGGAAGACCCGGCCAACCGCAGCTTGCACCACGGCAAGTACAACGGCCGGCGGCTCACCTTGGTCAAGAAGGACGCGACACGCTTCGACTTCGTCTTCGAGCCCGACAACCCGCACGTCGCCAAGGTCGTCTTCCGCGACGTGGACGTGAGCCTCCTGACGCCGGGGCTGCCCGAGTGGACGAAGGCTGACGAAGGCCTGGTGCGGATCGCCCTGACGGACCGGCAGTGGAACCGCCAGCAGGTGCGGTTCGGCGGCCCCGGCACGCCGCACGTCGAGGTGACCGGCGGCGATGGCTGGGAGAAGGAGAACCTCTACTCGGCGGAGCTGGCCAAGAACTGCCTGAACGCGGGGCTGTGGGAGGTGTTGCTGTTCGCGAAGGAGAATGGCGACAAGGCCTTGTACTACCAGGGCTGGTTCACGTTCCCCCTGGGCCACTACAAGGAGCTGTTCGAACACAACACGGGGTTGCCCTACGGGAAGCACTGGTACTACCTGGAGCACTGGTTCGATCCGGCCGGCACGCCCGTGACGCTGGACAGGCTGCGGGAGGTCGTCCGCGAGCGAGAGGTGAACGCGACCTTCGACAGGTCCGCGAAGGTGATCGCAGCGGGCGAGCAGGCCCGCAAGCGGCGGACCACCATCGCCGAGAACGTCGTGACCTGGGGCGACTTCTACGATGGCCGCAAGATACGCTTCGCCTCCTTCATCCCGCCAGGGCGGTACAGCGTGAACCACCCCTGGAAGAACGAGTACCGCCGCATCGACCGCTTCGACAGGGCCATCCTTCGGGAGATCAAGTCTCCCGCCACCGACAAGACGCTGCACGAGCTGGAGTTGGTCTTCTCCAGCACGAAGCGGGAGGGGACCAGCCGGTTCTTCGTCAGCGGCTTCGACCTGACCGCTCTGCCCCAGCTACCGGTGAAGGACTACCCGAAGGGGATGTACGTGCCGATGGGGATTGGCGTGCCGCCGTTCTTCCAGCCCTACGAGGAACTGGAGAAGAGCCCGCCGCACAGGAGCCCCTACGTCAGCGTCCTGCTGGACGAGCAGGACAGGTGGGTCGATCACCACAGCTTCGCCATCGACGGCCCCGTGCTGCACCGCGACGAGAAGAGCCCCGACGTGCTGCACGTCTACCTGCTGTCTTACGAGCGGCACAGCCTCATCGCCCACTTCGTCATCCAGACCAAGGAGTAAACTCAGGGACGCGACAAGGACACGGATGGGGAGGGCGCTGTGCTGGCCCTGGCCCGACTAATCCGGGCGCAATCGCACCGGCGGGCGGGCCGTGGCGCCGTCGGACCACGTGCCAAACGCCTGGATGGCCCCGTAGAACGGCAGGTTGAACACGGGCTTGATCTGCACCGGGCCTGGCACATTGACGTTGGGCGATGCGTACACGGCCGGCGCAACGCCCTGGTAGACGCCGAGCGTCGAGTAGCCGTTGGTCAGGTAGGGCACCCGCCCGTCGGGGCGACAGCCCGGGTTGGGCGCCGTGATGACGCGCGAACTCGGAACGCGCGAGGCGTTCGCCGCGCTCGCGGTCAGCCCGAAGGCCAGGGCCGTCAGTCCCATCATCGCGAGCCAGCGAGACATGGCGTCTCCTCCTCAGGTAAGGGCCAATTCCCGTCCGTAAAGACAGGATAACCGATTGTGCGCCCCGCCGCGAGGGCCGGCGCGACTTTCCGGTCCTTTTCTCGATCGGGGCCGGGCGACCGGAGGGGCCAGCCCAAAGAAGCGGCCCCGACGCGCCCGTTCAGCGCCGGACAGAACCGTTGGGGACGGAGGACTTGACGACCTTGATGGTTGTCTCGGTCTTGCCAGACGCCCCGGCCGGGGCGTCTGGCGATGCGAAGATCGGCCCGCTCAGCAACGTCCACAGCGTGATGAAGGCAACCCAGCGGAAGTTCATGGTCCACCTCACAAGGGCAAGGGGGGAGGGCGTCCTTGACCCCACTTGCCTCTCCTTTGAAGCAACCGGCGTGCCGATTAGGCCATCGACCGCCGAATCGGCGTCGCAACACCAATTCCGACAAGGCCGTCCGGCGAAGTTGGGCGGCAGGGAGGAAGAAAGCGGACGAGAGAGAAGTGTTTCCGCCCGTTAACGCAGGTGACAAACCGTTGACGGAAGCGCTCGAGCGGGCTCAGGCCTCGTCTTCGCCGTCGCGGACGGTGCGGTCGATGCGGATGCCGAGGTCGCGGACCTTGGTGCGCAGGCTGCCGCGCGTGATGCCGAGGAGGCGGGCGGCGCGCAACTGGTTGCCGTGGGTGTGGCGGAGCACCCGCGTCAACAGGGCCCGCTCCATGCGCTCCAGCGCCTCGGCATACAGCGTTTCGCTGCCCTCCTCGAGCCGGGCGTCGAGGAAGGCCTCGAAGTCCCCGGGCGCGCTCTCCGCGGGGGGAGCGCCCAGGGGCGGCAGGAACTCCGGCAGGAGCACGGGGCCGGCGGCGTGCAACAGGGCCTGCTTGAGCACGCTCTGGAGCTCGCGGACGTTGCCCGGCCAGGAGTGCCGGCGCAGCGCCTCCAGCGCCTCGGGGGCCACGCCTTCCACGCTCTTGCCCAGCTCGCGGTTGAAGCGCCGCAGGTAGTGCTGCACCAGCAGCACGAGGTCGTCGCCGCGCTCGCGCACCGGCGGGAGGTGGATGGTGAAGACGCCCAGGCGGTAGTAGAGGTCGCGACGGAACGCCCCCTCGGCCACGGCCTGCTCCAGGTCGCGGTTGGTGGCCGCCAGCACGCGCACGTCGGTGCGGACGAGCTCGTTGCCGCCGAGGCGCTCGAAACACTGTTCTTGCAGCAAACGCAGCATCTTGGTCTGCGTCAGCGCCGTCATGTCGGCGACCTCGTCGAGGAAGATCGTCCCGCCGTTGCACTGCTCGAACTTGCCGATGCGGCGCCGGTCCGCGCCGGTGAACGCGCCCTTTTCGTGTCCGAAGAGCTCGCTTTCCAGCAGCGCCTCGGGGATGGCCGCGCAGTTGAGCGCGAGGAAGGGCCCGCTCGCCCGCCGGCTGTGCTGGTAGATGGCGCGGGCCACCAGCTCCTTGCCCGTTCCCGACTCGCCGGAGATGAGGACCGTCACGTCCTGGGCGGCGACCCGGCCGATGGCCTTGTAGACGCTTTGCATGCCGGGGGAGCGCCCGACGATGGCGTCGGCGCGATCGTCCACGGGCTCGTCGGGCCCGCCGAGGGCGGGGACGTGCATGAGCCGGCTGATGGCGAGGGCGCCCTCGACGACCTGGCGCAACTGGCTCAACTCGACGGGCTTGAGGAGGTATTCGTAGGCGCCGAGTTTCATGGCCTCGATGGCGGTGTCGGTGGTGCTCCGGCCGGTGATGAACACAACGGGGGTGCGGGCATCGACGGCGCGCAGCCGGGCCAGCGCCTCCAGCCCGCCCATGTCGGGCAGGTGGACGTCGAGGACGACGACGTCCGGCCGCCGCTGCCGGGCGAGGTCGAGCCCCTCGGCCGCCGTCTGCGCCAGGAGCACCTCCAGGTTCGCCGTTTGAAAGGCGCGGCGAAAGGCCATCAGGATGGACGGCTCATCATCGACGATCAGGAGGGTTGCCACGTGTCCTCCGGGGCTGGGGCCCGCGATGTGGTGGGGCCATTCTTCACCGCTCGCTACCTGGAATTGTATCCCGCCCGCCCTCGGGAGCGTATCGGAGGAGATTGCCGCATCGCCGAGCGTGGCCGGGGCTGACGCAATCGGAAGCCCCGGCCACGCGGGCCCACCTATCGACGCCTGACGGGCCTCGCGAGAGAGGGCCCGTTACCGCCCGTTTGGTGTCGGCCCGGCCCCTTCTGTTGGAGGCCAGTCGGCAACAACGAGGGCCGTCCCGGAGCGTGGCAGGGCCGGGTTGGTCCGAGCCCGACGACGGGCTGGGTGGGCCCACGTTCCCCTGCCGGGCGCCGAAGCCTGGACCGTCCGGAAAAACCCGTTGGGTGACGGTGCGGCCCCTGGGTTTGAGGGCCGTTCAGGGACGTTGAGAACCAGGACGTTCCCGCGCCAGCCCCGGCCTGTTTGCGAGGCGCCTGGCCAGCCGTTACCGCCCGTGTGGTGACGGCTCTGCCCCCTCGTTTGGGCGCCGTTGGGCGACGGGAAGCACGACCGAGTTTGTCGGCGCTCTCGGCCAAGTCGCGCGCCCTCCACCAGCCGTCAAAGCCCGTGCGGTGACGGCTCGGCCCCGCCGTTTCAGGGCCAACGGGCGACGGCGAGCGACGCCGGGCGGGCCC
>JBBSEZ010000455.1:0-7979 GCA_038239195.1 Gemmatales bacterium
ACCTGTTCCGGAATCAGGAAGAGCTCCGCCTCGACCAACTCCTGGACGAACGCCGCTTGCTCTGCTCGCAGCTTGATCTCCATGCTTTGCTCCCGCCCGAGAAAGGGATCACGACGCCTTCCCCTCCACCATAATCCCCTCCGCCCCCGCCGCATAGCCCGGCTTCTCCTCCTTCACTTCCCCGTGCGAGCGCGGCCCGAAGAAGTGGTAGAGCACCGGCAGCACCAGCAGCGTCAGCAGCGTGCTGCTCAGCACCCCGCCGATCACCACCGTCGCCAGCGGGCGCTGCACCTCGGCGCCGACGCCCTCGCTCAGGGCCATCGGCACGAAGCCCAGGCTCGCCACCAGTGCCGTCATCAGCACTGGCCGCAACCGCGTCAGCGCCGCCTGCTCGATCGCCTCGTCCAGCGCCACCCCCTTCTCGCGCAGGTGGCGGATGAACGTCACCAGCACCATGCTGTTGAGCACCGACACTCCCGACAGCGCGATGAAGCCCACGCCCGCCGAGATCGAGAACGGCAGGCCGCGCCCCCACAGCGCCAGCAGCCCGCCCACGCTCGCGAACGGGACCGCCGTGAACACCAGCAGCACGTCTCCCAGGTGCCCGTACGTCACGTAGAGGAGCACGAAGATCAGCGTTAGCGCCACCGGCACCACGATCGTGAGCCGCAGTTCCGCCCTTTGCAGGTTCTCGAAATCGCCCCCCCATACGATCCGGTATCGCGACTCCGGAAGTTTGACCTCGTCTTCGACGCGCTGCCGCGCCTCGGCCACGAAACTGCCCACGTCGCGGCCACTCACGTTGCACTGCACCACGATGAGCCGCTGCCCCCACTCGCGCATCACCTTGGCCGGCCCTTCGATCAGGTCCACGTCCGCCAGGCGCGACAGCGGCACCAGTTCGCCCCCCGGCGTCTTGATCATCAGCGCCGAAAACACCTCGGGACGCGCACGCATGCCCTTTGGCAGTCGCACTACCAGCGGGATGCGCAACTGCCCCTCGCCGATGCGAGCTTCCCCTTCCTCCGTCTTGCCCTCGACCACGTCGCCGATCACCTTGCCGCCCAGCGCCTCGACGTGATCGAACACCGCCCGCGCCGTCACCCCGTAGCGAGCCAGTTGTTCCTGGCGCAGGCGCACCTGTAGTACGGGGAGCCCGCCGACCGGCGGGTTGCTCACGTCCTTGCTGCCGGGGACCTCCTTCAAGATCTTCTCCACCTGCTCGGCCTTCTCCTTTAACACCTCGAAGTCGTCTCCGAAGACCTTCACCGCCACGTCGGCGCGCGAGCCGGAGATCATCTCCTTGATGCGCTGCTCGATCGGCTGCGTGAAGCCCACCTTCTGGCCCGGCATGTCCTCCACTTCCTCCCGCATCAGCGCGACCAGCTCCTCCTGCGTCGTCACCGGGCTGTCGTCCTTCTTCCGCTTCGTCCACTGCGCTCGCGGCTTGAGAGTGATGAAGAAGTCGGTCTCCTCGGGGCCCATCGGGTCGGTCGCCACCTCGGCGGTCCCGCAGCGGGCCCAGACGTTCTCGATCTCGCCGGGGAACGCCTTGAGCAGGGCCTTCTCCATGAGCGTGTTGTTGCGCTGCGCCTCGGCGAGGTCGGTCCCCGGCAGGCGCAGGATGTTGATGACGACCGCCCCCTCCGAAAGCCTCGGCACGAACTCCGAGCCCAGCCCGCGCGCAACGAACGCGCCGACGCCCAGCGCCATCGCCGCCAGGACCAGCACCGCCACCCCATGCCGCAGCGAGAACCGCAGGATCGGGTCGTACACCCAGCGCGCCAGCCGCACCACCCACGGGTCTTTCTCGTCCATCTTCCGCGGCAACAGCATGCTGGCCAGCACCGGCATCAGCGTGAGCGACATCACCATCGAACCCAGCAGCGCGAAGATCACCGTCAGCGCCATGGGCCGAAACATCTTCCCCTCCACCCCCTCCAGGGTGAGGACCGGGAGGTAGACGATCATGATGATGAGCTCGCCGAACATCGTCGGGCCGCGCACCTCCATCGCGGCGTCGCGGACCACGTCGATTCGGCTGCGCGTGTCGTCCTTGTCGTGGGCGAGGTGGCGGACGCAGTTCTCGATCATCACCACGGAGCTATCGACAACGAGGCCGAAGTCGATCGCCCCGAGGCTCAGCAAACTGCCGGCGATGCCGAAGCGCAGCATCCCGCTGAAGGCGAACAGCATCGAGATGGGGATGGCCAGGGCGACGATCAGCCCGGCCCGCAGGTTGCCGAGGAAAATAAACAGCACGGCGATGACCAGGATCCCGCCCTCGAACAGGTTGCGGCGCACGGTGTCGATGACGCGATCGACCAGTTCCGTGCGGTCGTAGACGGTCCGCACCTCGACGTCTTTGGGCAGCGTTTTCTTGACGTCTTCGAGCCGGGCCTTGAGCCGGGTCGTCACCTCGTGCGGGCTCTCGCCCATGAGCATGAAGCCCAGCCCGAGCACCACCTCGCCCTTGCCCTGGGCCGTCACCCCGCCCATCGGGAGGTCGTGCCCCACCGCCACGTCGGCCACCTGCTTGACGCGCACCGCCACGCCGTCCCGCGGCGTCGCCACCACGATGTTGCCGATCGACTCGACCCCCTGCGTCCGGCCGATGCCGTGGACCAGGAACATCGACCCCGAGCGCTGGAGGTATCCGCCGCCGACGTTGAGGTTGTTGGCCTTGAGCGCCTGCACCACCTGCTCGAACGTGACGCCGTACTCGACGAGCCGCACCGGGTCGATGCGCACCTGATACTGCTTCTCCAGCCCGCCCCAACTGTTGATCTCCGCCGTGCCCGGCACCGTCCGCAGCGCCGGGCGGATCGACCAGTCCTGGAGCGTTCTCACTTCCGTCAAGTCGCGCTTCCGGCTGGAGACGGTGTAGTGAAACACCTCACCCAGCCCGGTGGCGACGGGGCCCAGGCGCGGCCGGGGTTGGCCCTCGGACAGTTCGACCGCGCCGAGCCGTTCGGACACCTGCTGGCGCGCGAAATAAATGTCGGTCCCGTCGGCGAAGGTGACGACGACCTGCGACAGGCCGAACTTCGACAGCGAGCGCACCTGCTCGAGGCGCGGCAGCCCGCCGAGCGATTGCTCGATGGGAAAGGTGATCTGCCTTTCCACTTCCTCGGGACTGAGCCCCGGCGCCTGCGTGTTGATCTGCACCTGCACCGGCGTCGTGTCGGGGAAGGCGTCGATGGGCAATTGCGGCACCGACCACGCCCCCAACCCGGCCAGGACGCCGGCGATGGCGAGCACCAGGAAACGGTTGCGCAGCGACCAGTCGATGATCCCGTTGAGCATTTGGCCCTCGTTCGATCAGTCCTCGGCCCCGCCGATGCGGTCCTTCAGAAGCTCCGCCTTGAGCGCATGACTGCCGGTGGTGACAACCACGGCGCCGGGCCCCACGCGCTGGAGCACCGCCTCGCTGACGGGAAGCACGGTGGTGCCTACGAGCGGCGCCCCGAACAGGCCGACGGCGCTGGTGGCCTGCAACAGGCGCGGATCGAGGAGCTCGGTCCGCCCTCTGCGGCTCGTGCCCGGCACGACCAGGCGCGGCTGATACTTCTTGTCGGTCGCAGTCTCCTTGACGAACAACCAGTGGCCCTGTCCGTTCCACTGGATCGCCTCGTCCGGCACCGACACCGCCTTGGCCGTCTCGCGTACCTGCACCGCCGCCATGCCGAACGTCGCCGGGCGCAGCCGCTCGCCCGGGTTGTTTACCTCGGCCCGCGCCCGTACGGTGCGCGTCTTCGGATCGACCTCGGCCGCGATCCAGCTCAGCTTGCCGCGCGCGCTTTGCCCCGTCGAGTCGGAGTGGAACGTCACCTCCTGGCCCAACTTCAGCCGGCCCACGTCCTCGAGGCGCACGTCGAGCATCAGCCAGAGGCGACTCAGGTCGGCGACGACGAACTGCGGCCGGTCGGGCGTCACCATCTCGCCGGCGACCACGTCGCGGCGGATGATCTGGCCCGCAAAAGGCGCTTTCAGCGGGAGCAGATTGGCCGGCAGGCGATCGACCTCGGCGGCCAGGCGGCTCAGGCGGCGCACGTCGAGCAGGGCCCACAGGCCCCCCGCTTCGGCGAGGATCACGCTTTCCGGCAGCCCGAGCAGGCGCAAGGAGTGGGCGATTTGTTCGTCGGTCCGGCCCTGCACGTCGGGCGGGTTGAAGGGCACGCCGAGGTTGGCGAGGGCTTGCTGGTCGGCCAGCAGCCGGATGCGCGCCTCGCGCAGCTCGGTCCGCGCCGCGATGATCTGCCGTTCGGGGACCGAGTCGCCGGCCGACTCGAACCGCGCCAGCGCCTTGCTCTTCACTTCGACCTGCACGAGCGATTGCAACAGGTCGGCTTTCACCTTGCCCAACTCCGCCGATGACACGAGCAGCAGCGCTTCGCCCTTGCTCACCCGCTCGCCGACCTGGCGGTAGACTCGCCACGCCGCGCCGGGCGCGCGCGTCGCCAATTGGGCATAACGGCCTTGATCGAAGGCAAGGACGGCGCTGGCCCGCACGTACTCGGAGATCGTTTCCGAGCGCGCAGGGGCAAACTCCAGGCCCGCCTTCTCCGCCGACTCGTCGGAAGCGAGCACGAGAGGCGCGACCGCCGGGGGCGGGCCCTTGCTCTCCTTGCCGGGGGGCTCGTCCTTGTCGTCCTTCTTGCCGTCGGCGCTCTTGCCGGGTGGCGGCTTGCGGGGCCCGATCTTCCAGTCGTGGTTGTCGCCCCACCAGGCCAGCCCGCCCAGGGCAGCCAGGACGAGCACCGTGGGCACCTGCCCGAGAACGAAGACCAGAATGCGGCGCATACGCGAGGCCATGCGAAGGCTCCTTCAAACCTGGGGCCAACCGGCCCGCCGAGGGAAGGATGATCGGATCGTTGAGGTACGCGATAAGGCGAGCGGCAGGAAACCCCCTCCCCCGTAGGACGGCTCTCCTGAGCCGTCCTCTCCCCGGCAGGACGGCTCAGGAGAGCCGTCCTACGGGCTGTTTTCTCCTGCCGCTCGCCTAACGAAGAGACGGCCCGGGCCATTTGGGGCGCCGCAGGCCGGGAGCGAGCGGCGGGGCTTGTCCCCGCCGTCCGGACCGCCGGGGCAAGCCCGGCGGCTCGCCAGGTTCGCCTTCGAGAGCGGACCGTTGATCTCAGAGAAGCAGCGCGCAGAGTGTCAGATAGAAGGGGCCTTTGGCAGGTGGGGGGCCAGACGGGGGGGCGGCGGAGGAAACCGCCGACGGGGCGACGAGGAGGCTGCCGTGAGGAGGCAGCACGAAAAGTTGAACGTTGGCGAGGTCGAGGGAGGGGGCGGGCGGCCCGGCCGGCTTCAGGCCCATCCCCTGCGCGAGTTCGGAAGCGGGACAACCCGGAAGGTGATCGTCCTCCTCCTCCTCGGAGTGAGTGGGCGATTCGGTCCCGAACGCGTGAGCGACGAAGCGCGTGGCGGGGCAGGAGAGCTTGCAGATACAGATCCCCGGCGGCATCAGCAGCCGGACGGCAAGAAGGACCAGTAGTATGCGATGCGAGATGGCCACGCTCGGGTTGCTCCTCGGAATCACCTCTCTTCAAGAGTAGGCGTCGAGCGCCGGCGAGTCAACGCAGCCTACCTCCTTTCCCAGGATCTTCCCCTGCGTGCGGTAGACGTAATCCGCAAAAAGCGCGACCGGCACAGACGCAGCGAGCCCGGCCGCAGGGCAATGTCGCGGTTGGCTCGGGCTATTCCTCCAGCGGAGGAACCGGATCGAAGGTGCCTCGCGGGACGTCGGGTTGGCAGGAAGAAAGCCTCTTGTACGTTAGCACGAGCCCCCCACGGGCCCCGTGTGTTTCAACGGCCTCGATGGAGTATTCCGAACAGGATGGTCGAAACCGACATTGCACGCGCCCCTTCAACAGGGGGCGCCCGCCCCACTGGTAAAGATGCACGCATTTGACGTAGCCCCAGCCGGTTACCTGGTTTTTCGGGGCGAGGAATGAATCGGCAACGGCCGCCAGGAGGACCGCCGCAATCAGCACGAGCCAGGTTCGGGGGCTCTTCAAGCGTTGCCGCAGGAAGGCCATTTTCTGCTCGCCTCCAATCGAGAATGCATCGCCCCCGCAGCCGGTCGGACCGATGTGCGGGCGACTTCAGCGTTCGTCCTCTTCTTCCGCGGTGCGGCGACGGCGGCTGCGCCCGGCGCCGCCTTCGTCCTCTTCTTCTTCTGCGGTGCGGCGACGGCCGGCACGCCCAGTGCCGCCGATGTAGCGAGCGCTGCCAAAGCCCAGCATGGGCCAGAAGACGTAGGGAAGGAGGATGAGGCCGACAGCGAACCCGCCGCCGACGTCGAACTTCTTGCAGAAGTCGAGGAGGATGATGATCATGAACACGGGGCCGCGCAGGGAATCAAGCACAGCAGGCCATAGTTTTCGCCGCGCCCGGCGATTTTCGCCAAGATCATGTAGTTGTAGACGGGAACGATAGCGGCCCAGCCTGGCTCGCCCACTTTCTCGAACGACTTCCACATCCCGCCGATCATCGCGCCCATCGCGGCCAGACCGAGAAGGAACGGCACCGCCATCATCAGCACCCAACCACCGCAGCAGGTCCCACAACCGGCGCAACCGGCCGCATCATCCGAGCCGCCCCCCTGCGGCTGGCCCAAAGCCAACTGACTCGTCGAGAGCAGGAGAAAGACCGGCAAGAACAAGACGCCGGCGGTGCGGATCAGGCGAATTTTCATTCGAGTTTTCCTTGAGGCCGAACTTGACGTCGTTGTCCGCCTCCACAAGGCGGGTGGTAAAGGAGGGCTGGAATGGATGGCTCGCAACTTCGCCAGACCTGCCTTGACCGCCGCCTCGTGGGTCGCTCCGATCCCCAGCCCCCGGGCGCGTGGTGCCGCCCCACGAAGGCGATCCTCGAATGCCGTTTCTGGCGTTCCCGACGAGCCGGCCCCGCACGATCCGCAAAAAGCGCGACGGGCACGCACGTCAACTCCCACCGCGGGCCTTGCGGGGCGGTTGAACGAGGCCCGGTCAACGCCCCCCAAACGTTAACATCGTGGCCCCGAGGATCAAGACGAAGAGCACGATCAAGGCGTCCAGCGCCAGGGCAATTGCCCCACAGATGATGCCGGCCAGCGCCATGCCTTTACCGCCCTTCTTTTGCCCGATGATGCCGAAGACGATCGCCATGATGGCGCAGATGGCGGTCACCGGTATGCCGTACACACCGCACACGCACGGTATGAACGCCACGCAGCCCAGGACGAGGGAGGCGATCGAGAAGCCCGGCTCCTCCTGGGGCTTACGGCGGCGGACCGACCGGCCCCCGTCTTCGTCCTCGTCGCGCCGGCGCCTCGGGCGGTCGTCCTCGTCCTCGTCGCGCCGGCGGCTGGGACGGTCGTCCTCGTCCTCGTCTCGCGAGCCGCGCTCGCGCCCGCCGCGCTCGCGCGGCTCGTCCACATCCTCGTCGCGGCGGCGGCTCGCGGGGGCCTCAGGGCGCTCGCGCACCCCGCGGCGCGGCTCATCCTCCTCGGGCGTGGGGGCCGGAGGGGGGGGCGGCGGCGCGGAAGCGGCCCCGATGGTGACGAGCTGGCTACAGGTCGGGCAGCGCGCCTGCTTCCCGGCGGAGCCGTCGGGCGCGCGCATCTTGGCGTTGCAGTTGGGGCACTCGAAGATGATGGGCATGAAGGTGGCTCCCGATGCCGACTCGTGGCGACCGCGTTTCTTCCCCCTCGCACGATCTGACTATCCTAGTCGAGGGCCAGCAGAACGCAAGCGCCGAACGGACGGCGCACGAAAAGGGGACGCAGCTCTTTACCACTCCGGAAAAGAGCTGCGTCCCCTTTGTTTCGCGCCCGAGGAAAAGAGGTACGTCCCAATAGTGTTCGGCTCGATTGTTGCTAGCTGGAGTCGGCCTTCTGGTGGAGCTTGCCGATATGAGCCAGGAGTTCTTGCTCGGTCGCCCAGCCGGCGAAGAAGAAGCAGAACATCTCGTAGGTGCGCTTCGTCGGCTTC
>JBBSEZ010000456.1:0-7956 GCA_038239195.1 Gemmatales bacterium
CCCCCAACCCCCGCGGGCCCCCCCCGAGGCGGACCCCGCCCCCCCCGCTCCCGTTGAAGAATGTCGCGCGACCTGCGAGAATCGCACCAAAGGTCGCCCCCGCGCTCCACCGAGGAACACCATGTCGAACCTGCGCGCTTACTTCCCGCTTCTCCTGCTGCCGGGCGTCTGGCTCGTGCTCGCCAATACCACGATCGCCAGCGCCGACGCCACCGACCGCGCCAGGGCGTTCGTCAAGGGCCACGACAGGCGCATCAAGCCGCTCGAGGTGCTCAACGCCGAAGCGTGGTGGGCGGCCAACACCACCGGCAAGAAGGCCGACTTCGCCAAGAAGATCGCCGCCCAGAACCGGCTCGACGAGGCCCTCGGCGACAAGAAAGCATTCGCGGAGCTGAAGGCGCTCAAGGAGAAGCGCGCCGACGTCGATGACGCGACCGTGCGGCGCACCATCGACGTGCTCTACCTGCAATATCTCGAAAAGCAGGTCGAGAGCAAACTGCTCAAGAAGATGGTCGAGAAGGCCAACGCGGTGGAGGAGAAATTCAACACCTTCCGCGCCAAGGTCGGCAAGGACGAGATGACCGACAACCAGGTCCGCAACGTCCTGCGCAAGAGCTCCGACTCGAAGCGCCTCCAGGCGGTGTGGGAGGCGAGCAAGTTCGTCGGCTCTCAGGTGGAGGCCGACCTCAAGGAGCTGGTGAAGCTGCGGAACGAGGCGGCGGTCAAGCTCGGCTTCAAGAACTTCCACGAGCTACAGCTCCACCTCAACGAGCAGGACGGCGCGGAGCTTCTGGCGCTGTTCGACGAACTGGACAAGTTGACGCGGGCCCCGTTCGAGGCGGCCAAGGCCGACGTCGACAACCGGCTGGCGCGGCGCTATCGGCTTCGGGCCGACGAGCTGATGCCGTGGCACTACCACGACCCGTTCTTCCAGGACACGCCGAAGGTCTTCGAGACCGACGTCGATGCGCCGTTCGCCAAGGCCGACATCGAGAAGATGTGCCGGCAGTTTTACGCGGGGATCGGCCTGCCGGTGGATCGCGTGCTGGCGCGGAGCGACCTCAAGCCGCGCAAGGGCAAGAGCCAGCATGCCTTTTGCACGGACCTAAATCGCGAGGGCGACGTGCGGGTGCTGGCGAACATCGACCTCAACCACTACTGGGCATCGACGATGCTGCACGAGCTCGGTCATGCCGTTTACAGCTCTCTCAACGACAACATTCCCGAGAAGCTGCCGTATGCCCTGCGGACCGAGGCGCACATCTTGACCACCGAGGGGGTGGCGATGATGTTCGAGCGCCTGAGCAACCGCGGGACGTTTTTGAACAAGATGGGCGTTCCGGTCGCCAGCGTGAAGGCCTACGACGAGGCGGCGGGGCTGTCGCTGCGCTACCGGCTGCTGATCTTCTCGCGCTGGTGCCAGGTGATGCTGCGCTTCGAGAAGGCGATGTACGAAAACCCCGACCAGGACCTGAACAAGTTGTGGTGGGACCTGGTGGAGCGCTATCAGAAGCTGAAGCGCCCGCCGGGGCGCAACGCGCCGGACTACGCCAGCAAGATCCACGTCGTGGTGGCGCCGGTCTATTACCACAACTACATGATGGGCGAGCTGTTTGCCTCGCAGGTGCATCACGCCATCGTGCGCGAGCTGTACAAGGGCAGCGACCCCAATGCGGTCATCTACGTCGGCAACAAGGGGGTGGGCGACTTCATGAAGAAGAAGGTCTTCGGGCCGGGCAAGACGCTGACGTGGAACGAGTTGACGCGGCACGCGACGGGGGAGGGGCTGAACGCGAAGGCGTTCGCGGCGGACTTCAAGAAGAAGTGAAGTCACAACGTCACAAACCTGCGGGGCCCTGGCGGTTGAACTGGCCTCCGTAGCCCGTGGTTGGCATCTCGCGAACCTCTTCGAGGATGACCTGGCAGATGCGCATGCCGGCCCGGAGTTCGATCGGCAACGGTCCGACGTTCCAGATCTCCAGACGCAGCGGCGCGCCGGACTTCTCCGGCTCTTCCTCGTTGAAACCGAAGCCGGCGTGGATCGTGGGCGCCGTCACGTGGACACCAAGCCCAAGGCGAGCAAGGCTGCTTTTGCCCTCGACGCGTGCGCAGAGTCGGGAGCGGTGGGGCAGGTAGATAGACTCGGCCGTGTAGCCGAGGACGAACCCCTGACAAGGAAGGTCGTAAGCCTTCGAGTTGAGGTCCCACGGCTCCGTCCACTGTTTTTCAATCCGCTTGTAGATGAATTCTTCGTCTGCCGGGCAAAACTTGGGCGTCAGGCCCAGCGCTTTCTGGGCCCCGGGGGGCTTCCAGAGGTCGAGGCGAGCACCCAGCCGGAGGTCGAGGGACGTGGAGGCGAAGTGGTCCGCAGCGGGCGGAGGGAGCACCACGATCCGCTGTTGGTCCAGTGCCTCCTGGATCTCCCGGTCGCACAGAATCATGTTGTGACTTCCTCTTGGGGCGAAAGGCTGGCCAGAGGCACCCACATCCTCCGAGCACCTGAGTCTGCCTCGTAGGGGAGCTCAACCAGGACGACCTGACGGCCCGAATCCACCCTCACGACACTCACCGACAGGTAGCGCTCTTCGCCGGCCCCCACAGGACCATTCAAGAAGGGGGCCGGCACCTGGACGAACTCCCGGCGGCCCTGCGCGCTCTGGATGGCCACCGTCTTGCTGGGGGCCCCCTCTTCGGGGATGTCGTCGATGATCTCGCAACGCACCTTGGCCATCGTAACTCTCCTGTTCTTTTCTGGGAAGCCCGAGCAATAGACAAATTTACAGATTGATGGTACTGAACACAATGCCAGTATGCCACCGAATGTAATTGTTGCCGAACCTTTCTTCCCATGCACAGAAAAAGTTGCCGCCCTTGCCCACTCAATCCGGAGCGCAACCAACATTTAGGAAAAGACTTGTGCAGATGCACGTCTTGGAGCGCAAGAACAATTCACGCACGAAGCGTGCCAGACGACCGAGGCGATTTCGCGCGGGCGGTCCCACCCAGTCGCTCTGCGGTCGGTGGCAGAGGGCGCGCTGCGGCGAAGTGGGCCTTGGGCCTTCGGGAATGAGATAGGTTATTCGCTGTTCGACCTTTGATCCGCAAGAACCGCCGCAGCGCAGCGAAGAACGAGCCCGTGACGCAATTGCCGTGGCGGGCACCTTTCACCGCCAAAAACCTCTTGGGCTCGTTGGCCGCCGCGTACAGCTTTTCGCCCTGAGAGAAAGGCACAACGTCGTGTGCCGCGCGGGAGGGCGGGGGATCGGCCCAGCGCTGCGAGGCCGGGACCGGGTGGAAGACCAGCCGGTCCTCCCACGCCAGCAGCGCCGCCACGACGGCGGCATAGGCCATCGTCAGGCAGAGCCCGGCGCGGGCCAGCATGCGCCAGCAGAAGAAGCGGCGGGGGCGAGGGGAGGCGAGCGGAGGCATGGGGCTTTCCCAGGGTTTTCTCCCTCTATCCGCAATGCCCGCCTGCTCGTCAAGAGCAACCGGCGCCATCAGAAGCCAGATCGACCTTTGATGGCCGGTGATGGTCAACGTCACAACTCGAGGAACTCATGGCTTCCAGTCGAGGAAGTACACCGCCCCCTTGACCTTCGTGAGCTGGCGCGCCTCGCCGCCTTCCGCGCTCACCACGAACAACTGTGGAAAGGGGCCTTCGAAGGAGACAAAGGCCAGGCGCTTGCCGTCCGGGGCCCAGCGAACGCGGCCACAGTTGGACTTGCGAAACGTGATCTGCCGCTGCCGGCTGCCGTCCAGGTTCATCGCCCACGTGTTGGCCACCCCGCCCTTGACCGCGAGATAGGCGATGCGCTTGCCGTCCGGAGAAACGTCGGGGCCATCGCTCGAACCGTGCCGGTCCTTGGCGGAGAGCCTGAACTCGACGTGGCCGTTGCCTTTGGTGAGCCGGCGCAGGTCCTTCCCGTCCGCGCCAACGGTGTAGACGTCGCCGTCGCGCCGGAAGAAGACGATCGTGCGGCCATCCGGCGCGAACTGAGGGACGAAGGACTCAGGATGGTCGGGCGTCAGGTTCAGGGGCTTGCCGTCGGGCAACTTCACCAACCCGAGCCGGTAGCCGGTGCCAGGGCCGGAGTACGCCACGCGGTCGCCGTTCGGGCTCAGGGCCGCCATGTACAGATAGCCCAGCCCAGGCGCCACGAAGCGCGGTTCGGAGCCGTCGGCGTTGGCCAGGACCACCCGGCCACTGCTGCCGTCGTGGACCGTGTACACCATCTTGCGCCCGTCGCGCGACAAGGCGAAGCCGAAGGCGTCCTTCCACTTCTTGCCCAGCTTGTCCCCCGTCAGCCGGGTCACGCCGCTGCCGTCGGGCTTGCAGCGGTAGATTTGCACCTGCCCTGTCGTTTTGGACTGGAAATAGGCCCAGCGGCCATCCGGCGCGTAGCGAGGAAAGTCCACGCCGTTGCCTGGAGGGACGATCTGTTTGAGGCCGCGGCCATCGGCGGAGATGGTGTAGATGGCCCCGAGCCGGGGCGTGGTCTCGACGCCGCCGGGCACGTCTTTCGAGAAGTATTCGCCTTTCCAGGTGAGGACGGAAAAGACGAGCTCACCGGCGCTGTCGGAAGGCTTCTTCTCCTGGCCCGCGGCTGGGAAACCCAGGGCAAGGGCGACACCGAGGAGCGGTAAGATTGCAGAGAAATGAGGTCGTCGAAATCGCATGGATGACTTCGAGCCCATTGCTACCTCCCTGTGGTCGGCTTGCTCTCGCGACAGCACCTCACGGCGGCTCACTTTTTCCCGGGCAACTTCCCCAAGCTCCAACTGTGCGCCCCGACGAGCTGCCGCCCCCGTTCGGGGCTGGCCTTCACGATCTCCCGAAGTTGCTCCACGCCGAAGCCCGTCACGGCCCCCCATCGGTCGCCGCGCACCTCGCGGACGAGGAACACCACGTTGCCTTCGTGGGTGGGTAGCTCGCCGGCCCTGATGGCCCCCTTGAACTTGTGCGCGGCGGCCTCGCGCAGGGCGGCCTGGGCGGACTTCACCACCAGCTCGTCCAGCTTCCTGCCGTTCGCCCTCGGCACCGTCAGCACCACGTACAGCAACGAGAGGTTGGGCGCACTCCCTTCGACCAGAACGACCTCCTCGAACTTCAGGGCCGCAGGCTGTGCCCCGTCGGGAGGCGCGGCGCCCAGGAGCAGAACGACCAGGAACGACGAAGCCATCCTCATGGCGTTTCCTCCGGGATGATTGCCCTTGCGATCCGGCCTCACGGCCCTCTTACTTCGCGGGCGGTTGGTCGGACCAGGTGGCGAGCTCCTGCCCGCACGGATCCACGAAATGGAAGCGCCGGCCGCCGGGGAAATCGAACGTCGGCCTCACGACGCGCCCGCCGGCGGCGACCACGGACGCCTCGATCGCCTCCAGGTCGCGGGCGTAGAGGACGACCAGGGCGCCCCCGGGGCCCTTCGCCGGGCCCTGCTGGAAGCCGCCCGAGAGCCGGCCGTCGAAAAAGCTGGTGTACTCGGGCCCGTAGTCGGTGAATTGCCAGCCGAACACGCGCTGGTAGAACGCCTTGGCAGCCTCGACGTCGGGCACCGTGAATTCGACGTAGTCGATGCGTCGGTCCTGCGGGAAATGGCTCATGGATACCTCGGGGATGAAGGCCTCGCCGGGTTGGGGCACCGCAAGAGGCATCCTACCACGCAACAGCGCGAAACCTCAGTACTTCGCCCACACTTGCAGCAGGGGACACCCCAGCACGAGCTCCAGTTGTCGCATGGCCTCGGCAGGCAGGGGATAAGGGACAGCGGGGTTGGATATCACGAGCTCGAACTTCGCAAAACCGCTGCTGTCAAACCGCACCTCCTCGAAGAGCACCTCGGCCCCGCAACAAGGCATGATCGTGCGAACGCCCTCGACCCGCTCCTCCGTCTCGTGGACGATCTCTCGATACCAATCCATCTCCGCCTCGTGCTCAGGCGCCCAATCGAAGGTGAGGTGGTGCCCGCACCGGGGGCAGGACGCTCCCTCTTCATACTCGCCAGCGTCCACGTACTGCAACGTGTGGTACGTGCGGACGTTCGGATCCTCGCACTCCAAGGCGAACTGAACCAGCAAGTCCAGCGCCGGCCGGTGCGTCGGTGGGGGCGGGACGTGCCTCGGGTCGGCGGGAACCAACTTCACCACGGTGTCCGACATGCGCCTGCCTCCACCTGGTTCGTGGGGCCTACTTTTTCGCCCCCCCGAAGCGCTCCCTCGCCGCCTTCTGGAACGCCCCCTGGCTCTTGCCGCCGTCGCCGGGGAAGCCGGCGTGCTGCACCATGAACACCGCGATCAGCCCGCGCCTGGCATCGATCGTCATGTTCGTGGCGTAAGCGCCGCCGTGGCCGAAACTATCGCCACCCGTCGCCCAGCCCAGGCCGTAGCCCACCGCGAGGGCGCCCGTCTGCTTGCTCGTCATCTGCCTCACCGCCGCCTCCGAGAGGTAGCGCTTGCCCTGGAAGGTGCCGCCGTTGAGGACCATCTGGCAGAAGCGCCCCACGTCGCTCGCCGTCGAGAACAGTCCGCCCGCGGGCATCGGCTGGCGCTTGCGGTCGCTCAGCGGATACTGGAGCTGCGAGATCTTTATCTCTTCGAGGTCGTTCCGCGCCGCGTTCGGTCGGTACGACTTCGCCACCCGCGGGAGCTGGTCCTTGCTCGGCCAGAAGGTCGTGTCCTTCATGCCGAGCGGGCCGAAGAGGCGCTTGTCGAGGAACGTCTCGTAGGGCATCCCACTCACGACCTCGATGATGCGCCCCGCCGTGTTGATGCCCGCGTTGGAGTAAGCGTAGCGAGTGCCCGGCTCGAACTCGAGCGGGGTCATGGCGTAGCTCCGCACCGCGTCTTGCAGCGTCAGGCGGTCGAGCGTCGGCTGTTCCATCGCCGAGCGGAACGGCATCCCGCTGGTGTGACTGAGGACGTGGCGGACGGTGGGGGCGCGTTTCGGCTTCTTGAGGAGGACGTGGTCCCTGTCCTTCTCCACCGCCAGCCACAGGTCGTTGAGCTCGGGCAGGTATTTGTGGACGGGGTCGTCGAGCTTCACCTTGCCTTCGTCCACGAGGATCATCAGCGCGGCGGCGGTGATCGGCTTCGACTGCGAGGCGATCCAGAAGAGCGCGTCGGTCGGCATCGGCTTCTTCGCGGCGACGTCGGCAAACCCGACCGCTTCGAGGCTCAGCACCTTGTCCTTGTCGGCTACGAGGGTGACCGCCCCCGCCAGCGAGTGACTGTCCACGAACGGTTGCAGCACGACGGCGACCGTCTTCTCGCGCGCGGGCGGCGCCTCGGACAGCGCGGAAAGCGGGGAGACGAGGGCGGCGAGCAGGAGCACGCCGAGGGGAAGGCGATAAACGAGAGCTGTTTTCATGATGAAGTCCTTCGAGCCAGGAGGTCGAATCAGCGTCGCCGGCTCGCCTCGTAGCGAGCGATGAGTTCCTCCGGCGACGCCTGCGCGATGGCCTGGCCAATCACTTCCAGGGGCAGGTCTTCCAGCTTGCGGAAGCGGACGCACGACTTGCCCATGTCGAGCTTCTTGCCGGCCTTGCGAAACGCCTCGCGGAGCCAGGCCTGCTGCGTCTCGTCCGCGTAGACGCAGGTGAGGTAGAGGGCGAAGTGGTTCTTCTGCGCGGCCAGGGCGGCACAGGCGAGCGGTTGGCCGTTGTAGGTGGTGGGGTAGCGCTTGAGCGGTATCTCGTAGCCGATCATGCCCCAGTTCATCACTTCGCGATAACCCTCGGGGAGGTTTTCCAGGACGACGGCGCGGACCGCGGAGACGACGGCGCGGCGCTCTTCGGGCAGTTCTTTCAGGTAGTCCTCGACCGTGGTGGCTTCACTGCGGGCCATCGGCAACCTCTCGATCAAAGGCGAGCGGCAATACTTGGTTTGCTGTAGGACGGCTCCCCTGAGCCGTCCGTACGGCTCAGGAGAGCCGTCCTACAGGGAGGCCTTTTCCTGGCGGTC
>JBBSEZ010000457.1:0-7937 GCA_038239195.1 Gemmatales bacterium
AGCGCCTCGGGAGCGAGGGGACCGCGCCACCTCTTCGGCGTTCCGGTATAATCCCCGCAGGCGAGAGCGGCGCGCGCTTCGCTCTCCAAGGCGGGCCCTTGCGTTATTGAAGTGGGCGGACGAGAGCAACCATGAGCCCCGAAGAGATTGCGGACCTCCGCAAGCAGAAGTACAACGCGACCGTGGCGCGCCTGGTCAAGTCCCACAGCGACCTGCTGGTCATGCGCATCCGCCCCGACTTCGCGCGCCCCGTTCACAAGGCAGGGCAGTACACGCTCCTCGGCATGGGCTTCTGGGAGCCACGCTTTCCCGGCTGCCAGGAGGAGGCGCCCCCCCCCGACGAGACGCGCCTGGCGCGGCGCTCCTACTCCATCAGTTGCTCGGTCCTGGACGAGCGAGGCGAATTGCTCGACATTCCCCAGACCGACTGGGTGGAGTTCTACATCGTGCTGGTGCGCAACTCCGGCACGCCGCAGGCCCCCGTCCTTACGCCGCGGCTTTTCCTGCTGCGCGAGGGGGACCGCCTCTTTCTCGGCGAGAAGATCACCGGCAACTACACGCTCGACGTGGTGAAGCCCGACGACACCGTCCTCTTCCTGGCCACGGGGACCGGAGAGGCGCCGCACAACTACATGCTCTGGGAGCTGCTGCGCCGCAACCACCCCGGGCGCATCCTCTCGGCCTGCTGCGTGCGCTACCGGCGGGACCTGGGCTACCTGCCCATCCACGACCAGTTGATGCGGCGCTTTCCGAACTACAAGTACCTCAGCCTCACGACGCGGGAGAAGGAGAGCCTCGACCACAAGGTCTACGTACAGGACCTCCTCACCAGCGGCGAGCTCGAGCGCCAGCTCGGGCAGCGGCTCGACCCTGCGAGGACGCACGTCTTCCTGTGCGGCAACCCCAAGATGATCGGCGTCCCCGAGAAGGACCGCCAGAGCGGAAAGATCGACTACCCCCAACCGCCGGGCGTCATCGAGTTGCTGACGCAGCGCGGCTTCCAGGTCGATCAGCCGGCCCAGAAGATCAAGGGGAACATTCATTACGAGGAGTACTGGTAGTAAGCGAGCAACGGGGACCGACCGCTCGCGCGGGCCATTCACCACCCGGAAGAGAAGGGGGACCGTAACGTGGCCGAAGAGATCATCGGCGGCTACAGCCTGAAGAACCTGATGATGACGGGCCAGTCGAGCCAGGTCTGGGAAGTGGTGGAGGTCAACAGCGGCCGGCACTTCGCGATGAAGCTGCTGCTGCCCGAGATGGCGAAGTCTTCGAGCCACCGGCACTTGCTGTTCCACGAGGCGATGGTCGGGCAGAAGATGGCGCACCCGAACATCATCCGCATCGTCACGGTCAACAAGGAGATGCCGGCCCCCTATTTCGTGATGGACTTCTTCCCCGGCGGGAGCCTCAAGCAGCGCCTGATGCGCAAGCAGTTGGACTTCCTCAAGGAGCAGTCGCACAACATCTTCAAACAGGCCGCGACCGCCTTCGCCTTCATGAACGCCCAGGGGTGGGTCCACCGCGACGTGAAGCCGGACAACATGCTCGTCTCCAGCGCCGGCGAGCTGCGCGTCATCGACTTCGCGCTGGCCACGCGCGTCGAGAAGCCGACCTTCTTCAGCAAGCTGTTTCGCCGCAAGGCCCAGGCGATGGGCACGCGCAGTTACATGTCGCCCGAGCAGATCCGCGGCGCCCCCCTCGACGGGCGGGCCGACGTCTACAGTTTCGGCGCCACGCTGTTCGAGCTGACCACGGGCCGGCCTCCTTTCCGCGGCAATTCGTCCAACGACTTGCTCGCCAAGCACATCACCGAGAAGCCAGTCTCGCCGAAGGTGCTCAACGCCGAGCTCACCGACGAGTTCTCCGACCTGGTGCTGCGGATGCTCGCCAAGAAGCGCGAGGACCGGCCGCGCGACTTCCACGAGGTGCTGATGAAGTTGCGCACCATCAAGGTCTACAGCAACATCGAGACGAAGCCCGCGCCAGGGAACTGACCCCCTCAGCTTCGCTGGATCTTTCGGGCCAGATCGCTAGAATTGCCAGATGGAAGCCGGGCTCGGGGGCCGGCGCGACGGCTGGGGGGAATGGCCGATGGCTCCGCAACACCGTTTGCCGTTCGAGAAGGAGATCTTCCAGCTCGAGGACGCCCTGGCCCAGGTCGAAGCGCGGGCCGGCGGGGGGGGCGACAGCGGGGAGGAAGTCCGCCGCATCCGGCGCGAACTGGTCAGTCTGACGCGCAAGATCTACAGCAACCTGACCGCCTGGCAGACGATCCTCGTCGCCCGCCACCCCGAGCGGCCCCACGCGGTAGACTACCTCGACTTGATCTTCGAGGACTTCGTCGAGTTGCACGGCGACCGCGCCATCGGCGACGACCGCGCCATCCGCTGCGGGTTCGCCCGCCTGGGCGATTTCCGTGTCCTGTTGATCGCCCAGGAAAAGGGCCGTACGATCCACGAGAAGCAGGCTTGCTTCTACGGCTGCGCCCACCCCGAAGGCTACCGGAAGGCGCTGCGGAACATGCGCCTGGCCGCCAAGTTTCATCTGCCCGTGGTCTGCCTCATCGACACCCCCGGCGCCTTCCCCGGGATCGGCGCCGAGGAGCGCGGCCAGGCGCAGCTCATCGCGACCAACTTGCTCGAGATGTCGCGCCTGCGGACGCCCATCGTTTGCGTGGTGATCGGGGAGGGGGGCTCGGGCGGGGCCCTGGGCATCGGCATCGGCAACCGCGTGAGCATTCTCGAACACGCCTACTACTCCGTCATCAGCCCCGAGGGCTGCGCCGGCATCCTTTGGAAGGAGGCCAACGAGATCACGCGGCCCCTCGCCGCCGAGGCGCTCAAGCTGACCTCCCACCACCTCGCGCGCTTCGGCATCGTCGATGACGTAATCCCCGAGCCCCTCGGCGGGGCCCACCGCGACCACCGCGAGATGGCCAACACGCTCAAGACCTATCTGCTCCGCTATCTCAAGGAGCTCCGCAACGTGCCCGTGGCCGAGCTCGTCGAACAGCGCTACCAGAAGTTCCGCAAGATGGGCGAGTACACCGTCGCCGGGATCGCTCCCGGCGCGAATGGCCATCCGGGCGACACGGGGCACGCGATGCCGCGCTGAGGCAGGGGAGCGGGGACCGTGGACGAGGCGCTCTTCCAGATCGTCAACCTCGCCGTCCTGCCGTTCTGGCTCCTGATGATCGGGCTGCCGCGGTGGCGCGCGACGGAGCGCCTGATGCGCTCGCCCCTCGCCGTGGCGCCCTGGCTGATCGCCTACGCCGTCCTGATCGTGCCGCAGTTGCCGGCATTCCTCCCACTGCTTGTCAGTCCGACCCTCGAGGGCGTTGCAGGCGCCCTCGGGAAACCGGAGGTCGCCCTCGTGGGGTGGATTCACTACCTGGCGTTCGACCTGTTCGTTGGCCGCTGGGAGTACCTGGACGCCCGCCAGCGGGAGACGAGCGCCTGGGTGATGGCGCCTCCACTGCTGCTGACGCTCCTGGCCGGGCCTTGCGGGCTGCTGGCCTATCTCGCCGTGCGGACATTCGCCGCGGCGACGCCGCAAGTCGTTGCCCGGCCTGGGCCAGAAACCGATGTCGTCAATTAAACATAACGGGCATTATCGGACGTTGGCGGGTGGGCGCCTTTTCGGGCCCGGATGGGCAACGTCCGATAATGTATCTTATGTTTAATTGACGATGTGAGGCAATGTAGTCCGCCGCTCCGCGGCGGAGCACCGCGACGGGGCCCCGGCCTACATTTCAGCGCCCGCTCGGAACGCGCCGCTCGAAGATGACCGCGAAGGTGTCGCGATAGCGCTCTTTCCAGCGCTTGCTCTCGGTGAGGCGATACGTCAGCGCGGCGCCGGACTCGATGCAGATCAGATCGACGCCGGCCCGGTCGAGCGCCTCTTCCCAGCCCGGATCGGTCTTGAGGATGGCGAAATACTGTTCGATGCGCTCCTTGCCCTGGACCTCGTTGCGATCGTCGATCCAGTTGCGCACCTCGGGCCAGCCGTGCCACGTCAGATAGCCACCCCAGTCGTAGGAGTGGAACACAACGGGCCGCTGGCCGTGCGCCTGGCGCCACTCGCTGTGTACTTCGAGGAAGCGATCCAGCGCGGGGGCCGCGATGATCTCTTGCTTGTGCTGCGCGAACTGCCCTTGCGCGCCGTAGGCCCAGCCGAGCAAGGCCAGCGCGAAGGCACCAGTCCACGCCCAGGGCAAAGGGCCCGGGCGCGGCGCGAACAGGCCCTCGCCCTCGGATAGCTTCCAGCGCTCGGCCTGCTCGCGCAGCCAGGGGATGGCCGCGCTCGAACGGGCCAGCAGCGGGGTCGCGATCACCACCCAGAGGGCGACGTAGCGGAAGCCGGTGAGCGCGAAGTGCAACCAGAGGAGCGAGAGGCCCAGCTCGACGAGGTTGGGGCGACGCCCGCTCACGGCCAGGAGCGCCGGGAAGAGCAACATGAGCAGCTCGAAGCGGAGGGCCCCCTTTCCGTGGAAGTCGGGCGAGCGCCACTCCTGATGCAGCTCCATGAAGAAGGGGTCGCCCAGCAACTGGAAGACCCAACCGTACAACGAGGGCCCGTAAGGGTTGAGGAACGTCGCCAGGAAGGCACCGCCCAGGAGGAGGGCCAGGTGTTGCGCGCGCCCGCGCGCCTCCGTGCTGCGCGCCAGCAGCGCGATGGCCGTTTCGATGAGCAGCGTGGCGGCGAGGATGAGGAGGCCCGCGACGAACCCGCCGTGGACGTTGGCCCAGACGGCGAAGAGAGGACAGAGCCAGAGGGTGGCCCGGCGCGAGAGGCGCCCCTGATGGAACTGCTCGCAGGCGCGAGCGGTCAGCAGCACGAAGAACACGGTGAAGAGGTTGGGCCGGGCCGACCACGAACAGGAGGTGCCCAGGGCGGCAAGGGCGGTCCACAGCGCGGCAAGGGGCCAGGGCAGGCCGTCGTCGAGGAGCATCCGGTAGAGGGAGCGCACTATCAGGGCGATGACCAGCGCGCACACGACGGCGATGCCCTCGAGCCCGCCCCAGCGCTCCCCCAACCACAGCGAGACCTCGCCGAGCCACTGGTTGGTCCGCCAGGGGCGCGGGCCCGCATCGCCGGGCTCGGTGAAGGGGTCCGCCGTCAGCCAACCGCGTTCGGCGCGCATGGCGTCGATGTTGCGGAGGTGCCAGCCGAGGCCCGGGTCGTCCAGCATCGTGTGCCGAGCGCCCTGCAAGACCACGACTGCGGTCAAGAGGAACACCAGGTCGGCGACGCCCAGATGATGCCAGCGCCGGACAAGCGGAGGGGCGCCTTGTTGCGCGGGAGCGACGGGCAGCGTGGCGGAGGACATCGAGCGCACCACCTCGTGGAACGGGAATGGCCGTCAGCCCACCAGCACCGCGGCCGAGGGACGATACACCTCTGCGGCCCAGCGGGCCCCCTCCCCCACCGTTTCGATGCGCCGCGCGGGGGCCTTGCCCTCGATCACGGTATCGACGACGTAGAGCGGGCGGCGCTGGACGTGGCGGTGGGTGCGGACCACGTACTCGCCCAGGAAGGCCAGCGAAAGGAACTGCATGTTGAAGAGCGCGAGGAAGCCCAGCGACGCCCACGCCCAGCCCGCGACCTGGAGGGCGCCCACCGCCCACAAGCCGGCGACGGCGGCGGCGAGCCCGGCGCTTGCAACGGCACAGCCCCCTGCGGTGAGGGTGATGCACTGCGAGGGCAGGGTGGAGAAGGCGGTGATCGTGTCGAAGGCGAGCTTGAGGAGCCGGCCGTAGCGGTACTTGGTCTGCCCCGCCGCGCGCTCGCGGCGGACGAACGGCACGCCGACCTGGCGGAAGCCTACCCAGGTGATGAGGCCGCGGAAGAAGCGCGGGTCTTCCTCCAGCTGCGCGTAGACGTCGAGCACGCGCCGATCCATCAGGCGGAAGTCGCCGGTGTCGGGCGGGATCGGCACGTCGGCGATGCGGCCCATGAGGCGATAAAAGAGAAAGGAGGTCAGCTTTTTGAGAAACGTCTCGCCCTGCCGGCGCTCGCGGACGCCGTAGACCACCTGATTGCCCTCGCGCCACTTGGCGAGGAACTGGGCGATGACCTCCGGGGGGTCTTGCAGGTCGGCGTCCATGACGACGGCGGCCTGGCCGCGCGCGTGGTGCAGCCCCGCCGTGGTCGCCATCTCGTGCCCGAAGTTGCGCGACAGGGCCACGATGCGCACCGTCGGGTCGGTCAGGGCCCTGGCGGCGAGGATGGCGCGCGAGCGGTCGGTACTGCCGTCATCGACGAAGAGGATCTCGTACGTCTCACCGAGCGCTTCGAGGTGCTCCTTGAGGCATGCATAGGTTGCCTCCAGCACCGCCTCCTCGTTGAGAAACGGCACGACAACGCTGAGCACGGGGGGGCCGGCGGGCTCTCGCGGGGAAACGCTCATCGGGTGCTCTCGCGCCAGGTAACAAGGCCAACCGGAGGGGCAAACTCGGCCGGCGCTCAACTATAGCTCGCACTTTCGCTGAGGGCGGCATTCTCGGGAGGGCCGCTTTGTCGCGCCCGGCCGGCAAGGTCTTCGTGCGCGCCCAGGTCGCAAGCCCCTTCCGTTCTCGTTTCCCCTGGGCTATGATGCCGCGATGACTTCTCCAGCGAACCCGAGCCACCAACGCCTCCGGGCCGGCATGGTCGGCCTCGGCATGATCTTCGACGACACCTACCGGCCCGCGTTCGAGCAGCTGCACGCCGGCGGGCTCTATCGGCGCGACTTCGGCGTGGTCGAGGTCGAGCTGACCGCCGTCGCGAGCCGCACCGGCGTGCGCGGCGAGCGCTACCTTCGGAGCGCGGGCGACCGGATCGCTCCCTTCGCTAACTGCGCCGGCCCCGACGCCATCGAACAACTCCTCGCCCGCGGCGTCGATGCGGTATGCGTCGCCACGCCCGACGACCGGCACTTCGACACGGCCCGCAAGGCGCTCGCCGCGGGCAAGCACGTCCTGATCGAGAAGCCGTCGGTACTCCGGCTCCAGGAAGTGGAGGAACTGGTTGCCCTGGCGGTGCGGCAAGGCGTGCTGGCGAAGGTCGTCTATCACAAGCTGGCCGACCCCGACCACAAGAAGCTGCGCACGCACGTCGTCGATGGCGTGCTGAAGCACGTCAACAACGGCTACTGCTCGCTGCTCGAGCCCAAGCAGATCAGCGGCCAACAATTCTCGGAGTGGATCACGGGGCGCAACCCCGGTACTTACGTCGCGGTCCACTACGTGAAGCTGATCGACTTCACCTTCGGCAGCGCCCCCCTGCCCTGGCGGCTGGCGCGCGTCGGTGCCACCGGACAGCGCGGGCTCGTCGGCCCCGCCGATGGCCCGACGTGGGACTCGGTGCAGTTGCAGATGGTCTACGTTCACGCCGACGGGCGCGAGGCGGCGTTCGACGTCCATACGAGCTGGGTGACGCCCGACAACTTCCCCGGCTACGTCGAACAGGAGGTACAGTTCCGCTTCGACAACGGCACCTGGAACGCCCACCAGCGCAAGCGCGGCGTCGAGGTGACGGTCGAAGATCGTTCGCCGGGCGAGGTCAAGTACACGCCGAATCACCACTACAACGCCACGTTCGTCGAGCCGTGGGGCGAGCGCAGCCAGCGCGGCTACGGCATCGAGGTGCTGCGGCGGTTCTTCGAGGAAGTCGCCTTCGTCGAGCACGGCGGCCCGGCCGGCGGGCGCGGCGAGCGCCTGAAGCAGATGCGGGCCCTGGCCCACAACGACCTCTCCGCGGACCGCAACGTCGTCGCCGTGGTGCAGGCGATGGAGGCGATTTTGGCGCGGGCGGCGCAGGGGCAGCCCGGTTGCGTGGCGTTCGTCAACGAGGAACGCGGAGGGCTGGTGCTGACGGGGCCGGGGCGCGCCGAGCATGAGGTGTTGTTCCCCGGCCGCGTTTGAGGGGCCACTCTCTGGATGTTGTCGCGATCA
>JBBSEZ010000458.1:0-7924 GCA_038239195.1 Gemmatales bacterium
CGTCCTCAAGCAGGGCCCGCAGGTCGGGGATGTCCCACTGGCCGTTGCCCAATTCGTAAATGAGGCGGTTCTCGGTCTCTTCGGAAGAGACGTGAAAGGTTTGATAGAACGCGCGGTTGGCGGACCGGACGCGCAAGGTGGTGTCGAGGATCAACAGGGGCTCGCGCACCGTATCGACGATGTTCTGGGCGTAGGTTTCGATGGCCTTCAAATCCGCCTCGGAGCGCCGCCGCTCCGTCACGTCTTCCATGGCGAGGACGAGCAGTTCGCCGTGGTGGCCGGCCTGGAGCTTGCGGGCGTTGAGGAGCATCACCCGGCGGCCGATTACCGGGAAGGTGTGCTCGAGCTCGAAGTCGTTGAAGACGGAGCTCTTGGGGACAACGTCCTCAAGCAGGGCCCGCAGGTCGGGGATGTCCCACTGGCCGTTGCCCAATTCGTAAATGAGGCGGTTCTCGGTCTCTTCGGAAGAGACGTGAAAGGCCTGATAGAACGCGCGGTTGGCGGACCGGACGCGCAAGGTGGTGTCGAGGATCAACAGGGGCTCGCGCACCGTATCGACGATGTTCAAGGCGTAATTCTGAATGTCCTCGACGAGTGGCTCGGGCTTCATCTGAAACAGCCTCCGGTTTGCTTCTCGCCATCGGGCCCCCCGAACCTCCTTCGGTCGAGCCCACGACCGCCATGAGGTCGGGCGGGCGATGACCTGGGCTTCGTCAGGCATCCTGGAGCCATCCGCGCTGTCGGGCGTAGCGCACCAGATCGGCGCGGCTGTGCAGACCGAGCTTCTCCAGCGAGCGGGCCTTGTACGTCTCCACCGTCTTGACGCTCAGCTCGAGCTGTCCGGCGATCTCCTTGTTGCTGTGCCCCGCCGCGACGAGGCGCACCACCTCCCCCTCCCGGTCGCTCAACTCCCCTTCCTTTGCCGAGCCGTTCCCGAGCGGTCTCCGCACGAACCCTCCAACAACTTTTGCCGCCAGGGTAGGGTCGAGATAGACCCCGCCCCGGGCCACCGTGCGGATGGCGCGGATGAGTTCCTCCGCGGCGGCGCGCTTCAGGACGTAGCCCGCCGCACCGGCCTGGAGCAACTGGCGCAGGTAGCCCTTGTCCTCGTGGACGGTCAGGGCCAGCACCTTGACCTCCGGGCACACCTTCCTCAACTGCTCGGCGGCCTGGGCGCCACTCATCCCCGGCATCGAGACGTCCAGGACCACCACGTCGGGCTGTAGCGGCGGAACCTGTTCGCAGGCGCCCTGGCCGTCCCCCGCCTCGCCGGTCACCTCCATGTCGGCCTGGGCATTGATGAGCGCCTTGAGCCCCTCGCGGACGACCGCGTGGTCGTCGGCCAGGAAGACGCGGAGCTTCGTCATGGCTGTTCCCCTCCCACGCCTGCAAACAGCGGAATGCGAGCGAAGACCGTCGTGCCACTCCCGGCCGTCGATTCGACCGTCAGCGCTCCCCCGACCAGCGCCAGGCGCTCCTGCATTCCCAGCAAGCCCAAGCGGCCCGCGCCGCGCAGTCCCGCCTCCGCGTCGAAGCCGAGGCCGTCGTCCTCGACGACTGCGGACACCTGGTCCGAGGAACGGTGGAGGATGAGGCTCACGCGCCCCGCCTTGGCGTGCTTGAGCACGTTCGTCAGCGACTCCTGCACGACCCGGTAGAGGGCCGTTTCCAGTGCCGGCGGCAAGCGCTCCGCGTCCAGCCCCGCACTCTGGAAGTCCACCTCCACGCGGCAGCTATCGGACCACGCCTCGACGTAGTTCGCCAGGGCCGTGTGCAGCCCGAGGTCGTCCAGAGCCGTGGGCCGGAGCTCCAGGGCCAGGCGATGCACTTCTTTGCCCATCAGCTCGGCGAGGTCCTGCAACTGTTGCAGGCGCAGGTGGGTGGGGGCCGGCCCCGGGGTGGCGTCTTTCACCGACTTGAGCCCCAGGCTGAGCGCCGTCAGGTGCTGCCCCATCTGGTCGTGCAGCTCGCGGGCGATGCGGTGGCGCTCTTCTTCCTCGGCGACGGCCAGCCGCTGTAGCAGCGCCTGACGGGCCGCCTTGGCCCGGCTGTGCTCGGCGACCTCGGCCATCAGGGCCTCATTCACCCGGGCCAACTCCGCGGTGCGTTCCTCCACTCGCACTTCCAGCTCTTCGTGGACTTCGCGCAGGGCCTCTTCGGCCCGCTTGCGGGCGGTGACGTCGCGGATGTTGCACTGGATGACGCGGCCTTCGCCCACCCGGTAGACGTTGCTGACGAACTCCACCTCGATGCTTCGGCCATCGTGGGTCTGGAGGGGGAGGTCGTCGTAGCGGATGTACCCTTCCTCTTGCAACCTTCGGAAAGCGACCTGGTTCGCCGCGATGTCCTCGAACAGGCCAATCTCCCAGAGCTCCTTCCCTGCCAACTCTCCCCCGGCGTAACCGAGCAGGTTGGAGAGGAAGGGATTGGCGTCGAGGATCTGCCGGGTGTCGGCGTCCACGATCAGGATGCCGTCTTGCGCGGTCTCGAAGAGTCGCCGATAGCGGGCCTCGGAAATCCGCAGGGCGTGGGCGGTCCGCCGCCGCGAGGTGACGTCCTCGATGCCGAGCAGCACGAACTCCACACCGTCCCCCCGCCGGAAAAGGCGCCGGGCGTTGAGTAGCATCGTCCGCCGGCCGATCTCCTCGAACTCGTGCGCCACTTCAAAATCGTTGAAGTGGCCGTTCTGCGCGAGGACCTCTTCCAGCAGCAACTCCCGGAGTGGGGGGAGGTCCCACTGCCGGTTCCCCAGGTTGTAGAGCAGACGGCCCTCCGTCTGGGCGGGCGCGACGTGGAAGGTCTGGTAGAACGATCGGTTCGCCGTGCGCACCCGGAGCTCGGCGTCCAGGACCACGAGGGGCTCGCGGACCGTCTCCACGATCGCCTCGGCGTAGGCGAGGGCGTCCTCCGCCGCCCGCTCCACGCGCCGACCCTTGCTGACGTCGCGGAAGACCAGCACGGTCCCCGCGAGGCTCCCCGCGCGGTCCCGGATGGGGGCGGCGCTGTCATCGATGGGAAGTTCTGTCCCGTCGCGGGCGATGAGGACGGTGTGGCTGGCCAGGCCAACGACCACGCCCCGCGCGATCACCTCGGCCACCGGGTTGGCGACCGGCTGGCGGGTCTGTTCGTGGACGACCCGGAACATCGGGGGGAGGGGCCGCCCCGCCGCCTCCGCCTCCGACCAGCCGGTCAAGGCCTCGGCCACGGGGTTCATGAAGCTCACCAGGCCCTGGGCGTCGGTGACGATCACCGCATCGCCGATGCTGGCCAGTGCGACGCGATACCAGTCGGGCTGTTCAGAAGGTTCTTCGTCTCGGGACATCGGATCGGTCTCCCCACGGCCCTCTCGGGGCCGAGAAGGGGCCGGACACGGCCGCGGCGATAACCTGCTCACCCTTGAGAGGCACCAAGAGAATGAGGCGAGCGGGGGGCGTTAGCCCCCTGTTGAAGGCGACAAACAGGGGGCTCCCCCACACCCCCGCTCGCCAAACAGTGACAGCCTCCTAATTCACGCTGGGCAACGCGGTCAAAGCGTCTTGGCACGGGGCCCGCTCGCCCACCGAGCCCACGACGACGACCCCGGTGGTTTCTGGCCCGGTGATTTGCAGGAGGACCGCGTCGTCCTCGACAGCCAGCATGGTGACGCGGACGCCCTCGCCGAGCAGGACGTCGTCGCCCGCCTGAAGCGTGTGGACCAGCATGGTTTTCCTTCCTTGGTGTTGAGAGGCGTCTGCCCGAGCCGGGGCCGTCCTGGCGAGCGGGCTTGGCCCTGCCTGCCCGCGCACAACTTCGTCGGCAAGCATCGGGCGATAAATCAAGCAGTCGTGACGGGGATGAAGGTGCTGTGCGAGAAAATGGAAGGGAAGCTGCGCCGGCAGGGCAGACGGGCCCTGGTCTTGCGCATTGCGTCCGCCCAGCGCGGTGGTGCGGTGGGCTTGCTGAGTGGCCATCGCGGCCCCTTGCTGTAGGGCCGTACCCGGCGCCTCCATGAAGCACTGGCTACGGCGTCTGCCGCACACGAGACGGCACAGGATCGGCCCCGTCATGAGGCCCAAAAGGAATTCAAATGGCTAAAATACAGGAAATGGCCGCCCAGGGCAAGCTCACGCCGCCTCGGCGGGCTTGCCCTCCTCGTCCGGCCAGTCCTCGAAGCGCACCGCGAACCGCCGCGAGATGCCCGACTCCTGCATCGTCACGCCGTACAGCACGTCGGCGCATGACATGGTCCGCTTGGAGTGCGTGATGATGATGAACTGCGACCGATCGAGGAAGTCGCGCAGGACCGCGGTGAACCGGCCGACGTTGGCCTCGTCGAGGGCGGCATCGACCTCGTCGAGGATGCAGAACGGGCTCGGCTTGCTGCGGAAGATGGCGAGCAGCAGCGCCACCGCCGTCATCGTCTTCTCGCCACCCGACATCAGCGAGATGTTGCGCAACTCCTTGCCGGGCGGGCGGGCCATCACCTCGATCCCGCTGTCGAGGACGTCCACGCCCTCTTCGAGGAGCACGTCGGCCATGCCGCCGCCGAACAGCTTGCGGAACAGCTCCTGAAAGTTGGCGCGGATGGCGCTGAACGTCTCGCTGAACAGTCGGCGGCTATCGCCGTTGATCTTGGCGATGATCTCCTGGAGCGACCGCTGCGCCGCGGTCAGGTCGTCGAACTGGGCCTGAAGCGCCCCGTGTCGCGCCTCCATCTCGGCCAGCTCCTGGATCGCCTCCAGGTTGACGCTGCCCAGCTTGCTCAGTTTGCGGCGCAGCTCCTCGATCTCCTCTTCGGGCGCCAGCCCCTCCGGGCTCGGGGCGACCTCCGGCGGGCCTCCCCCGTCGCTCTCCTCCTGCCAGGAAGCGTAGAGGGCCGTCAGGTCGAGTTGATAGTCCTCGCGCAGCCGGGCGCACAGCGCCTCGCGATGGTGGCGCAGGTCGTTGACCTGGAGCTCGTGGGCGTGGGCCTGTTCCTGCCGCGCGCGCCAGGTGGAGCGGTTGGCCTGGGCTTGTTCCGACAACTGCTGTCTCGCCTGGCGCACCTCGGCCCGCTGCCGCCCCGACGTCGCCAGTTGCCGCTCGGACGTCTCCTTGCGCACGTGGGCCATCGCCAGGCTCATCGACGCTTCGAGCAGGGCGCACTCGTTGTCCTGGAGCCGGGCCTCCGCGGTCGCCAGCCGGCGCTCGGCCTGGCGGCGCTCGCCGTCGCGCTGGGCCAGGTCCGACTCGTGCTTCTCCTGGCGCGCCCGCAGCCCCGACAGGCGCTCCTCGACCTGAGCCAGCCCAACGCGGGCCGACAGGGCGCCTTTCTGCTGCTGCTCGCGCTGCTGCTCGCGCTCGCGGATCTCGCGGTCGGCGTCATCGACGCGCCGGCGGGCGCCGTGGACCTGTTCGTCCGCCTCGGCGGCCTGGTCCGCGGCCTGCTGCCACGATCCGGCCAGCCGCTCCAGGTCCTGTTCCACTTCGCTCATCTCGCTGCGGCTGACCTGGACCTCCTCGCTGAGCCCCTGCCGGCGCTGTTGGTGCTGGCCGATGCGCCAGCGCATGTCGTTCGCCTGCTCGGTCAACACGTCGATCTCGCGCTGGGCGTGCTCCATCTGCCCGTCGAGCAGGGCGACGCGCTCGCGCAGGTCTGCGAGGTCGTGCTCCAGGTCCACCAACCGCTGACCGAGGGCCGCGACCTGCTCGCGCAGTTCGCGGAGCTCGCTCTTGCGCGAGAGAATGCCGGCCTCGGCGTGATGCGTGCCGACGGTCAGCGTGCCGTCGGCCTCGAGGAGCTCCCCCTGGAGCGTGATGCAGCGGTGCCCCCCGCCCAGAGCGGCGATCTCCCGCGCCGCCGCCAGGTCGCGCACGATGACGGTCTTGGCCAGAAGGCGAGCGGGCAAGTCGCTGAAGCGCGCGTCCTCGCAGCGCACCACGCGCTCGGCCAGCGCCACCACGCCCGGATGGTTGGGCGCGCCCGCCGTCAGCGGGGCTGCGCGCGTGAGGCCAGAAGGAGCTGTTTCCGGTGCGGGGCTCGGAGGGCCTCCGACCGGCAGAAAGCTGACGCGCCCGGCGAACGGCTCGGCGCGAGCGTGTAGCGCTTCGACAAGCGCGTCCGCGTCGCGCACCAGGAAGCGCTGGGCGCGCTCGCCGAGGGCCAGATCGATGAGCGGGGCGAACTCGCGCCGAACCGTCAGCAGCTCCGCGAGGATGCCGACGACGGTGCTCCAGGGGCCTGCTCGAGGCCCTTCGAGCAGGGCATAAACCTCGCGCGCCCCCGTGCCGAGCCCCTCGTGAGAGCGCTCCAGCCCTTGCAGTACGTCGATGCGGCCCCCCAGCCCGGTGCGCTCTGCGCGCAGGTCGCCAATCCGCTGTGCCGTCGCGTCGCGCACCTCGACGAGCCGTTCCCTATCCGCCCGCAATTCGGCGTGGCGCTGCCGCGCCGTTCCCAGCCGCGCTTGCAGTCCCTCGTCGGCAGCCGTCAATTCTTCGAGCTCCAGGTCGAGCGAGGCGAGGTGCTCGGCGGCCTGCTCGCTCTTGAGGCGCAGTCGGCCTCGCTCCCGACTCAGGTTGTCGAGTTGGGCCTTGAAGCTGACGGCGTCGTTGTGCAGCCGGGCTGCCTGGCGCATGGAGTCGAGGTGCGCTTCCTTGTCGCGGTCCACCTGCTGCCGCAGCTCGACGAGGCGGGCCTCGGTGGTTCGGAGTTGCTCTTCCAGGGCGGCCACTTCTTCCCGCTGACTGGCGCACTGGCCATCGACCTCACCGAGCTCGGCCCGGGCGGCCGTGCAGTCTCGCCCCAGGGCGCCGACGTGGCCTGTCAGGTCGATGAGGCGCTCGCGCGACTGGCTCAGGTCGCTTTCGATCTCCCCGGCCAGCGACCAGCCGTGCGCCATGGCGGCCTCTTCCGCCGCAATCTGCTGGCGCGCCCCCGCCAACTCGGCCTCCTGCTCTCGAACGGCGTTGTCGAGTTGGGCCAGTTCCCCTTCCAGGCGCTCCAGGTCGCGCTCCCGGGCGTCGGCCTGCGACGTCTGCTCCCCCAGCGCGGCCCGCAACTCTTCGAGCACGGCCGTCTGCTCGTTCAGGTTGGCGCTCAGGGAGTGGTATTCGCGCAGGCTCAGCCCGACGCGCAGGTCCTTCAGGCGGCCGGTGTGCTCCTGGTAGCGCTGGGCCTTGGCGGCCTGCAATTTGACGGTGCGCAACTGCTTCTCGACCTCGTCGAGGACGTCGCGCAGCCGCTGGAGGTTGGCATCGACCCGCTCGAGCCGGCGCAGCGTCTCCGTCTTCTTCGCCTTGAAGCGGCTGATCCCCGCCGCTTCCTCGAAAATGGTGCGGCGGTCCTTCGCCGACGCCTGGAGCAGCACGTCCACCTGCCCCTGCTGGATGATGCAGTAGGCGTCGGTGCCCGCGCCGCTGCCCAGGAAAAGGTCCTTGACGTCTTTGAGGCGGCACGGCTGATTGTTGAGGAGGTATTCGCTCTCGCCGCTGCGGTAGACGCGGCGGCTGATCTGTACCTCGTCGGCCTCGGTGGCGAGGAGGCGCCGGCGGTTGTCGAAGGTCATCGTGACCTCGGCGAGCCCCAGGCTGCGCCGCGAGGCCGAGCCGTTGAAGATGACGTCGGTCATCTCCCCGCCACGGAGGCTCTTGGCGCTCTGCTCGCCGAGCACCCAGCGCACGGCATCGACGACGTTGCTCTTGCCCGATCCGTTGGGCCCCACGATGCCGGTCACGCCCTCGGCGAAGTCGAACTGCGTCTTGTCGGCGAACGATTTGAAGCCGACCAATTCCAGGCGCTTGAGCATGGGCCCTCACCGAAAGCGAGGAGGAGGTGCGGAGCAGGCTCGCGTGGCTCGCGTAGGGTGGGCCGAGTCTTCGAGGCCCACGCGGACGTGCGAAGCGGGCTCGCGTGGCTCGCGTAGGGTGGGCCGAGTCTTCGAGGCCCACGCGGACGTGCGAAGCGGGC
>JBBSEZ010000459.1:0-7923 GCA_038239195.1 Gemmatales bacterium
CGGCCCACCCTACGAGGGCTGCGGCTGTCCCCCGCGTGGGCCTCGAAGACTCGGCCCACCCTACGAGGGCTGCGGCTGTCCCCCGCGTGGGCCTCGAAGACTCGGCCCACCCTACGGTCTCGCGACGAAGTCTCCCGACCTTCCTTCAACGATTTCAACGACCCTCCCAAAGGGCATACCATGGCCACCGTCAGCAAGCCCGAGCGCCAGAACCTGGCCCAGGACCACCAGCGCGTGCGCAGTCCGTTGCAGGCGCTGCGCGGCTACATTCGCTCCTACGTCACGCTCGAAGGGGCGGCCCTGTGCGGGCTCTACCTCGCCCTGTGGTTCTGGGTCGGCATGGTGCTCGACTACGGCGTCTTCCGCCTCACGGCCCTCGACTGGGTGGACGTGCTGCCCTGGGGCCTGCGCCTGGGCGTACTGATCGTGCTCGTCTCGGGCCTGCTCGCCACGGGCGCCTTTGTCGTGGTGAGCCGCTTTCTGCGCGAGTTCAGCGACGCCGCCGTGGCCCTGGTGCTCGAACGGCGCTTTCCGAAATTGCTCGGCGACCGGCTCATCACGGCCGTCGAACTGTCCGACCCGCAGCAGGCGGAGGCCTACGGCTACTCGGCGGCGATGGTCAAGGAGACCATCCACGAGGCGGCCCATCGGGTCGCCCAGGTGCCCGTGCGCGAGGTGTTCGACTGGAAGCGCCTGTGGATGCGCGGCCTGCTCGTCGTGCTGACGACCCTGGGCATCTACCTCGTCTGCTGGGGCGGCGTTGCCGCCGTGCGGGCGGTGTCGAGCGGGCCCCTTCGGCCGGAAGGGGGGCTGACCCAACTCAACACCGTGTCGTCGCTGTGGTTCGAGCGCAACATCCTGTTGCGCGACGTCCTCTGGCCGCGGCAGACCCGGCTGGAGGTGGTCAACTACCGAGACAACGAGCGCGTCGCCAAGGACAAAACTCTGCCGGCGCTGCGCGTGCGGGCTTGGAAGTACGTCATCGCCGACCGCGGCACGCGCGAGGGCTGGCGGTTGCTGACCTGGGACGACGTCGGGGAGCGCGCCGCGCTATTCGGCGCCTACGTCAAGGCCCCGGAGGTATGGGCGCCGCGCGATCGCGAGCGCGGCCTGACGGCCGACGAGGTCGAGCTCTGGCTCAACCGCTTCCCGTTCAAGAAGCGCGGCGACGGCGAGGGCCTCCCGGCCCGCTGGAACATCGCGGACGAGGGCGCCACGCAGGAGGAGGGCGCCGAGCTACGCCAGCGTGCTCTGCGCTGGTCCGACCTGACGCCAGACCGCCTGGGCAAGTTCCCGGTCCCGCAACTCCCGGCGGGGGAGTGGGACCCCCTGGCCTACCCGATGGAGGCGGCGAGCCTGGTGAGCGCGCTGGCCGGGCAGTCGCTCGCGCCGATGGTGGGCGTTCCGGGGCCCGCACTGACCCGAGTGATGGTGGGGCCGCAGGAAGTCAGCCTCACGGTGGACGTGGTCGAGAAGCAAATTCCCTTGCGCCAGAAGGCGCTCCCCGGCCCGACCAAGACGGCGCTCGCGCGGCGCGTGGCCCTGGTCAAGGGCCTCACCGACAGCCTGTCGGCGGAGCTCGCGCCACGCGACGCGTTCGCCGCGGCGCTCGCGCAGTGGGAGAACAAGCCGGACCGCTCCACCCTGCGGCAGAAGATGGAGGTGGCCCTGCTCGCGGCGCAGGGCAAGCGCGCCGACAAGGAGAAGGCCAAGGCGGAGGCCCGGGAGGCTGTCGCCGGCTTCCTGGCGACGTGGGACCGGAGCGGGCTGGCCGAAGTCGAGAGCGAGTCCAAGGACCTGCTCCGGCAGTCGGAGCAGCTGACCGCAGTGGAGATGGTGTTCGTTCACCTCACGCGCTACCTCGAACTGCGCGAGACGATGAACGGCGTGGTGGCGCGCGTGGGCGATGCGGCCCACAGCCGGCTGCTGCGCAAGCTCGTCTTGCCGGAGCAGTTGGAGCTCGTTTACCACGCGGGCAAGAAGGACCGGAAGACCAACACCATGCAGAGGGCCGGGAACAACGAGTACACCGGCAACTTCGGCACGCTCCAGGAGTCGGTCACGTTCTGGGCGCGCGGGGGCGACTACAAGACGGCGGAGCAGACGATCACCGTGGTCGAGAACCCGAAGGTGGACCTGCTGCGGAGCGAGGAGGAACGGCCGGCCTACGTCTACTATCGGGTCGCGGACGGCCAGGCGAGCGAACTGCGCGGCAAGCGTCAGGCGTTCAACGAAGTGCTGCTCTCGGTGACGGCGCCGGACGGCTCGCACGCCGAGGTGCTGGCCGGCACGTCGTTGACGCTGACGGCCAAGACGAACAAGCCGATCAAGTCGGCCACGCTCAGCACGGTGCTGAAGGTCGGCGCCGGCAAGGCGCACGACCTGCCCGTCTGGGGGTGGGCACGGCAGATGAAGTCGGTGTCGATCAGCGCCAGCGGCAAGCCGGTCCCGGGGGTGAAGGCCGCCGTCGGCGAGGTCGGGCACGTGGTGGTGCTGTCGGTGGACGACGTCGCCAAGGAGCATCAGTTCAAGCTCTCCTACGTGACGGCCAAGGGCGGGGTTGCCCGCAGTAGCATGGTGTCGCTGGCGCCGTCGCGCGGCGCCGACAAGCGCGTGGTCGGCGTCGAGGTGACGTACGACCTGGAGCTCGGCGAGAACAACTCGCACCTGCCGATCCGCATCGAGAACGTGCAGCAGGAACTGGCGATGACGGTGGCGTTCGTCGACGAGGACAACGTGCCGGGCAGCCGGGTGATCCGGGTGACGCCGGTGCGCGACCAGGCGCCGGCCATCCGCGAGTTCAGCGTGGATGAATCGGTGCGCACCTCGAAGGAGGGGCACGTCGTCACCGCCAAGGCGCGCCTGCCGTTCCGGGCACGGGTGCAGGACGATCTGGGCCTGGCGCGAGTGCGTTACGCCTACACGGCCGATCGCGACGACCTGAAGCGGAAGCGCAAGGAGAACGAGGTTTTCGTGCGCCTGGGCGGGGTCGTTCTGCCCACGCAGGGGCCGGCGACTTTCTGGGCCAGCGCCGCCGCGCTGGCCGCGCCGTACGAGGTGGTACTGACGCCCAAACACGTCGAACTGCCGCTGTTCGACCGGACGATTCACGCGCGGAAGACGGAGGCCGATGGCCGGCTGGAGTTTCTTACGCTCGCCACGATCGAGGGGCTGCTCCCGAAGAAGCAGGCCAACCCGTTCCGCGTGCTCCTGCGGCAGTTCTCGGTCGAGCCGGACGAGTGGTCGCTCGAGCAGCCGCCGCCGCCCCCTGTCCCACCGGAACTGGCGAAAGACGCCAACGACCGCGAGCGCCGGGACTACGACAAGCGCCTGGAGGAGTTCGAGCGCGAGGTGCGCGAGTATCCGAAGGCCTGGACGAAGTGGTACGATCTGAGCGAGCGGCGGGTCGATTGCGTCCTGCTGGCGCCGCTGTTCGAGTATTACGACCGCACGGAGAAGGCCTGGAAGAAGGTGCAGGAGACCGACGAGCGCAAGGCGCAGCCGCGCTACGAGGTGAAGGTGTGGCTGGAGGTCGAGGACACCTTCGCGGAGGGCGAACTCAAGGCCGACGGCCAGCCGAGGCCGAACACCAGCCGCAGCAACGAGACGTTCACGTTCCTCGTGGTCTCGGAGAACGAGTTGCTGGCGCGGATCGGCGAGGAGGAGGAGAAGAAGCGCGACGAACTGCGCAAGACCTACCTGCCGCTGGACGAGAAGCAGAAGGACATGGGCAAGCTCGTCAGCGACCTGGGGCCGCGCACCCTCGACGAAGAAACGGTGGCGTCGCTGGCGGTGCGGGCGGGGACGCTGGACACGGAGACGCTGGCGTCGGGGCAGAAGGTGGCGAAGGACGTGCTGGCGGTCTACCAGCGCATCCTGCGCGAGATGCGCCTCAACCAGGTCAGCGACAAACTGACGAAGAAGGTCCATCTCTCGATCGTCGAGCCGCTGAGCAAGATCTGCGACGACGGCGGAAACTTCGACACGACGCGGGCGGCGGTGCAGGCGCTCCAGAAGGAGCTGGAGGACACGAAGAAGGGGCTGCCGCAGCGGCTGGCCCAGGGCGAGCTGAAGGCGAAGAATGCGCAGATGGAGATGGAGCTCCTGGTGCGCCGGCTGAACGAGGTGCTCAGCGCGATGCAGGGCATTTCGGACATCAACGACCTGATCAACATCCTGGTCAAGATCGAGCGGGACGAGGAGGCCCAGGCCCGTGGCCTTCAGAAGGTGCTGGGGGACGAGATCGATAACCTGGTGAACCCGAAGAAGTGAGGCGGGGGCCTGGTCCCAGGAGAGGGCGCCTGTTCCCGGAGCGCGAGCACCGGGGGCGGGCGCCCTTTGGGCGTGAAAGAGGGAGTCGCGCTCCCCGGGAAGAGGACCAAGGCCTTCGGCACACGCGGAGGGCGAACCGCTGCGCCTCAAACCCCGACCCACAGACCGAGCAGGGCACTCGCGAAAGATTTGCCTCGCCCCTTTTCGTCGCGCCTCTCCAGATTTTCTTTTGACAATGGCACCGCTGCCTCTATACTCGACCTCGCACTTCCTCCGAACGGGAAGTCGGCCGCGCGGGTAGGAGCGACGATGGCGTCTCCCGAGGTCCTCGATTTCGCAACGCTGCTCGCCCCCCTCGGGGGGGACAATCCGGCGGGGGAGGACTTGCGAGCCAATTCCTCCCCGACCTCTCCCTATTACGCGGTCAAGGACGCCCGTTCGGCAGCGCGCGCCGCCGAGCGCCAGGTCGTGGTGGAGGGCGAGGAGACGGGCAATCCGCCGGACTGGCGGCCCGTCCTTCAACTCGGCGTCAAGGCGCTTGCCGAAAAAACCAAGGACCTGGAGATCGTCGCCTACCTGATCGAGGCCCTGACGCGCCTGCACGGCTTCGCGGGCCTGCGCGACGGGCTCCGTCTGGCCCGCGAACTGGCTGAGCAGTTCTGGGACAACCTCTATCCGCTGCCAGACGAAGAAGGGATCGCGACGCGCGTGTCCCCCCTGACGGGGCTGAACGGGGATGACGCCGAGGGCACGCTGATCAACCCCATCGCGCGCGTCCCGTTGACCGAGGGGGCGAGTGGAATGCCCTACGCCTACTTTCACTTTCAACAAGCGGAGGCCCTCAGCAAACTGCCCGAGGATGCCCGAGACCGGCGAATCGCGCAGGGCTCCGTCTCGATGGAGATGTTCGAGAAGGCGGTCGCCGAAACCCCGGGCGGGTTTTTCACCAACCTGGTGCAAGACGTCGAGCAAAGCCAGGAGGAGCTCTCCAAGCTGGTGAGCGTGCTGGCGGAGAAGTGCGGGGACTACGCCCCGCCCTCGTCGCAAATCCGCACCGCCCTCACCTCCTGCCTGGAGGCGGTCTGCTTCCTGGCCCGCGACAAGTTGGCCATGAGCCGGTTGACCGCCGAACAACCGGCCTCGGAGCAGGCCGAGCAGGAGGGGGAGGCCTCTTCAAGGGGCGGGGGAGGCGGCGGGCTGGACGGGGTGTCGGACGCCATTCGCACGCGGGACGACGCTTTCCGTACACTCCTGAAGGTCGCCGACTTTTTTCGCCGCACCGAACCGCACACCCCCGTTTCGTATGCCCTGGAACAGGCGGTCCGCTGGGGCCGGATGTCGTTGCCGGAGTTGCTGACGGAGCTGATAGCCGACGAAACCGCACGGCAGACGTTCTTCAAACGAGTGGGCATCCCCGCGCCACTCGAGGGAGGGGGAGGGGGGTAGTCTTCCAGCAGCGCGAGAGAACCGAGTTGCCGCCCAAACGGGCACGTGTCCAACAACTGTCAGGAGGTCCGGTGCATGAGTTCCATCCACGACAAGCTGGATCGGGTGCGCAAGCCCCGCGTCCACATCACCTACCAGGTCGAGACGGAAGGAGCGGTGGTCGAGAAAGAACTGCCGTTCGTCGTCGGCGTGCTGGGCGATTTCTCGGGCAACCCCACGCAGCCCTTGAAGCCGCTCAAGGACCGGAAGTTCATCCAGATCGACCGGGACAACTTCAACGACGTCATGGCGCGCATGACGCCGGGCCTCAACCTCAAGGTGGAGAACACCCTCAAGGGCGACGGCAGTGAGATGGCGGTCCAGCTCAAGTTCAACTCCATCGACGATTTCTCCCCTGCCCGGGTGGTCGATCAGGTGGAGCCGCTGAAGAAGCTCCTGGAGACCCGCGACAAGCTGCGCGACCTGCTGACCAAGATCGACCGCTCCGAAGACCTCGAAAACATCCTCGAAAAAGTCTTGCAGAACACCGAGCAGCTCAAGCAACTCTCGGCCGAGCTCAAGGCGGAAGAAGGGAGCAAGTAACATGAGCCCCGAACAGGCCAAGGCGGGGCAAGCCGCCCAGGCGGAGACCAAAGAGCTCAGCCTGCTCGACCAGGTGGTCAGCGCCACCAAGCAAACCGAGCGCTCGCGCGCCGAAGACCTCATCCGGACCCTGACGGACGAGGCGATCAAGGGCACCGTCACCTGGAGCCGCAACGTCGTCCAGACGATCAAGCAGGCGATGTCCGCCATCGACCAGGTGATGTCGAAGCAGCTCGCCGCCGTACTGCACAACGCCGACTTCCAGAAACTGGAAGGCACCTGGCGCGGGCTGCACCATCTGGTGATGAACAGCGAGACCAGCGCCAAGCTCAAGATCAAGGTCTTCAACGTCCCCAAGCGCGAACTGTTCAAGGACCTCGACAAGGCCGTCGAGTTCGACCAGAGCCAGACGTTCAAGAAGCTCTACGAGAACGAGTTCGGCACGCCCGGCGGCGAGCCGTACGGGGCGCTGATCGGCGACTACGAGTTCAGCAACCATCCCGAGGACATCGAGCTGCTCAGCAAGATGTCGAACGTGGCGGCGGCGTCGTTCTGCCCGTTCATCTCGGCGACCGCCCCGGGGATGTTCGGCTTCAATAGCTGGTCCGATCTGTCCAAGCCGCGCGACCTCGAGAAGATCTTCGAGTCGGTGGAGTACGCCAAGTGGCGCTCCTTCCGCGACTCGGAGGATGCCCGCTTCGTGTCGCTCGTGATGCCGCGCGTGCTGGCCCGGCTGCCCTACGGCGCGAACACCAAGCCGATCGAGGAGTTCAACTTCGAGGAGACCGAGCTGGACAGCCAGGGCCGGGCCAAGCCGGTGGCCAACGAGCACTATAGCTGGATGAACGCGGCCTACGTGATGGGCACGAAGATGACCGACGCGTTCGCCAAGTACGGCTTCTGCGTGGCCATCCGCGGGGCCGAGGGCGGCGGCAAGGTGGAGGGCCTGCCGGCCCACACCTTCATCAGCGACGACGGCGATCCGGACCTGAAGTGCCCCACGGAGCTGGGCATCACCGACCGGCGCGAGGCGGAGCTGAGCAAGCTGGGCTTCCTGCCGCTGTGCCACTACAAGAACACCGACTACGCGGTGTTCTTCGGGGCGCAGACGGTCCAGAAGCCCAAGAAGTACGACAAGCCGGACGCGACGGCCAACGCGGCGATCTCGGCGCGGCTGCCGTACATCATGGCCACCTCGCGCTTCGCCCACTTCCTCAAGGTGATGGCGCGCGACAAGATCGGCTCGTTCATGGAGGCGACCGACTGCGAGGAGTGGCTGAACCGCTGGATCCTGAAGTACGTCAACGGCGACACCAAGGCCAGCCAGGAAATGAAGTCGATGTACCCGCTCGCCGACGCCAAGGTGTCGGTGAAGGAGATCCCGGGCAAGCCGGGCTCCTACAACGCGGTCGCCTGGCTGCGCCCGTGGCTGCAGATGGAAGAGTTGACCACCTCACTCCGCATGGTGGCCAAGATCCCGCAGTTGGGAGGGTGATACGATCTGGCGAGTCGGGGCGTCAGGCGACCGGCAGGAAAAGGCCTACCTGTAGGACGGCCCTCCTGAGCCGTCCGGACGGCTCAGGAGGGCCGTCCTACAGCAAACCAACTCCTGCGCCTTCGCCC
>JBBSEZ010000460.1:0-7883 GCA_038239195.1 Gemmatales bacterium
GCCGCTCGCCGGGCCCTGTTCTCACACGCTCGGGGAGAAGGGCATGGACGTTCGTCCGTTGGGCTTCGAGTGGTGGCCGCGCGGCAGGGTGGCGAAAGCGCTGTTGATCGGCCTGGGTTCGCTGGTTGTGACGTGCTCGGCCACGGCGGTTGGCGCCTTCGTTGGCATGGTCGGGCGCCAGGCGTGGGAGACACTGAGCGCGGTCGAGGCGCCTGCGGTCCTCTCGTGGGCGCGAGGCGTGGCCCTGGCCGGAGCAGGCATCCTCGTGCTGGGGGCGTTATGCTTTGCCGTCCAGAGGCGAGCGCGTGGCCGGATGCTCTGGGGGCGCATGGTCCCTCGGCGGCAGGCGAGTCGTTGAACGGCTGGGCTGAGTGGGGTTAGAATGCCGGGAGGTCGCTCCGCGGGAGACGTCACCATGCCGGACGAAAGCCAGCCGAAGACCATGCAAACCGGGTCGGAGCTTTCCGAGCCCGACCACCCCGTGTGGAGGATGGCCAACGAGTTCCCCCCCAATGAGTTCGGGGAGGAGGCCTGGGCCGCGTACGGGCGCGAACTGCCCCACCTCCTCGAAACGTCGCGGGGACAGTGGGTCGCCTACCACGGGGGAAAGCGCCTGGGCATCGCGCTGCTGCCTGCGAGCCTCTACGACGAGGTAGCCGGGCGCGGGCTCTCGCCTGAAGAATGGGTCATCTGCAAGATCGAGCCGATCGTGGGGCGTGAGGCGATCGGGATGGGCACGAGTTGGCTCGAAGAAGAAACGTGACCGAACGAGTTCGGGGAGGGCCACGGCGTGCCCTTGTTCATCGATTGCTTGCCCCTGCATTGCTGGACAGATAACACGCAGGCGCCCCCTCGTTCCTACTGGTCCATCGCCCTCCCCGTGTTAGTCTCCGAGCCGGGGCTCGCTGCTCCTCCGGCCCTGCCGGTCCAGCGGTGGTTTTTTGATACAGGCAGTTCCGGCGATGCGTTCGCCTGGCGCCATCATCTGATCGTCGCGGGCCTCGATCCCGATCAGAACCGAGGGCCCGGGCAGATGGTCGTGACCGCGTCCATCGGGGCCCGATCGCTCGTCCCCATCCGCGAGGCCGACCTGTGGCTTGTCAGCAATGTCCCTGCGCTCCGGAACCTTCCCTGTCGCTTGTCTCTCGAACGAGGCATCCCGTTCCGGAACGTCGTGAACCTTCCCGATCCTCAGTTGAATCGCCCATTAATCGGCATGCGCGCTTTCCGCCGGGCTGGCCTGCGCGTCGAGATCGATTTCGCCAACGATACCGTTTCCGTCTGGGTTCCTGATCCCCCACGAGCGCGCAGCCCGGCTCGTCCATGGCCCCTGGCGCTTCTCGCCCTCACCGGGCCGCGATCCGGCTCGCCCGCTCGCGCTGCGGACCGCGTCCTCCACGCACCTCTTCCTCCTGACGGGGCCGGACTTCGCCCGCCCCCCTCTGCGCAAGCGCCCGCGCGATCCGCTCCGCCTCGGGAAGCGGCGCCTTGGTCGCCGGATCGACGGCGAGGCAGGCCCCGCCCACGATGCGCGTGACGATCTTGCCGCAGGCGGCCGCGTTGCCCCGCAAGTGGTGCGCGTCGAGCAGGCCGAGCTCCACCGCCCGAGCGAGGACGTCGGCGTCGGTGAACGGATCGCGCTCGCCGGCCCCGAGCTGGGCGATGGCGTCGAGCAGCAGCCCGGCCTCCCGCAGCAGTTCGGCCTTGCGGCGCTGCACCCTGGGGTCGAGCGTCATGTCGGGCAGGCCGAGCAGGCACTGGGAAATGGCGCCGTCGGTGATGCGACACGCCTCGATCAACTCGGCGGCGGTCGTGGCGTGGTGGGCCTCGGTATGGCCGACGATGTGAACCGCGTGCGGCTTCAGTTGCATCTGCAAGCAGACGGTGGCTGCCAGGTGCCCGCGGGCCACGCTCGGGTCGGGCGGGTAGGAGGTGAGCCCGCCGCGCGTCTCGCGCCAGACCTTGAAGTTCTCGCCTTGCAAACCTTCCACCAGTTCGAGCTTGGCCAGCATCTTGCCCAGGTCCATCACCGGCGAGGTGTTGGGCGGGTTGTTGAACATCAGTTGCTGGACGTAGTCGCGCACGCCCGCCGCCCGCGCGTTGTAGGCAGACAGGTAGGCGGCCACCACCGCGACCACGTCGGGGGCGTCGCGCAGGCTCCAGTGGTGCGACTCGTTCATCTCGACCGGAATGCCCTCCTCCGCGTGCCAACGCATCAGGGCCTGAGTCTCGGGGATGGCCTCGCGCAGCGGGCGCGTGCTGCGCCCGTCGAGCCGGGTGTACCAGAACAGCGGGATGGCGCACCAGGCGTTGTGGATCGTCCGCGCCAGCATGGGCGCCCACCGCGTCGTGTCGCGCGTCCCGCTGTAACAGCGCACCAGGGGGTGGTTGCCGAGGCGAGAGTGGGCGTAGATCGCCTCCAGGTCGGCCTCGGTCCGCACCGGCATGCCGCCGGCGCCGTGGGCGTTTTGGTCCATCTCCTCGGGGCGGAAGAAGTGTTCCTGGGCGTTCTGGTCGGTGCCGATGGAAAGCACGTCGAGGCACTCGGCGCGGCTGATCTCGACGGCCCCGGCCAGGGTCTCGGCCACCGTCGGTCGGCCGAAGTGGTGGCGGATCAGCGGGTAGGGCGCCTTCCACAGGATGTGCTCGGCGAGCGTTTGCGGCGGGGGCGCCCCGGGGACCGTCTGGGCCTGCTCGCCGCGCAGATACGCGACGACGGCCTGCTTGGAGGTGCCGCTGGCGAACGTCATCTGGAACAGCCCGATTTCCTGGGCGATGACGACGCAGGGCTCGGTGCCCCCGAACAGCCAGGCGCGCCCGTCTTCGCCGCGGGCGACCACCTTGGCCGAGAGCTCCGCAAGCAGGGCGCGGCAGTTTTCGGGCGTCAGGCGGTAGCCCACGGCCACCATCGCCGGATTCAGGGCCGCCACCTTGTCGAGCAGTTCGTCCACCGAGATCGCCGGCCCGAGGCAGACGGTCTCGTGGCCCATCTGCTCGGCCAGGTTGAGAAAGTTCACCACGCCGGCCACGTGGACGCAGTCGCCGATGGCAGCGCCGACGATGAGATTGTCTTTCATGCGATCCCCTTTGGGTCAGATCTGCTGGACCAACTCCAGCCCTGAGCCGAACCGCCCGAAGGAGCGCGATCCCTTCGGCGCGGCAACCTTCGCGGGCCGGTCGAGCCCGCGCTCGACGAAGGCGCGGATGGCCCGCGCGCTCAGGCCCTCCAGCCCGAGCGCGTCGAGGGTGCGCGGGCGCCGCCACGGTTCGCCGCCAAGCGCGGCGCGGGCCAGATCGACGAGGCCGGAGAGCGCGGACAACGCCAGCCCGGCGGCGCGGCCCAGTTCGACCAGAGGAATCAAACCCGTCGGCACGTCTTCGAGCAAGTAGCGGTGTTCGAGGGTGGTCGGCGCCTTGATGCCGACGTAAGCCGGGTTGCCGCCCACGGCGGCCTCGATGGTGTCGGCGCGGTGCCCGTAGGCCGCCGCGATCCAACCTGGCAGGGTGGGCGTCGATACGCCGTAGGCACGGGCGACGCCCAGGCGCTCGGCGTCGGCCGCTGCCAGGACGGCAGCCACGCGGGGAGTGACGCCCTCGGCGTAGAAGTCGAAGGGAACGGCCGCCTTGATGCGGTCGGCGTTGAGCAGGGCGATGACCGGGTGCAGGATCGCCCCGAGGTTGGCCAGCCCGGTGTGCAGCACCGAGCGGGCGGGGGACAGCATCGACAGGAGGGGCCGCCAACCGGCGAGCAGTTCCGGCGTGCGGGTGGCGGGGAGGGCGGCGGCGGTCACCTCGGACTTGGTGCCGTACACCACGGCCTCGGCGGGGCCGACGCAGCGGGCCGCCACGGGAAAGGTGTTGGTCTCGCCCAGGAGGATGTGCGCCCGACAGCCAGCCTCGCGCAGGGCGCTGCGAAACTCCAGGGAGCCGCCGGTTCGGCCGGGCACGAGCAGGACCGTTTGCCCGTCGCGCAGGTGAGGCGCGCACGCGCGGGCGACGTCGGCGTGGCCGGAGGCGGGCACGGCCACCAGGATTCGCCGGGCGTCGGCCAGAGCGACGGCCATGCGCGAGGTGGCGACGGCGATGGGGGCAAAGGCCACGGCCGAGCCCGGCGAGGTCAGGCGGATGCCGGCCCGCGCCGACACCGGGGCGACGCGCTCCGGGGAGCGATTCCACAGGGCGACGCGGTGGTCGTGCCGGGCCAGCTCGCCGGCGAGGGCCAGCCCGCCGTGGCCTGCGCCGAGGATGGCGACGGACGAGTTGCGAGTGTGCATAGAATGTCCCTCACGCCCGCGCGCTGCTGGCCGACAGTGAATCCAGAGGGTGGAGCGCCAGGCTCAAAAGGGCCGCCGGCGCATGAGGGGACTATTCCCCCTGCGAGGGCGTCGAGACGAACTGGCAGGCTCGGGCCTTCAGATCGCTGCAGAGCGCAGCACGCGGTGCCTCAAGGAGGATGGTTGGCTGTTCCGAAAGCGGCCGGGGAGCTCCTCGCTGAGCCGCACCTCCGCAAGCCGTCAGGGCGCGAGAGAGTACGGCAGGTGGGGCGCGAATCTGGCACCGAATCTTTTTTCGCTTGCGGGGGCGGAAGTCGCTAAGCCGCAAGCGGCGGGCCCCCGCGCTCTTCCGCTTGCGGCTTAGCGATCTGCGCCCCGCCACCCCTTGACGCCCGGCTCGCCATCATCCACGCCGTTGGTGCCAGCACCAGCCCGATGCCGGCCAGCGTCAGCGGCTGCACGTGCGGGCCGTGGAGCAGCACGTCCAGCCCCAGCGCAAAGACGAAGCGCCTTGCCGGTCCGCGCGTCCCAAACCTTGACTTCGTGGGAGATGCCCGCCTTGGCCTCGCGGGAGATTCCTTTTCCGGGCCGGGCCAAGGGCGCCGACGAAGGTCGGTCGCAAGTGGCGGTCGCGAGCCGCCGGCCGTCGGGGCTCAAGCGCAGCGCGAAGACCGGGTACACGCCGCCGCTCAGTTCGAGCGGCTTGCCGCCGCCCGCCAGGTCCCAGATTTGCACCGAGCGCGCGTCCCCGGCACTGCGGGCGGCGAGGAACCGGCCGCCGGGGCCGAAGTCGGCCAGGACGGCGGGGCTGACGACGTCGGAGCTGATTGCCACGTGGCGCTCGTCCAGCAGCACCCCGGAGGTCGAGTCCCAGGTCTGTAGCGCCCCGGAGGCCGTGATCGACACCAGCCGTCGGCCCCCGTCCTGAAACGCCAGGGCCCGTGCGCGCCGGCGCGGGGCCCGTACCGCGCAGCAGGTCCCAGACCTTGAGCTCCTCCAGGTCGGGGAGGCGCTCCCCGCTGGCGTAGTCGGGGTGGCGCGTCAGGCCCAGGGTCGAGTGTTCGGGGTGGCGGGTCAGGTCCCACACCTTGACCGTGCCTTCCTGGGGGCAGCAGGAAACGAGCCGTCGGCCGTCAGGGGTGAACCGCACGCTCTCGATGGCGGCGGTGTGCCCCCGGAAGACGATGCGCTCCACGCCCATCTTCAGGTGCCAGACGCGGACGGTGGAGTCGCTGCCTCCGTAGGCGAGGTAACGGCCATCGGGACTGAAGGCGATGCTGTAGACCGCCCCCGCGTTGCCCGTCAGGCTCTGCACGACGCGCGGCGGGCGCACCATCAGGTCCCAGAGGCGCACGTTGCCGTTGCTCCCCGCCGAGGCGAGGTGCTTGCCGTCGGGGCTGAACGCCAGGCCGTAGACGGCGCTCTTGTGCCCTTCGAGCGGCGGGTAGGCCAGCTTGCCCTTGTCGCTGTCCCAGATGCGCACGTAGCCCGCCTCGTCGCCCGTCGCCAGGCGCTTGCGAGTCGGGTGAAAGGCGACGGCGTGGGCGCGATCGGCATGCCCCTCCAGCACGTGCCGCACCGTGCCGTGCGCGACGTCCCAGAGCTTGACCGTGCGGTCCCAACTTGCCGTGGCGAGTACCTGACCGTCGGGGCTGAACGCCAGGCCGGCGATGGACTTCTGGTGCGCCGGGTAGTTGCGCACCGGGCGGCGCGCGGCCAGGTCCCACACGACCACCTCGCCGTTGTTGTCGGCCACGGCGAGGCGGGCCCCATCGGGCCGGAACGCCAGGCGGTGCGCGGTCCCCGAGGCGGGGAGGGTGAAGGCCGGGGCCTCGCGCTTGCCGTCCCAGAGCCGCACCTCGCGCCGGCCCGTGTTGACGGAGGCGATCCACTTCCCCTGCGGGTGGACGGCCACGGCGCCGTCGGTCCCCCGGCCCGAATCGAGCGTAAACAGGTCGGTGGCGTACAGCCCGTCGAGGTAGTGCCACTCCCAGCCGCGCGGGTCGAGCTGGCCCGGCCCGGGCAGGCAGAGCCGAAGGGTGCGCATCGCGCTGGGGAAATCGTTGACGCGCCAGTACAACTGGCTGCGAGCCACGTGGCTGTCGTAAAGGGCGGCGCGCGCCTGGTTCCGCGCGTCTTCGGCCTGCTCGCGCTCGGCGTCCTTGTCGCGCTTCTCGCCCAGCGCCTGGTCGCGCGCCAGCATCGCCTCGCGCCACTGCCAGGTCACGCCCGCGAAGCCCAGGAGCGCGACCGCGACGAGCACAGCCCACAGCCCCGCGATCAGGGGCCGCCGGCGCGCCCACTTCCAGGCGCGCTCCTGCGGCCCGACCGGGCGGGCCAGTACCGGGGCGCCCCGGCGGAAGCGCCCCAGGTCGTCGGCCAACTCGGCCGCGCTGGCGTAGCGCTTGCCCGGCTGCTTTTCCAGACACTTCAGACAGATGATCTCCAGGTCGCGCGGCACCGGCGACTCGAGGTGCGACGGGAGGCGCGACGGGCGGGCGGGCTCCTCGTGCAGCACCTGGAGCACGGTGTCCAGAGCGGTCGGCCCCTTGAACGGGGGCTTGCCGGTGAGCAACTCGTAGAGGATGGCGCCCAGCGCGTAGACGTCGGCGGGGGGCCCGATCTCGCTGCTCCTGCCGCCGGCCTGCTCGGGGGCCATGTACGACGGCGTGCCGACCACCTCCCCGCTGACCGAGGAGGGCCCCTCGTCGTCGAGGCGCTTGGCGAGGCCGAAGTCGGTGATCTTGGGCGTCAATTCATTTAGACGCCGAGCTCCGCTCGGCGCGCCGGACGGTGGGCCTATCTCGGCGGCCAGATCGGCGAGGAGGATGTTGGCGGGCTTGAGGTCGCGGTGAACGATGCCGCGCTCGTGGGCGTAGTGGATGGCGCGCGCCAGCGCCTCGATGAAGCGGGCGCCCGCCCGGGCGGGCTGCGGCGCGCCGCGCACGCGCTGGACCAGGCTGCCCCCCTCGACCAGTTCGAAGGCGAGGTAGGGCCGGCCCTGCACCTCGCCGACGTCGTAGATCTGCACGATGTTGGGGTGGCGCAGGCGGGCGACGGCCTCGGCCTCGGCCTTGAAGCGCGCCAGGTCCCGGGGACCGGCGTGGTCCCCCGCCAGGATCATCTTGAGGGCGACGGTGCGGTTGAGCCCCACGTGCCGCGCCCGGTAGACGACGCCCATCCCGCCGCGCCCCAGTTCGTGCAGGATCTCGTAGCCGGGGACGACGGGCACCTCGATCGGCCCGGCGAAGGGCCTGGCGTGGCCGCCCATCTCCGTCAGGCGCCGCAGGAAGAGCTCCGACGGGGCGGGGCCCGAGTGCCGGGCCGAGGAGAGCGGGCCGCGCAGCGCGGCGGGCGCCTCGGTCAGCCGCTCGAGGGAGGACTGGCATGCGCCGCAGGCGGCGACGTGCGTCGAGAGCGCAGCGCGGTCGGGCTCGGGCAGGGATTCTTCCAGCAACTGCTCGAGTCGGTCGGTGGCCGGGCAGGCGGTCATGGGGAACCTCTCCCGGGCGTTGGCGGCCGGCCCCCAAACCCCCCCCGAACCGGGCCGGCGCGCTCGAGCCGTGCCAAATTCACCAGCACCATCTTCATCACCCCGCCCCTGGCCCC
>JBBSEZ010000461.1:0-7811 GCA_038239195.1 Gemmatales bacterium
ACATTCAAGTCTTTGGTCGGGGGCGGGTGGGGGGGGGGGGGGTGGGCGCGCACCCCGACGCGCCTGGGGGGTGGGGGGGTCTGGGGGGGCCCCGCGCCGCGGGGCCCCACCGGCCGGCCCCGCTGGGCTCGCGGCGCCTACGATCCCCTGCGCGTCGGGGCCGTACCGCTGAGCAGCAGGGCGCCGAGCACGGCGGCGACGCCGATGCCCGCGACGGCGATCAACTGTGGGTCGGTGACGGGCGGCGGCACGCTCACCACGCCGCGCTCGTCGGCGATGGCGGGCTGACGGACGTAGCGCCCGTGGGAGGGCACGGCGACGCGGTCGAAGTCGCGGGCGAGGGCCTCCAACTGCCCGCGCATCTCCTCGCCGTACATGGGCAGGCCGTGGCCCGTGGCGGCGACGTTGGGGCGCAGCCGGGCCAGCGTCTCGACGGAGCGGCGCGCCGCCTGCCAGTCGGGCGTATAGTAGGCGGGCGGACGGCGCACTTCCCGATGCTGCGTCAGCACCGACCAGGCGGGCTCCTGGCGCACGGTCACGAAGGCGTCGCCGGCGAGGAGCACGCCGTCGGAATCGCGGAAGAGCGAGACGTGCCCGGGGCTGTGCCCCGGCGTGAAGACCCAGTGCCAGCCGGGCATCTCCGGTACGATGCCGTCGGGCGACAGGGTGCGCACGCGCGCTCCCAGGTCGATGGGCCCGCGCGGGTAGAGGCGCGACAGGAACGACATGGCCCCGCCGCCCACGGCCGGGTCGGGCGGAGGGTACTTCGACCGGCCAGTGAGGTAGGGCATCTCCAGGTCGTGGGCGTAGACGGGCACGTCCCACTCCTCGGCACAATGGCCCGGGGCCGGGCGCCCGGCCCAAACCGCTGCTCGGCGGCGTGGGCGATGCGCCCGCCGTAGAACTCGAGGCCGGCGTCCACCAGCACCCAGCCCCGGTCGCCGGCGCCAGGGGGGCCGACGAGGTAGAGGTTGACGATGGCGGTCTGGAGGCAGACGACGTCGGGGGCCACCTCCAGGAGGGCGCCCGTCGCCCGGGTGCCGTGGGAATGGGCCCCACCCGGCGTGCCTTGTCCTTTCGCCTGGCGCAGGGACGCAGTTTCCATGATCGCTTCACTCGGGGACGTCAGACCAACTCATGGGCAGGTGGAGGGGCAACGCATACGCTGGCGCACCCTCTCCCCGCGCGGAGAGGGTGCAATTCACGTGCCAGGGAGCGTGCCGGCGAGGGGCGAACGCCGAGCAGGTCGCGAGACGGCGAGACGGCCACGCCCCTCTTTTTCCTTGACCCCCGACCGTCCCACCGGATAGCCTGAAGTTCTTGCCCCCGGCGCCCCACCATCCCTGGCCGAGATCCGATGAGTTTCGCCATGCCCTCCCCCATCCCTGGCCGCGCCCTCCCGCTGGCGATCCTCCTTGCGCTGTTCGACCCGTCCGCGGTCCTCGCCTCCGACTTCTTCGAGAAGGAGGTCCGCCCCATCCTGGCGGAGCGCTGCTTCTCTTGCCACGCCAACGGCAAGAAGAAGGGCGGGCTCAGCCTGGCGTCTCGCGATTCCCTGCTGAAGGGGGGCGATAGCGGGCCCGCGGCCATCGCCGGCAAGCCCGACGAGAGCCTGCTCATCAAGGCCCTCCGCCACGACGGCGAACTCAAGATGCCGCGCGAGAAACTGCCCGCGCGCGAGGTCGCCATCCTGGCGCGCTGGGTGAAGCTCGGCCTGCCCTGGCCCAAGGCGGGCCCCGTCCTCGTCCACGAGCCCGCCTTCCGCATCACGCCGGAGCAGCGCGCCTTCTGGTCGTTCCTCCCCGTCAAGGCCCCGCCCATCCCTGCCGTCAAGGACGCAACCTGGCCACGCACCTCCGTCGATCCGTTCATTCTCGCCCGGCTCGAGGCGCGCGGCCTGCGCCCCGCTGCCGGCGCCGACAGGCGCACGCTCCTGCGCCGGGTGACGTTCGACCTCACCGGCCTGCCGCCCGCGCCTTCCGAGGTCGAGGCGTTCGTGGCGGATCGCGCGCCCGATGCCTATCGCAAGGTGGTGGAGCGCCTGCTCGCCTCGCCCGCCTACGGCGAGCACTGGGGCAGGCACTGGCTCGACGTCGCCCACTACGCCGACACCGCCGGCGAGACGGCCGACTTCCCCGTGCCCGCGGCCTGGCGCTATCGCAACTACGTCCTCGATGCCTTCAATGCCGACAAGCCCTACGACGAGTTCTTGCGCGAGCAGATCGCGGGCGACGTCCTGGCGGGGCGCGGGCCGCGCAAGCGCTACGCCGAGCGCGTCATCGCGACGGGGTTTCTCGCCGGGGCGCGCCGCTTCGGCTACGACCCGCAGAACTACCATCACCTGACCATCGAGGACACCCTCGACACGGTGGGCAAGACGGTCCTTGGCCTGACGGTCGCCTGCGCTCGCTGCCACGACCACAAGTACGACCCGATCTCCCAGGCCGACTACTACGCCCTCTACGGCATCTTCTCCAGCACGCGCTACCCTTTCCCTGGCTCCGAGGAAAACAAGAAGCCCAGCGGCTTCGTTCCTCTGTTGCCGCCCGCCGAGACGTCGCGCGAGCGCGCCGTCGAGCGGGCCTACGCCGTCGGCGAGGGCAAGGCCGGCAACGCCCGCATCCACAAGCGCGGCGACCCGAAGTTGCTCGGCGACGAGCCCCCGCGCCGCTTCCTCGAAGTGCTCGGCGGGCAGCGCCTGCCGGCCGGCACGACCGGGAGCGGCAGGCTGCAACTGGCCGACTGGCTCGCCGACCCGAAAAACCCGCTGACGGCGCGGGTGATGGTCAACCGCGTCTGGCTGCATCACTTCGGCCGCGGGCTGGTGAGCACCCCCAGCGACTTCGGCAAGCAGGGCCGGCGCCCGACCCACCCCGAGCTCCTCGACCACCTCGCCGCGCGCTTCGTCTCGGGCGGATGGAGCATCAAGGCGCTGCACCGGCTCCTCGTGCTATCGGCGACGTACCAGATGGCCAGTGTCGAGGACGAGAAGAACCAGGCCGCCGACCCGCAGAACGAACTGTGGTGGCGCTTCGACCGGCGCCGGCTCACGGCCGAGGGCATCCGCGATGCGCTCCTCGCCGTGGGCGGAGGGCTCGACCGTTCGCCGGGCGGGCCCCACCCGTTCCCGCCTGCCGCCTCGTGGGGCTTCACGCAGCACAACCCGTTCCGCGCCGTCTACGCCACCGACCGGCGCAGCGTCTACCTGATGACGCAGCGAACGGCGCGCCACCCCTTCCTCGCCCTGTTCGACGGCGCCGACCCCAGCGCCAGCACCCCCCAGCGCTCCGTCACCACGGTGCCGACCCAGGCGCTGTTCTTCCTCAACAACCCCTTCGTCCACGAGCAATCCGAGCGCCTGGCGCGGCGCTTGCTTGCGGGCCCTCCCCCTGCTCGCATCGACCGGGCACACCGCCTCGCCTTCGGCCGGCCCGCGACGCGGGAGGAACGGCGGGAGGGCGCCGACTATCTGCGCGAATCGCTGGAGGCGCTGGCGATGGAGGGCGTGCCGGCCGACCGGCGCGAGTTGGCCGCGTGGGCGAGCTATGCGCGAACGCTGTTCGCGAGCAACGAGTTCATTTACGTCGATTGAGCGGGAGACAGCATGGCCTTCCTCGACCAGCCCCTGACGCGCCGCGACCTGCTGCGAGCCTCCGCGGGCGCCACCGGCTCGCTGCTGATGGCCGGCCTACTCGCCGACCTGAGCGCCGCCGAGGAGCGCCGCGCCGATCCGCTCGCGCCGAAGGCCCCGCACTTCCCCGCCAGGGCGAAGCGCGTGATCTTCCTGTTCATGACGGGCGGGGTGTCGCACGTCGATTCCTTCGACCCGAAGCCGTTGCTGGTGCGCGACCACAACAAGACGGTGACGATCCACGAGTGGCAGGGCAAACCGGGCAAGTTCGCGCGCCACCTCAAGAAGCCGAACTGGGCGTTCAAGAAGCGCGGCAAGTGCGGCACCGAGGTCAGCGAGCTGTTCCCCCACGTCGCCGAGTGCGTGGACGATTTGTGCGTGATCCGCTCGCTCACGTCGGACCACACCAACCACTACGAAGCGACGATGATGATGCACGCGGGGTCGATCTCGTTCGCCCGCCCCAGCATCGGCTCGTGGCTCAGCTACGGCCTTGGCACCGTTAATCAGAACCTGCCCTCGTTCCTCGTTCTCGCCCCGCACGCGCCCTACACCGGCGACCAGGCCTGGGGCAACGACTTCCTGCCCGGCTGCCATCAGGGCACGCGCGTCGTCCCCGGCCCCGTGCCGATCGCCGACGTCCGCCGCCGCGCCCCGGCCCGGCTGCAAGACCTCGAATTGAAGATGCTGCGGGCCCGCAACCGCGACCACCTCGCCGCCCGGCCGGGCGACGAGGCGCTGGCGGCGCGCATTCGCTCGTACGAGACCGCGTTCGGCATGCAGAAGGAGGCGCCGGAAGCGTTCGACCTGTCGAAGGAGAGCGCCGCGACGCTGAAGCTCTACGGCCTGGAGCGCGGCAGCACGCGAGGCTTCGCCTGGCAATGCCTGGTCGCCCGCCGCCTCGCCGAGCGCGGCGTGCGCTTCATCGAACTGATCGACGTCGGCTCGGCCAACAACTGGGACGCTCACGGCGACATGAACACGCACCTCCCGCTGGCGCGCAACGTCGATAAGCCGATCGCCGGGCTCCTGAAAGACCTGAAGGCGCGCGGCATGCTCGACGACACGCTCGTCGTGTGGACGACGGAGTTCGGCCGCACGCCCTACAACGACCGCGCCAACGCGCCGGGGCGAGAGCACCACCACTGGGCCTTCACGTCGTGGCTGGCCGGCGGCGGGGCCAAGGGCGGAATGGTCCACGGCGCGACCGACGACCACGGCATCCACGTCGCCAAGGACGCGGTCCACGTCCACGACTTCCACGCGACGATCCTGCACCTGATGGGGCTGAACCACGAGCGCCTGACCTTCCGCCACGCCGGCCGCGACTTCCGCCTGACGGACGTAAGCGGCAACGTGGTGCGGCGGGTGCTTCGGTGAGCCGTGGAAAAGTCACGCCGTCCTCTCCGCCGCCGCGTCGTGCCGGCCCAGGAGCTCGACCGCCATCTCGCGCAGGCGGAACTTCTGGATCTTGCCCGTCACCGTCATCGGGAACGTCTCGGTGAATTGCCAGTAGCGCGGCACCTTGAACGACGCCAGGCGCTCGCGGCAGTGGCGCTCGAGTTGGCCCTCGTCGGGCTGCGTTCCCGGCGCGGGGCGTATCCAGGCCATGACTTCCTCGCCGTACTTCAGGCTGGGCACGCCGATTACCTGGGCCTCGGCGACGGTTGGGTGCGTATGCAGCACTTCCTCGATCTCTCTTGGAGAAATGTTCTCCCCGCCGCGGATGAGCATGTCCTTGAGCCGGCCGACCACGTGGGCGTAGCCGTCGGCGTCCAGCACCGCCAAATCGCCCGAGTGCATCCAGCCCGCCTCGTCGATCGCGGCGCGCGTGGCCGCCTCGTCGCGCCAGTAGCCGGGCATCACGCTGTGCCCGCGCGTGCAGAGTTCGCCCTTGGTGCCGCGCGGCACGACGCGCCCGGTGCCCGGGTCGCGCACGCTGATCTCGCAGTGCGGCATCACCCTCCCGACCGTGCCCACGCGGCGCTCCAGCGGATCGTCGAGGGCGGTCATCGTCGAGAGCGGCGAGGTCTCGGTCATGCCGTAGCCGATGGCCACCTGCGGGACGTGCAGGCGCGTGACGACCTGCTTCATCAGCTCCACGGGGCAGGGCGCACCGGCCATGATGCCGGTGCGCAGCGAGGAGCAATCGGTCCGGCCGAAGCGCGCGTCTTCGAGCAGGGCGCGGAACATGGTGGGCACGCCGTAGATCGAGGTGCAGCGCTCCGCCTCGATGGTCTCGAGCACGGCGGCGGGCTGGAACCATTCGCTCGGCACGACCATGCAGGCGCCGTGACTGGTGCAGGCGAGGTTGCCCAGGACCATGCCGAAGCAGTGGTAGAACGGGACGGGGATGCACACGCGGTCGGCCGGACTGTAGGCGAGCACCAGGCCGGCGAAGTAGCCATTGTTGAGGATGTTGTGGTGCGTCAGGGTCGCGCCCTTGGGATTGCCCGTCGTTCCCGAGGTGTACTGGATGTTGATCGGGTCGTCGAACTGGAGCGTCGCCTCGATCCGGTGGACCTCGGCCTCGTGTACCGCCTCGCCGTCGCGGTTCAGCGCTTCCCAGTCGCTGTCGAGGTGGACGACGTGGCGGAGCTGCGGGCAGTGCGGGCGAGCGAGGTCGAGGAGGGGGCCATAGGGCGTGTTGCGGAAGCCGTTGGCGTGCAGGAGCACGCTGACGCCGGACTGATTCAGGACGAACTCGAGCTCGACGGCCTGATAGGCGGGGTTGACGTTGACGAGGATGGCCCCGATGCGCGCCGTGGCATACTGTACGATGACCCACTCGTAGCGGTTGGACGACCAGATGCCGACGCGCTCTCCCGGCTTCACGCCGAGCGCGAGTAGCCCGCGGGCAGCGCGGCTGGTGGCCTCCCAGAGTTGCGCGTAGGTCATCCGGTGGTTCTGCGAGCGCACGACGAGGGCCTCGCGGGCGCCGTGGCGCGCAACGGTAGCGCGGAGGTTGTCGCCGATGGTCTGGCCGAGGAGGGGCACGGAGCAGGTGCCGTGGGCATAGGAGAGAGGGACTTCCACGAGTTCGCCTCCGGGGAGAAGAGGGTTGGCGGGAACATGATCGCAGAGAGGGCGAGAGATCGCAAGGGGTGTGCGGGCTCGTCAGACAGACAAGGCTGCCCGTGCCGCGAGCCTTCCCTACAATGCTCTCATCGACCCACCCGCTGGCCCGTGGTCTCCCTCATGCCTGCCGAGCCCTACCTGTTGCGCCTGACTGCTCGCCTGGCCGAGGCCCTCGCCCGTCTGCCCGCCGACGAGCGCGCCCTGCACGCCCGGTTCGTGACGGCGGCCCAAGCCCCCGAGGGCGGGTTCACCGACCGCCACGGCGGGGCCGACCTCTACTACACCGGGTTCGCCCTGCGCTCCCTCGCCGTGCTCGACGCGCTGACGCCCGAGGTCTGCGAGCGCACCGGGGCCTACCTCAAGGGCAACCTCAACCGCGAGGCCAGCGTCGTCGATTTCTTCTCGCTGCTCTACTCCTGCCTGCTCGTCCAGGCCGGGGGCGGGCCCAACGTCCTGGCCGGCGCCCCACCCGACTGGCCCGCGCGCGTCGCCACAACCCTTGAGGGCTTTCGCACCGCCGACGGCGGCTACGCCAAGGGCCCGGGCGGCGCCTCGGGCAGCACCTACCACACCTTCCTCGTCGCGCTGTGCTACCAGCTCCTCGGCCGCGAGGTGCCGCGCCCCGACGAGATCGTGCGCTTCGTGCTATCGCGCCGCCGCGAGGACGGCGGGTTCGTCGAGATCGCGCCGATGCGCCGGGGCGGCACCAACCCGACCGCTGCCGCCGTGGGCCTCTTGCAGATCGTCGAGCCGGTCGTGCCGGCCTTCACCGAAGAGGTGCGCGGGGGCGCGATCGAATTCCTGGTCGAGATGCCGTCGTTCGAGGGCGGGATGCGCGCCAATGCCCGGGCGCCGCTGGCCGACCTGCTCTCCACGTTCACCGCCTGCTGGACGCTGGAGCAGTTGGGCGCGCTCGACCGCATCGACGCGGAGCGGACGCGCGGCTACGTCGAGCCGCTGGCGTGCGCGGAGGGCGGCTTCCACGGGGGGCTGTGGGACGAAGGGAGCGACGTCGAATACACTTTCTACGGGCTGGGGGCGCTGGCGCTGTTCGCGCCCTGACTGGGAGCGGGATTGGGGCGTAGGGTGGGCCGAGTCTTCG
>JBBSEZ010000462.1:0-7791 GCA_038239195.1 Gemmatales bacterium
ATGGCGTCGAGGGCACAACAGCGCACGTCGGCGTCGGCGTCCTGGAGAGCGGGGCCGAGGAGGTTGAGCGCGTTTGCGCCGATTTTGCCGACGGCGCCGGCGGCGGCGATGCGCACCTCGCGGTCGGGGTCCTTGAATGCGGCGATCAGGGCCGGGGCCGCCGCTTCCGCCCGGGCGCCGCGCGCCAGCAAAGTCAGCGCCGCCGTGCGCCGCTGCCGGACGTCGGAATCGTTCAGTTGTTCGAGCAGCGCGGTCATTCCGCCGAAGGAGCGCGAGGCGGGCGGCGCGGCGGCCCGAACGGGGCAGGGCAGCGCCAGCGTCAGGGCAAGCAGGACAAACACGGCACAAGTGCGGATCATGGCGCCTCCTTCTCCAATCAATTCTTCACGCCGGAGGGCCGCGCCGCAAGGACAGAGGCGCCGGAAAAGCTCGGCTTGGCGCGGACAGGAACGGGAAGGTCGGCACGTCAGGGCGCCTCGGCGGCCTTTTTGGCCAGTTCGGGGTCGATGCGGCGCACGGCCTCGAGGGCGGCGAGGCGGACCTCGCGGGCCGGGTCGGCGTGCAGGGCGAGCAAGGCGCGGACGGCGGGCTTCGCCGCGGGGCCTATGCGCCCGAGGGCCCGGGCGGCGTAGAGGCGCACGTCGGCGTCGCGGTCTTCGAGCGCCTTGGCGAGGGGGGCGACGGCCTTGACGGCGTCGGGGCCGATACCGCCCAGGGCGATCATGGCGATGGTGCGCGTCTCGACGTGCGGATCGGCGAGCAATTCGATGAGTGCCGGTACAGCGGGCTTGCCGATCCGCAGCAGGGCGACGGTGGCGACGTTGCGCAGTTCGCCGCGCCGCGCCTTGATGGCGCCGATCAGGGCGGGGACGGCGTCCTTTGCCTCCGGGCCGATGCCGCCCAGCGCCTCCACGGCCGCGCGGCGCACGGCGAGGTCGTCGTCGGCCAGGGCAGCGAGCAACGGCTTGACGGCCTCCTTGCCCGCTGCTCCCGTGCGCCCCAGCCCGATGGCCGCGAGGCGGCGGAGCGCGGCGTCCTTGCTTCGGAGCGACTCCAGGAGCGGGCCGACGGCGCCGATGCTGCCCAGGCACTCAGCGGCCAGGGCACGTACTTCCTCGTCGCTGTCCTTCAAGGCGGCGGTGAGGACGGCGAGCGCCGGCTTGGCGGCGGCGCCGCTGTCGCGCAGCGCGCTGGCGGCGTGGAAGCGAATGTCGGCGTTCTTGTCTTCGAGCAGTTTCATGAGCGCAGGGACCGCTTCTCCTCCCAGCGCGCCGAGGGCGCGGGCGGACTCGCGGCAGACGTCGGCGTCGTTGTCGGTGGTGAGGACGCGGAGGAGCGGGCCGAGCACGAAGAGCGGGTTGGGATCGCTGCGGACCAGGGCGGCAGCGACCTCTCGGCGGACGTTGAAGCTGTCGTCGCGCAGGCCGCGGGCCAGGGCCTTGCTCGCGAGGCGAGCCTGCGGGCCGAGGGCACGGAGCGAGGCGGCGGCGAGGCGGCGAACGCGCGGGTCGGGATCGGCGAGGGCCTTGCTCAGGGCGGGCCCGGCGTCCTTGCCGATGCGGACCAGCGCCGCGGCGGCGCCTTTGCGCGTGGCGGAGTCGGTGGCGCGTAGGGCCTTGCTCAGGGCAGGGATGGCGGGCCGGGCGGCGGGGCCGAGCCGGCCGAGGGCCTGGGCGGCGTAGAAGCGCACGCCCTCTTCGGAGTCGGCGAGGGCGCCGACGAGGGCGAGCAGCGCCTCGCGCGGCGGGGGCGCGATGCGGGAGAGGGCATAGGCGGCGGCGCGGCGCACCTTGGGGTCGTCGTCGCGAAGGGACTTGATCCAGTCGGTGAGGGAGCGGCCTTCGTAGGCGGGCTCCTTGGTCTGCGCGGATGCGGCGGGGGCGAAGGCCAGCATGGTGGTGAGGAGAAAGGCCGGCAGTCGGTTCATGAGAGGGCCTCTCTCATCAACTCGGCCGGCGTTCGCGGCTGGGCCCCTCCTGCCTGAAGCTCTTGCCTGGCCTCTGCGACGTCGCGGGCCAAGCTGGCGACAAGATGCTGCCGTGCCTCGGCGACCACTTCCTTGCAGGCATCTTTGAATGAGCGACCGGCCTGGCGGTGCCTGTCGTAAACCGCTTCAATGAGAGACACCAACTCCGGCAACGTGCCGAGCACTTCGTAGGTGGAAAGGCCCTCCGCGGGGAACACGGCCACCCAGGAGCCGGCACGGTGGTTCAAGGCGCAGGCATCCTTGAACACGCGCAAGCCATCTCCGTCATAGCCATCTCCGCCATCGACCACCGAGCCCCCAATCAGCAACGAGGCCGCGCCGCCGCTCGCACAGAGGCCCTTCGCCTCCAGGGCGGACCTGGCATCCTGAAGTGTTTCGATCATCTCGTTGCCCTCACTTCCGCCTGTTCGGAATCACGGCCTTGTTGAGCGCCCACTGCCAGTGTTCGAGGAAATCCTGGAGCGACAGGGTGGCCTTGGTGCCTGTCCCCGATCCGGGGCCTTTCAGCCCCCAGGGATCGCGAACGCGAACCGTGTCCCCGTCCAGCCCGTCCACGATGACCGCATGCACCGTGCCCCGGTCCGTCCTCACATTGGCGATCAAGGGCCCTCTGTCGAAGAGAACGGAGACCGCCTCGGGCGGGATCGAGCCGCCGTCGTGTCCCAGCCCGGGGTGTAGGTCGGAAAGTACGGGTGCGACGTCTTCCGCTGCCGTCCCCCACCCTTCAAGATACCCGATCCGGGCGAGCAGTTCCGCCTCGGAAACAGCAACGCCCACATCTTTCAGCAGTTGTCGCGCACAGGCAACCTGGCACGAGTGAGGCAGTTCCTGGTTTACCATGTCGGGAGACGGTTCCTCCGTGACGTATCGAAGCCCGCCTCCCGTGCCAACCGCTCCCGGCGCGTCCATAAGGTTGCTCGAGATGGCCCGCCCCGCAGTAGCCGAACGCCGTCTTGTCCGCTGTCTGGCGAAGAAGTAGAGGAAGCGTTCGCCCTCACGCCAGCACGTCCCGGACCACCTTCCCGTGGACGTCGGTCAGCCGGAAGTGCCGCCCCTGGAACTTGAACGTCAGCCGCGTGTGGTCGATGCCCAGGCAGTGCAGCACCGTCGCCTGCCAGTCGTGGACGTGAACGGGCTTGCTCACCACATTGTACGCGAAATCGTCCGTCTCGCCGTAGGTCGTGCCGCCCTTGATGCCGCCGCCCGCCATCCAGAGCGTGAAGCAGCGCGGGTGATGGTCGCGGCCGTGCGTCTTGCGGTTGTTGATGTCGCCCTGACCGAACGGCGTGCGGCCGAACTCGCCGCCCCAGATCACCAGCGTCTCGTCGAGCAGGCCGCGGGCCTTGAGGTCGCGCACCAGCGCCGCCGACGGCTGGTCGGTGTCCTGACACTGGATCTTCAACTGCGTCGGCAGGTTGCTGTGCTGGTCCCAGCCGGCGTGGATGAGCTGGACGTAGCGGGTGCCGCGCTCGCACAACCGGCGCGCCAGCAAACAGTTCGCCGCGAACGACCCGGGCCGGCGCACGTCGGGACCGTAGGCGTCGAGAACGCGGTCGGGCTCCTTCGACAGGTCGGTCAGGGCCGGCACTGACGTCTGCATGCGGAAGGCCATTTCGTACTGGGCGATGCGCGTGGCGATCTCGGGGTCGCCGCTCTCGCGCAGCTTGAGCTCGTTCAGTTCGGCGAGGTCGTCGAGCAGGCCGCGGCGCACCTCGGCGCTGACGCCGGGTGGGTTGGAGAGGTAGAGGACGGGGTCGCCGCCGGGGCGGAACTTGACGCCCTGGTACTTGGTGGGGAGGAAGCCGCTGCCCCAGTAGTAGTCGTAGAAGATCTGCCCGCACGACGCCTCGCGGTCGCGCGAGGTGAGCACGACGAAGGTGGGGAGGTTCTGGTTGAGGGCGCCCAGGCCGTAGGAGAGCCAGGAGCCGATGCTGGGCCGGCCGGGCGTCTCGGCGCCGGTGAGGAACAGCGTCATGGCGGGTGCGTGGTTGATGGCCTCGGTGTGCATCGACTTGATGAAGCAGACCTCGTCGGCGATGGAACCGACGTGGGGCATGAAGTCGCAGACGGTCGCGCCGCTCTTGCCGTAGCGCTTGAAGCCGGCGATCCCGGGCAGCACCGGTTTGCTCTTCTGGCCCGCCGTCATGGTCGTCAGGCGCTGGCCCATCATCACGGAGGCGGGCAGCTCCTGGCCCCGGCGCTTTTGCATCTCCGGTTTGTAGTCGAAGAGATCGACGTGGGACGGGGCGCCGCCCTGCATGAGGTAGATGACGCGCCTGGCCTTGGGGGCGAAGTGCGGCAGGCCGGGGAGGGCGCCGGCGCCGGCGGGGGCGGTTCCGGCGGCGCCGCGGAGGTCGTCGCCGAGGAGGGTGGCGAGGGCGGCGGTGCCGATGCCGGCGGCGGTGCGCCCGAAGAGCTCGCGGCGGGTCATCAGGAGGCGGAGGTCGTGGAGTGGATTCATGAGTGTCTCGTCAGGAGCGCAGGCCGTGCTGGCGCAGGAGGGCGTCGGCCCAGGTCGAATCGTCGGGGGACAGGGGCGGTGAGGGCGGGGGCCCGGGATAGTCGGCTTCCGCGTCGGCCCCCGTTCGATCGTACGCCACTCGAAAACAGGGGCCCAGGTTGAGGAAGACGCGATCGCTGCCGAGAAGGGGGATCGGCAAGATCGGCAGAGGGTCGCGGAGGCCCCAGGGGTAAGCCAGATGATTCCAGCCCGTCGGCGTTGCCTGCGCGACATACGCGAGGTAGCTCGTAGGGTGGGGGAGCGCGATCGGCTGAGGCGGCCGCTGGCCGGCGCGCAGCAGGTCGATCTCGACCCAGTGCAACCCCCCGTGGAGGGCCGAGCCCCTCTTTTCCAGGTAGCGAGCCTGCCCCACGGTCCCCGCGTCTTTGTTCGAGGGGCTCAATAACTCGATGGTGGTGACCGTCAGGCGTTGGGTAGCCTGGACGTAGATGACGATCCGCCTTTGCCAACGCAATTGGAGCTCGTCTTCTCCCAGTTCCTCCGTCAGGCTGGCCACCGGGATGGCCAACACCGTCGTCGATTCCCGCTCTCCTGGAGCGGGCAGGGAAGCGGTAATCGTCAGGTCCGGCGCTTTGCGCGCCAAGGAAATGAGCCCTGACGCCGGGGCATCCCAGACGCTCCCCTCCGAGAGGTGGCGCTCGAGTTTTGCCAGATACTTCGGGCGCAGCTGCGGCTGAAGTTGTCCCTGGATTTCGCCGAGCATCTGCGAATGCAACTCGTGAAAGATACCGCCCTTTTCAAGGTACGGATCCATCCCCGGAAACGGCGAGGGCATGGCTCACTCCTTGTTCACCACCTCGTCCAGGTTCAGTATTAACGTCGCCAGCCCCGTCCACGCCGCCACCTCCACCGCGTCCAGCCCCGGCTTGCGCGGCATCTCGCCGATGGCGAGCAACTTCGCCGCCGCAGCCTTGTCTGTCCGATACTGGCCCCGCAAGCGCGTGAGCGCCCGCGTCAGCACGGCGGCCTCCCTGACATTCGGCTTGCGAGCCGTCGCCAACTCGAACAGCCATTCGCCGCGCTGGGCGGGGCTCGTTCCGCCCTCGGTCAGCACGCGCTCCGCCAGCACGCGCGCCGCCTCCACGTAAGTCGGGTCGTTCATCAGCACCAGCGCCTGGAGGGGCGTGTTGGTGCGCGGCGGCTTGACGCTGCACACCTGGCGGGCGCTGGTGTCGAACATCGTGGTCGGGCCGACGGTCCGGCGCCAGAAGGTGTAGAGGCTGCGGCGGTACAGGCCTTCGCCCTTGTCCTGCTGGTAGCGCACCTGGCCGAAGGTCATCTCCTCCCAGACCCCCGCCGGCTGATAGGGCCTCGTCGGCGGCCCGCCCAGGCGCTCGACGAGCAGCCCGCTCAGGGCCAGCGCCTGGTCGCGGAGGGCGAACGACGACAGCCGGTAGCGCGGGCCGCGCGCCAGGAGAAGATTGTTCGGGTCGCGAGCCCTCGAAGTCGCTGCGACGCGCGACGATTGCCGGTAGGTGGCGCTCGTCGCGATCAGCCGGTGGAGCGCCTTCACGTCCCAGCCGTTGCTCGCGAGCTCGACGGCGAGCCAGTCGAGCAGTTCGGGGTGCGTCGGCAGCTTGCCCTGGGTGCCGAAGTCCTCGGTCGTCTGCACCAGCCCGTTCCCGAAGAACTGCTGCCAGTGGCGATTGACCGTCACGCGAGCCGTCAGCGGGTTGCCCGGATCGGCGAGCCACCGCGCCAGCCCGAGCCGGTTGGGCGGGGCGCCCTTCGGCAGAGGAGGAAGCGCGGCCGGCGTTCCCGGGCCGACCTTCTCGCCGTACTTGTCGTAGGCCCCGCGAACGAGGAGGTGCGTGGCGCGCGGGGTCGGGCGCTCCTCCATCACCATCGTCTGGAGGACGGCGCGGTCCACGGCCTCGCGCTGCTTCCGCGTGGCGTCGCGATGTTTCTGCAGTTCCCCGCGCGTGGTGGCAGACGCCTTGGGGGGAAGTTGTTTCAATTGCCTGTCGAGCGCGGCGAGGTCGCGGTCCAACTCCGCCAGCCGGCGCGTCTGCTGGGGCGAGGGCAGGCGCAGGACCGGGGCGGCATTTCCGCCGCGATCGACGGAGCCCGACTCGGCGACGTTGTTGAAGTAGGCGTAGAGCTGGTAATACTCCTTCTGGCTGAACGGGTCGTACTTGTGGTCGTGGCAGCGGGAGCAGGCCAGCGTGAGGCCGAGCCAGACCGTCGCCGTCGTGTCCACGCGATCGACGACGTAATCGACGCGCGACTCCTCCGGGATGCGGCCGCCCTCGCCGTTGAGCATGTGGTTGCGGTGGAAGCCGCTCGCGATCTTCTGCGCGGTGGTCGCGCCCGGCAGCAGGTCGCCGGCGAGTTGTTCGACGGTGAACTGGTCGAACGGCTGATTGCGATTGAGCGCGGACAGCACGCCGTCGCGCCAGGGCCATAGGGTGCGCGTGCGGTCCTGCTGGAAGCCGTTGGAGTCGGCGTAGCGGGCGGCGTCGAGCCATTCCAGCACCATGCGCTCGCCGTAGCGCGGCGAGGCCAGCAGCCGATCAACCACCCTCTCATACGCATCGGGGGCGCGGTCGTTGAGGAAGCGCTCCACCTCGGTCGGCGTGGGCGGCAGGCCGGTCAGGTCGAGCGTCACGCGGCGGATCAGCGTCGTCTTCTCGGCCTCGGGAGACGGGGCGACGCCCTCCTTTTCGAGACGCGCGAGGACGAACGCATCGATGGGGTTGCGGGGCCAGGCGCGCGACTTCACCGAAGGCGGCTGGGGGCGACTGGGCGGGAGGAGGGCCCAGTGCTTCTGCCAGCGGGCGCCTTGCTCGATCCATCGGCGAACCAGTTCGATCTGGCGGGGGGTGAGCTTGCGGTGGGCGCCGGGGGGCGGCATCTGCTCGGTTTCGTCGGCGGAGACGATGCGCAGGAACGCCTCGCTCTGCTCGGGTTTGCCGGGGACGAAGGCTTGCCTTCGGCGGCGCTTGATTTTGGCGCCCTCCTCGGTGTCGAGGCGGAGCCCGGCCTTGCGCTTGGTGGAGTCGGGGCCGTGGCAGGTGAAGCAGACGTCCGACAAGATCGGCCGAATGTCGCGGTTGAACTCGACGGCAGGGGGCGGCTCGACGGCCGGGACCAGCGCGGCGAGGAGGAGGAAGGTGCTGGCGGTCATGCGGCGGTCTCGGGTGGGAGGGCGCTTCTATCGTACCGGCGCGTTGCCCGCAGCGCCAAGCGGCAAAGATGCAGGGATGGCCTGGGGGTGGGGCCAAAGATCCGGGAGCGCGGATCGCCAAGCCGCAAGCGGAATTGTGCCGGGGCCCGCCGCTTG
>JBBSEZ010000463.1:0-7767 GCA_038239195.1 Gemmatales bacterium
CACCGCCCCCACGCCGCCCCAGGGGCGGGGGGTGGTTTTTTCCTGGGGCCCCCCACAAACCCACCGCGCGGGGGGCGGACGCCGACTTTCTGGATCCCCCCCCCCCCCTCCACTCATCCCTTCCCGGCAGAGGCGCCCGGCCCCGCGCCTCCCAGTTCGAGAGTTACCTCTTGGCTGGGGCCGATGAGGCGAACCGTCAAGGGGGCCGGCTGGCCGTCGTGCAGTTTGTTCCAGTAGTCGGCGAGCCGTTTCTGCTGTCCCTTGCGGGTGTGCCACTTCGACGCCCCCAGCATCACGTCGGCCACGTGGTGCCGGTGCGAGGCGCCCAGGACCACCTCCTGTACCGCAAGGGACTTGGCCGCCGTCAGGATCGCGTGAAGGGGATTGTTGGTCGGCACGATGATCGGCTTGACCTCCTTCCCCGCCTTCTCCGCCCTCTCCACCACCGCCGTCAGCAGGTGCCGATCGTGGCTGTCCAGCGGCGGGGGCGGCGCCCCGCTCTCCAACGGCCGGGCCAGTTTGACGTGCAGCACGACGAGGTCGGTCGTCTCCCCGTCGGTCTCCTCCAGGGCCCTGTCGAGCATAACCAGATGGTGCGCCGAGCGGACAGCCACCAGCTTGCGGCGGGGCCGCTTCAGTCCCAGTCCTTCGGGCGTCAATTCCTCGTCGCAGCGCAGGTTGAATTGCTCCAGGTGCTCGAACGCGACGCCCTGGCGCCGCCGTTCGTTGAAGCGCTCCGAGACCAGGAACAGCGCCATGAAGCCAGCGGTGAAGCCCAGGCCCCACTTCGTGGCCGTCTCCTTGGTCAGCAGGTTCATTGCCGCGGAGACCAGCAGGACCACCAGGATGAGCCCCAGCCCGACGGGGACCTGATAGCGCCCTACCCGGAAGTTGAGCGGCACCTGGAACGCGCGCGGCTCCGGGCGCTTGAATCGGAGCACGACCATCGCGAGGGCCTTGAACACGAAGCTCCACACGACGCCGAACGCATAGGCCTCCCCCAGCGTCAGTACGTCGCCCCGGCTGATGACGATCGTGAACAGCTGCATGCCGAGGATGAGATACAAGACGCGGTAGGTGGTGCCGTAGTGCGGGTGGGGCTTGAGGAACCAGTCGGAGAGCACCCCGTCCTCGGCGACGCGGTTGAGCACCCCGTTGGAGCCCACGATGGCCGTGTTCACCGCGCCGGCCAGGATCAGGAAGCCGACGATCACCACGAAGGCGTGCAGGAAGAGCCGCGCCAGAGGGGGGCCCGCGACGTTCATGGCAAGGCCCGCGACAAGGTTGTCGGCGTACTCCTTCATGCGCACGTCGTTGGGGATCAGCAGCACGGCGAGAAAACTGATCCCGCCCGTCAACACCAGGCTGTAGACGAAGACGATGAACGCTGCCTTCTTGAAGTTGGGCAGCTTGGGTGACTCGACCTCGCGGTAAACCTGGGCCAGCGTCTCCTCGCCCGACATGGCCAGGATCGCGTGCCCGAAGGCGATGAACAGGCCGAGCACGCCGATCAACGACAGCCAGTTCGCCCCGCTCAGCCCGCGGACCGACTCTCCAAAGCCGGTCCCGCCGAGGAAGCCGAGCGGGTCGGGCGACTGGTTGAAGTTCGGCGTCAGGGGCACGCTGTTCGTCGCACCGTTCAGCGCGAGCGTGACGGCGCACCAGACGAGGAGCACTCCGCCCATGACGGTGGTGGCGATCATGATCTTGAGCGCCTTGCCGCTCGACTCGTGAATGCCCAGCAGGTTGAGCCGGAAGAAATAGAGCGTGATGGCACAGGCGATGACCACCGAGCCCCAGGCCTTCCAGGCGTCCCGGGCGCTGGGCTCGAGCGGTTGGCCCGAGAAGTACACGAACGCCTCCAGGGCCAGGCCCATGACGTACTGCCCGGCCGAAACGCCGCTGATGGGCCCCGTGAGCACGTAGTCGAACATGAGGGCGGAGACCGACAGCTTGGCGGGGAAGCCGCCCATCGCCTCCTTCACGACGCGGTAGACGCCCCCGCGGACGAACATCGAGCAGCTCTCGATGTAGACGGAGCGGACGGCGTAGCTGAAGACCATGACGGCCAGGATGAACCACGGGGCGGCGGGGCCGACGGACTGCTCGACGATGCCGCCGATGTAGTAGGCCGTGCTCGCCAGGTCGCACAGGACGACTGCGGCCGTGCGCCAGTAGCTGATGAACGTGAACATCACGCTGCTGACGATGATGACTTGCGCGGCCCGGGCCAGTGACGGGCCGGTGGGCGGGCCCGCAGGCGCCTCGGGGGTGGCCATGACAGGGCTCCTCGCGCGCCGGCGAGGGGACGGGGCCGGGCGCCGGAAAATCCGGGCGCCGGCTCGGTGCCGACGTTCGCGAGGGAAATGATAGCAAAGGAAGCGCCGCTGGGGAGGGAGCGCCTTGACGAGCCCCCCTCACTTGGTCGCCAGCTTCAGCTTCTCGTCGAGGGCGAGGTTGAGCTCGAGCACGTTGACGAGGGGCTCGCCCGCCAGCCCGCCGAGCGGCCGGAAGCTCTTCTCCTTCAACAGCTTCTCGATGATCCCGCGAACTTCCTCGGCAGGCTTGCCGGTCTCCTGCGCCCGCGCGTCCACGACGCCATCGAGTTGGTAGCGCGCCCCGCGCAGCGTCACGTGTGGGTCGAGGCCCGAGCCGGACGCCAGCACCAGGTCGGCAGGCACCTGTTCGAGGTCCTGCAACGGGTCGATCCCCTTCGGGTTCTCGCGCAGCCAGGTGTCGAAGAAAATCTGGCGAACGTCGTCCCCCGCGGTCGCCGGCCGGACGACCTTCTCCTTGACCTTTTTGCCGTCCTTCTCGACCTCGACCTCGACAGTACACGGCCAGGTGCCGGGGTGTTTCTTGACGTAGCTCGCGAAGAAGAACGGCGCCAGGTCCTCCGACGCGAAGGGCTCGCTGGCGCTCGGCTTCTCCTTTTTCAGGGCCGCCTGGACATCCGGGTTGTCGTCGGCCCACTTGCTCACGTAGGCCTTGACGAGGTCGGACGACTTGCCCCATTCGGTCACCAGCGAAGGATTGGCCGCCACCCACTCGCTGACGAGGTCGCGCTTCTTGGCCACGTTCGTTTGGAACCACGCTTCGACGTCCGCCCCGACGGGCGCGCCCTTGCGCGGGCCGTCCTTCTTGTAGCGTGCGATCGTCCCCAGCGCTTGCGCCACGCGCCCGCGCAACTTCGGGTTACTGGCGCCCAGGTTCGACCCGCCCGACGCCGAGGCGTTGTAGCTCGCGGCCGACGGGCGCGGCTGGAAGTATTTCGCATCGCCAAAAGGCTGCGCTATCAGCCTGGAGCCACGTACCTTGCCGTCGGCGTCCTTCACCAGGCTGCCGTCGGCGGCGCTGGGGAAGATCGTCTGCCCGACGGCCCAAAGCACGAGCGGATAGGCGACGCAGCAGAGCACGACCGTCGAGAGGGCGAGGACGAGGTTGGCGCGGAGATGAGAGAGCATGGAGATCGCCTTTCAGAGGATCGCTAAGCCGCAAGCGGCGGGCCTGGGAGATTTGCCTCTTGCGGCTTGGCGGCCTCGCTCGCCTACGTGGTTCATCCGAGCCCGCACACCGCCAGCAGTTCGTAGATGACCTTGATGCCGACGAACGGCACGATCACCCCGCCGACGCCCCAGAGTAGCAGGTTGCGCATCAAGAGCGCGTCCGCCCCCACGGGCCGGTACTTCACCCCTTTCAGGGCGATGGGGATGAGCAGCGGGATGACGAGCGCGTTGAAGATCACCGCCGACATGATGGCCAGGGGCGCGGACTTCAACTGCATCACGTCGATGGCGCTCAGCCAGGGCAGCGTCGAGGCGAACAGCGCCGGCACGATGGCGAAATACTTGGCGAGGTCGTTGGCGATCGAGAACGTCGTCAGCGCTCCGCGCGTCATCAGCAATTGCTTGCCGACCTCGACGACCTCGATCAGCTTGGTCGGGTCGCTGTCGAGATCGACCATGTTGCCCGCTTCCTTCGCCGCCTGCGTCCCGCTGTTCATGGCGACGCCGACGTCGGCCTGGGCCAGGGCGGGGGCGTCGTTGGTGCCGTCGCCCATCATCGCGACGAGCTTGCCGCCCTGCTGCTCCTTGCGGATGTAGGCCAGCTTCGCCTCGGGCGTCGCCTCGGCGATGTAGTCGTCCACCCCCGCCTTCTCGGCGATGCTCTTGGCCGTCAGGGGGTTGTCGCCCGTCACCATCACCGTGCGCAGCCCCATGCGCCGCAGCCGCTCGAAGCGCTCCGCGATGCCCGGCTTCAGCACGTCCTCCAGCACGACCACGCCCGCGATGCGATTCCCCTCGCACACCAGTAGCGGCGTCGCCCCCTGGCCTGCCACGGCGTCCACCTGTTCGCGGAGCCGCGCGGGCACGCTGCCGCCCTTTCCCTCCGCGTACCGGATCACGGCATCGACGGCGCCCTTGCGGATCACCCGCCCGTCGGGCAGGTCCACCCCGCTCATGCGCGTCTGGGCCGAGAACTCGATGAACCGCGCCCCCTGCGGGAGGGCCCCGACCCCGGCGGAGTTGGTCATCTTCCGGTGAAGATCGACGATGCTCTTGCCCTCGGGCGTCTGGTCCGCCGACGACGCCAGGGCGGCGAGCGCACCGACCTCCGTCGCCGCCATGTCGGTCAGCGGCAGGAACTGCGTCGCGCGGCGGTTGCCCATCGTGATGGTGCCGGTCTTGTCGAGCAGCAGCGTATCGACGTCGCCGGCGACCTCGACGGCCTTGCCGCTCTTGGCGATGATGTTGGCCCGCAGGGCCCGGTCCATGCCGGCGATGCCGATCGCTGCCAGCAGCGCGCCGATCGTCGTCGGGATCAGACAGACCAGCAGCGCCACCAGCGTCGGCACGTCGGTGCCCAGGCTGCGGATGCGCAAGCCGCGAGAGCCATCGGGGTCGGCGAGCCCTTGCACGTACTGCTCGGCGTGCCAGGCCATCGGCCACAGCGCCACCGTGACGATGAGGAAGATCAGCGTGAAGGTCGAAAGCACCAGCGACAGGGCGATCTCGTTGGGCGTGCGCTGCCTCGCCGCCCCCTCCACCAGGGCGATCATGCGGTCGAGGAACGACTTGCCTGGGCGCGCCGTGATCTGCACCACGATGCGGTCCGACAAGACGCGCGTTCCGCCCGTCACGCCGGAGCGGTCCCCGCCCGCCTCGCGCACCACCGGCGCCGATTCGCCGGTGATCGCCGACTCATCGACCGACGCCACCCCGCCGACGATCTCGCCGTCGCCGGGCACGATCTGCCCGACGTCGATCACCACGAGGTCGCCCTCTTGCAGCGCGGTCGAGACGGCCTCTTCGGTCAGCGACGACACGTCGGCGTGCAAAACAGCCTCGACGTCCGCGGGACGGCGCAGCCGGTAGGCGGGCGTCTCCTGGCGCGTCTTGCGCAGGGTATCGGCCTGGGCCTTGCCGCGCGCCTCCGCCAGCGCCGAGGCGAAGTTGGCGAACAGCACCGTCAAGAACAGCCAGACGTCCAGGGAGATCAGGTAGGCGAGGCTGGGGGCGTAGTCCTCGGGGTGGATGACCTTGGCGACCGTGTAGAGGATCGACAGGACGGTGCCGACCTCGACCACGAACATCACCGGGTTCTTCCACTGGACGTCGGGCCGCAGCATCACGAACGCCTGGCGCAAGGCCGCCTTGAGCAGCGTCGGGTCGAACAGTCCCTGCTTGCGACTCATGCGCCGGGCCAGCTTGGCCTCCTGCGCGGAGGGATCGACGGAGACGGGGGGGGACGTCATTGTGGACATGGTAGCTCGTATTTCCAGGGGGCCCGAGGGTCGTTTCGCCGCGCAACCGTCACTTCCCGAACGGCATCGGGCCGAAGTGCTCGGCCATCGGCCCCAGGACCGCGGCGGGCAGGAACAGCAGCGCCCCGACGAGGACGATGGTGCCGAACAGCACGAAGGCGAACGTCGGGGTGTCGGTGCGCAGCGTCCCCGCCGTGAAGGGGGTCGGCTTCTTGCCGGCAAGGTTGGCGGCCAGGGCGATGGGGGCGATGATGGGGACGAATCGGCCCAGGAGCATGACGAGGGCCGTGGCGACGTCCCAGTGGGGGCTGTACGGGGCGGGGGGGTTGGGGTTGGCGGCGCGCTCCTGGAAGCCCCAGGTGTCCGACAGGCCCTCGAAGCCCGAGCCGTTGTTGGCGGACGCCGACGTGAACTCGTAGAGGATCTCCGAGAAGCCGTGCGCTCCGGGGTTGTTCGTGGCGGTCGTGCCCCAGGCGAGGGCGGCGAACAGGCCGGTCGGGAGGAGGATCGAAAACGGGTGGATGAGCAGGGTGAGCGCCGCCAGCTTCATCTCGCGCGCCTCGACCTTCTTACCGAGGTACTCGGGGGTGCGCCCCACCATCAGGCCGGAGAGGAAGACGCCGATGACGAGGTAGACGAGCATGTTGATGAGGCCGACGCCGACCCCGCCGAAAAGGCAGTTGAGCCACATGCCCGACAGGGGCGCCAGCCCCGCGAGCGGGTTGAGGCTGTCGTGCATGCAGTTGACCGAGCCGTTGGACGTGCAGGTGGTGAGGGCCGCCCACGTCGGGCCCGCCGAGGTGCCGAAGCGCAGCTCCTTGCCTTCGAGGTTGCCCATCCCGGTCTGGTCCACCGGCAGGCCGGCAAGCGCCGGCGCCGGCACTTCGACGTCGATCTCCTTGCCGGCCTTGTCGCGGCCCTTGATCGTGTAGGGCTTGCCCCCGGCATCGACGAGCGGGGCCTGGGCGAGCAGGCCGGGGTTGGGCCGGGCGCTGTCGGTGACGACGCCCCAGACGAGGAAGGTGACGAGGAAAAGCCCCATGACGCCGGCGATCATGCCTGCGTGGCGGAAGTTGCGGATCATCTTCCCGAACATCACCATCACCGCGAACGGTATCAGGACGATGCTGACGCACTCGACGACGTTGGTCCAACCGCTCGGGTTCTCCAGCGGATGCGCCGAGTTGGCGCCAAAGAAGCCCCCGCCGTTGGTGCCGAGCTGCTTGATGGCCACGACGGCCGCCACCGGGCCGCGCGCGATCGTCTGGTCCCCGCTTTCGAGTTGGGCGACCTTGGCCGCGCCCTCGAAGGTCATGGGCACCCCGCCCGCGATGAGCAGGGCGCCGACGATGAGGCTAAGGGGCAGCATCACCAGGAGGACGCCGCGCCACAGGTCGAGGTAGAAGTTGCCGAGGTGCGCGTCGCCGCGCAAGGCGCGGATGATGGCCAGGAGGGCGGCCAGGCCGACGGCGGGCGTGACGAACTGCTTCCAGCCGATGACGAACACCTGGCTGAAGTAGGAGAGATGAACCTCGCCGCTGTAGTGCTGGAGGTTGGTGTTGGTCAGGAACGAGGCCGCCGTGTTGAAGATGGTGCTCGGGGCCAGCATCTTCTTGCCGTCGGGGTTGAGCGGCAGGTAGGGCTGCAAGGCGAGCAGCACAAAGCCGACCACGAAGAGGACAAGATTGAAGGCGAGCAGGGAGAAGCAGTACGCTTTCCACGTTTGCGGGCCCGTGAAGATCGCGCGCTCGGCGGCGTTGGCGGGCCCGTCCCTGTCGAGGACGCGGGCCAGGTAGAGCCCGAGCGGGATGGCCAGCCCGACGGCGAGGGCCAGAATCAGCAGAGGCAGGAGCCACAACATGAAGAAGGCCTTTCGCACCTAGATGTTCGTTTCGCCAGTCCGCCGCCTGGCAGCCCCACGCGCCCGCGCGGGAGTAGCCAAACCAAGCGTGGGCGGCGGGCTGCCCGTGTGGCCCGGTGGCGCGGGATTTGGGCAACCGCCC
>JBBSEZ010000464.1:0-7759 GCA_038239195.1 Gemmatales bacterium
CTGACGAACAGGGTGGGCAGCAGGCTCGTGCCGAAGTTACTGCTCGCGTTGGCGTAGCCGACGATCCCGGCGATGAGGCCCGTGCCGGCGTTGATGCTCAGGCCGCCGGGCAGCCCCACTGCGCTGAAGGTCAGGCTGTCCCCGTCCGCGTCGCTCGCGTGGACGGCCAGCGAAATGGTCTGCCCCTCCAGCGACGACTGCGAGAACGGCACGCTCAGCGCGGGCGGGCTGTTCATCATCAGCCGGTCTTCCAGGGCCTCCAGGCGCGGCTTCACGGGGCGAGCCGACTGCGGGGCGCGGCGGCGGATCCTGTAGGGGAGCGCAGGTCGTCGAGAGTTTGGTAGAAAGCAGGGTGACGGCATGGGGCCTCGCCCGGAGGCATGGCTTGCCCAAAGGGGGGGCGTCAGGAACGGGAAGAGAAGAGGCGATGGCGTGATGGGCGCATGCGTTCAGGCCCCCATCAACGCTATCAAAGTAGGGCACCCCTCGAACGGCGTCAAGGCGAATCAGCCCGGGATTCGCGCGCTCGCGGAGGTGACGGCCGTCGCAACGTCCTGCCCTTCTGTGCCCCCGGCGGGTCAGGTCACGATAGCCTCCGCTTCGGCAGAATGCTCGACTGCCTCCGCGCCGACGGCACAACGATACAGCCCAGCGCTTATGCCACGCGGGGCCTCTTCCCGAGCATGCGCCTTGACCATCGATGGGAAGTCCATAAACAACGAATGACACAGTGATTCCAACACGCACACATCACCCGGGGACACCGTGACGACTCCCTGGCCATTCCCTTCCGGTCGAGGACAGGCGGCAGCCTCCGGCCCCTCGCCGCTGGCGGTGTTGGATGCGGCTCAGTCCGGGCGCACCGTCCTCCAGGACTTCCGCCCGCTGGCCGAAAGCCTGGACTGGCAGTTGGGGCAGGAGTACCTGCGCCGGCGCGGCAGCCTGGCCTTCATCGGCGACGCCGAGCCCGTGCCCTTCGTGGTCAACAACGACGGCAACCTCTCCCTCCGCGCCGCCGAGGTCTTCTTCGCCAGCCTCGTCGAGGCCGAGAACGCCGGCACGCTCGAGCGAGACGTCTTCGTGCTCGAGCTCGGCCTCGGCGTCGGGCTGTTCGCCCGCTTCTTCCTCGACCGCATGAAGCAACTCAGCGATCAGAGCGGCAAGGACTACTACGACCGGCTCTGCTACGTCGCCGCCGACCGCTCGGCGCGCATGCTCCAGGACGCGGGCCGGCACGGCACCTTCCAGAACCACCCCGGGCGCTATCGGTTGCGACTGATCGATGCCCTGAAGCCCGAAGAAGTGCTTGCCGACGCGGACGTCGCCGCCCAGGGACCGCGCCCCCTGCGGGCGGTGTTCCTGAACTACCTGCTGGACTGCCTGCCGGCACTGGTGCTGCGCGTGGAAGGGGAGCAGGTCGAGCAGTTGCACGTCCGCACTTGCCTGCCCGCCGGGACGGCCTGGAGGGGCCACGCCGGGGCGAGTTTGGAAGAGCTGAAGCGCCTCGCGGCCTCGGCGGATTGGCTCCCGCGGGAGGAATTGCTGGCGGTCTACCCCTTCTGCCTGGCCGAGTACCGCTACCTCCCCACGCGCCGCGAGGACGTCCCGTTCGCGGACTTCGCCCTGGAGGAAGCGCGGCGGGCGGCGGGGCGGCCCGTCCTCCACAATCACGGGGCCTTGACCTGCCTCGAAGGCATCCTCGGCTTGCTGGCCGAGGGGGGCATCGTCCTGATCAACGACTACGGACAGGGCAAAGAGGGGACCGCCGAGGAATTCGAGCACCAGCGCTTCTCCCTGGCGACGTTCGTCGGGCTGAACTTCCCGCTCCTGGGCAGTTACTTCCAGGCGAAGCCCGAGGTGCGCTGGGCGGAGCCCGAGGAGGGAGAGGCGAGCGTCCACGCACGCCTGTTGACGCGCGGGACGGGCGCGGAGACCCAGGCGCGCTTCCTGGAGTGCTTTCACAAGAAAGTGGCTGGAGCAGCCGACGCAGCGCGCCCGGCAACTGGTCCAGATGGGCAGGTTGCAGGGGGCCCTGGGGATGTACCGACTGGCGCTGGAGCGGCAGCCGTTCAGTTGGCCCCTGATGAACGAGGTGGCCCATTTCCTGACGTTCACTCTCGGGGACGCGAGCGCGGGCCTCGACATGGCCGGGCACGCCATCGAGCACAACCCGGGCTCGTGTGCTGAGCTCTGGAACATGTTGGGGGACAGCCTGTACGAGTTGGGGCGCATCGAAGAGGCCCGCCTGGCCTTCGAGCGGGCCCTGCTGATCAACGGCGACGAGGTGCGGGCCCGCTACAACCTGGCGTTCGTCCACGTGCTGGAGAACGAGCATCAACGGGCGCTGGTGCAGATCGCGGAAGCGCTGGCGCTGGACCGCCGAGGCGCCTACCGAGACCGCCTCCTCCAGAAGCAGCACGAGGTCCTCGGGCTCCTGGCGTTGCAGAACCAGAGGCGCATGCTGGGCCAGGTCGATCGCGTGGCCGGGCTTGGGCTGGCGACGCCCCGCTAACGGTGCATGGGGCTGCGAGGCCACGGCCCGGTTGCCCTGGCGCGAGGCCCGAGCGAGGACGGCGAGCGGGAGGAAATCGACGATGACCGACGAGAAGGGGCTGGTTTCGATCGTGGTGCCTTGCTGCGGGCAACTGGAGCAGACCCGCCTCAGCGTCCCGCGCGTGCTCAAGCACAGCAGACAGCCGTTCGAGGTGCTGTTCATCGACGGCGGGTCGCTGGACGGGACCAAGGAGTATCTGGAAGGGGTGGCGGCGGCGGCCCCCGTGCGCGTCGAGGTGCTGCGCGGCAACCGCGACTCGAGCTTCACCAAGTTGGTCGAGGAGGCGGTGGGAAGGGCGCGAGGGGCGTTCGTGGCCTGGGTGAACAACGACGTGCTCGTCCCGGAGTTGTGGCTCCAGCAGTTGACCGCCCTGGTGGGGGCGAACGACAAGATCGGCGTGGCCGGGCCCGTGACCAACTTGGCGGAGGACCCCCAGCAGGTCACGAGCGTGCCGTACCGGTTGATGCGGCCCAAAGGCCAGACGGGGGGGGCGCTGCTGGACACGCAGGAAGTGGACCATTTCGCACGGGGGCTGCGGGAGGCGAGCGGCGGTCAGTGGGTGGAGGTGAGCAAGCTAGGTGGCTTCTGCTGGCTGGCGAAGCGCACCATGTTCCGGGCCCCCCAGGGCGTGGAGTTCGTGGTGGAGAGGGGGGCCGACGGGCTCCTCATCGGGAGAAGGTTTAGTCTCCGCGCGCGCCAGGGGGCCACGCAACTCGCCTGTTGCCGCACTCTGTTCGTGCATCAACTCTAACGCGGGGCGGCCGCTTCGGTCGCTCGCGGGGGCTTGTCCCGGCGCGACCGTGAGTGGCTGCACAGTTCGAGCAGGCGCGGCTTGATGGATGTCCGTGGTGCTCGAATCGTCATCCTTGGGAATAGGGCCGGCACTGCGTCGCGCCCCGGCGGCCTTACTCGGCGGGCTTGACCTTCTTGGCTTTGAGGAGGACGGCGGCGTAGCCCCCCAGGCTCGCCAGCGGGTCGCCTTCCTTGCGGGCGGCGACCCCCTTGACATCGTAGGGGACCGGCTTCGGCCTGGGGGCCAGCTCGAAGTAGACGGCCCCGCCCTTGACGCCCGCGCCGGTGAAGGCGAAGGTGCGCCCCGTGCCTGCGTCGGAGACGAGGGCGCGGATCGGCCGGGCTCGGTCGCCCCACAGCAACTCGGTCGGCCCGCCGCGCTGAGGGCAGGCGTACAGCCTGCCGGACACCGTGACGAGGTAAAGGTGCGTGCGGTCCTGGAAGGCGTGGAATGGCTCGCGCACCGCCGTCCGCGCCCGCCAGGACGGCGGGAAGTCCCACAACGCCGCCGTATCCTTGGCTGCCGTCTTGATCGCGCCGTCCCACTTGACCCAGTTGCGGCCGTCCGGGCGCGGGTTGAGGGCGCCCCGCCAAACCTGGAGCTCGCCGCGCCATGCCACCAGCAACGCCATGCGTTCCCGGCCAGCGGGCACGAAGTCGTAGTGGGCGTCATGGGTGGCGGAGGCGGTGGGGCTCACCATGTTGGCATACGTCAGCTCCGCCAAGGGGTCCAAGCGCCAGCTGTACGGCTCAAAGTTGCCCTCCGCCTGCTCGGGCCCGAAGAGCCTGATCAGCGGAACGCGCTGAAAGGTGGGACTTTCCGGTTCCTCGCCTGTCCACCACAGGTGGCCCGCATGAATCCGCCAGCGGACGAGGTTTCCCTCCCAGGCGGGCAGGCGCCACGAATACACGCGCTTGCCGGCGAGGCCCGCCGGCGTCAGGCGGGCCCGCCACACCTCTGTCCGCTTGGGGAGCCCGGGCTGCGCCCTCCTTCGCGCGGAGTCCCACTCCCGCACGTGGGCCCCGTAAAGGGCGCCGCGATCCAGGCATCCCAACTCCGGCGGCGTGGGCACGGGGGGCGCCGCGCCGACCGCCTGCGAAACGGCCACCGGCCCGAGCAGGGCCGCAGCCAGTAGCGCCGCGGCCCAAGGCGCCGCTGCGACTGCCGACGCCTGCGGAGGCCCGCGGTCCCGGCCTGCCTTCGTCATGCTCCTTCCCTCCCAAACGTAACAGGAAGCTGGCCGGCGCTCGGCCGACTCAGCCCGGCGTGAGCCCGTACTCGTATGCAATCACGGCGGCGTCCCCTCCGTCAGGCTTTCTGATGTACATTTTATTTTTACTGCGCAACGCATCCATGTCGTAATAGCCGAGGATTGCCTTGGTCAGGACGTCATTTTTCGTGTTGTAAATCACCCCGTAGCTGGGGTCGTAATACTTGCCGTTGACGTAGACGAACACGTGGTTGGTGAAGGTCGCCAGCGGGTTGGCGTTGTTTTGGGCCAGGTTGTCGTTGTTTTGGGCCAGCAGCAACACGCGGGCGCCGCGGTAACTCACCGCCGGAACGCCATTCCAGTCATATTGTTGCACCCCCACGCCTGTGACCTCCCAGTCGCCGATTTTCAGTTGCGGCCTCACGCCTGGGAACGTCCAGGCGCCAATTTTCAGTATGGTGTTAACGGGGTTCACCCACGGGTACTTGCCCTTGTTCGCGTCCACATTGTTCTCCGCGCCGAACGTCCACGGGGCCACCATGATTCCCTCCGGGGACTCGCCCGCCTTCCGTACCGGCGCGATCATGTTGAGGCGCGCATTGCCGATCGCGTTCGGTTCATCCGCTATCTTAGGGGTCGGCAGTCCTTGCACTCGGATGGCCTGGAGCATCAGGTCCGAGAAAGCCGTACACGCCCCATCCCCCGTCTTCAGCAGGCCGGCCAGCGATGGGGAAGCCCCCGCCACGCCGGGCGTGGCCCACACCCCGTAGTAGGTCAGCGGCTCCCCGTCGGAGGCTCGCGTCGCCGTCTTGTCCTTGAAGTGGCTCCAGACGTTGGCCAAGACGTCGGCCGGAGTGGGGTTGATCTTCCCCGCGGCCGGTCCCGCGCTGCCGTACGCGACCACCGTCTCGTACAATTGCGCCGGCAAGGCCTTTTTCGCCTTGTTGTATAACAGGGGGGCCATCGGCGCGCCGTACAGCAAGTACACCGTGTTCTTCGTCCGCCCCGCGATCCCGAAGGTGTTCGCCTCGCCCGTCAGCGAGGCCTTCCAGGTGATCGTCAGGGGGCCGTAGGCCGCCAAAGCGTCCGGGAACGAGTCAGCTGCCCGCTCGCTATACTGATAGGTTTTGTTCTTCTTGGGCGTGACCCACTCCATCGGGAGCGTCGTCTTGAAGCCCGGGCCGGTCGCCGTCGCCCGGCCGGTCACAGTCGCCTGGATGGCAACCTTTTCGTTGAGGACCAAGGGGTCCGCCAGCGTGAAATTGGCCGTGACGGCGAGACGGCCCGTCTTCTTCTTGTAGGCGTAGGGGGACGACACAGGGGCATTGACCCCCTTGCCGATCCACTGTACGGGCCCAAAGGAGACGCCCGCGTCGCTCTTCAGGTCGTAGCCCCCGGTAAACTTCATGTCCTGAATCCTGACCGGGGCAGCCACGATCCCGTGCGGTGCTACAAATAGCCCCGACACGCCCATCAGGACCGTGCCCACCGCCACCCTCGTCAACTCTTGCGTGCCCCAAGCCTGGGACACGTCTACCTCAGTTGCGAAGTAGCCGCCCGTCGCGTAGGAGTGGCTCCCCACCACCGCGAACAGGCCGGGGGCCAGCGCATGAACCGTCCCTGCGCCGGTGCTGCCATCCCCCCATGCGACCGTCGCGGTGAACTCACCTTCCCCATCGAGGGCGTCCGGTTCGGTGAAGACCGCCACGGTCGCGTCCGTGAGAATGGTCCCATCGCTCACCACGTTCGCCCCAGACAGCGTCATGGGCGGCCGAGCGACGACAACCGAGTGACTTGCCGAGAGCACGGCTTGACCTGCTTTGGACACCGCGACGCTGACCTGGTAGGCGCCCGCCGGCTCATCGTGGCTATCCACCCCGTAGGCGTGGCCCCCCTGCACCGTGAACAGCCCGCTACTCCCGCTCACCGTCCCGGCGCTGCTGGTCCCGTCCCCCCAGGTGATTGTCGCGGTGTAGTCCGACGCCTGCGCCATCGGGTCGGCGACCGCGAACTGTGCGACCGTCAGGTTCGACGGCACGCCGGCATAGAGATCTCCCGCCACGACCGTGCTCGTCGCGGTCCGCGGGGCCCCGCTCGGGCCCGTCACGGTCAGGGTTGCCGTGTAGGTGCCGCTCTGGCTGTAGGAGTAGGGGAGGCTGATGCTCCACAGCCCGCTGCCCAGCGCCGTCACCTGGCCCGTCACCGCACTGCCCCCGTCCCCAGGATCGATCGAGACGCTGAAGTCGCCCGCCCCGACGTTCGCATCGCCGTCCTGGAGCGTGCCCAACACCAGGTTGTTCGGCTGAGCAACGATGACGCCTTGCTGGAGCCCTCCCGTCAGCGCCCAAGGCACCGCCGTCACGCTCGCCGTCCCACTCGCCGATACGGTGGCCCCGGTGTTCGCGTTCGTCACCGTCAGGACCACGGAGAACGAGCCGGCTTGTGCGTAGCTGTGGTCGGCAGTCACCGTGAAGCTGCCGTTTTCGCCCGTGACGAACGCATCGTCCGTCGTCCCGTCGCCCCAGGCGAGGGTGGCGGTGAAGTCTGCCGCCTGGCTGTTCGCCTCCGGCGTGGTGAACGTCCCGACCGTGATCCACCCCGTGTCGGTGTCGGTCACTGCCGCGATCGTCGCCGCCTGGGCCGTGATCGGGCTGGGGTTGACCGCCCAGAGGAAGGTCAGTCTGGTGGTCTCCCCTACCCCGTCGTCCGCCGTCACCGTCACCCCGTAGGCCGCGCCGCTCACCGCGTCGTCCGCCACCGTGCCGGAGACCAGCCCCGTGTCCGGGTCGATGCTCAGGCCGAAGGGCAGCCCGCTCGCGTCGTAATACAGCGGGTTGCCGTCCGCGTCGCTCGCCGCCACCTGCAGCGACACGCTGTCGCCGCTCGTGCCGCCCTGCGCTCCGATGCTCGTCAGGCTGGGGGCGCGCGGCGTGTCGCTCACGCCCCAGATGAATGCCTGGGTGGCGGCGCCGCCGTGACCGTCCGCCACGATCACCACGGGGGAGTAACTGCCCGCGAAGTCCTCGGCCGCCGCGTAGTCCACCGTGCCCGAGATGAGGCCCGTGCTGGCGTTGATGCTCAGGCCCACCGGCAGGTCGATGGCGGCATAGGTCAGGCCGTAGGAGGCCGGGTCGGTGGCCGACACGGCCAGGGAGACTGTCGCGCCCTCGGCGCTGCTCTGCGCGCTCAGGCCGGCAATGAC
>JBBSEZ010000465.1:0-7737 GCA_038239195.1 Gemmatales bacterium
CAGGAAGTGGCGGACCTGGGTCAGACCACGGCGAATCCCGGTGCGCTCCTCGATGACCTGCCGTGCCTGCTTGACGCTGCGCGGCGGTTCCTTGGTGAAGAGTTCTTCCAGAGAGACGCGATGGTCGTCGAGTTCGCTGTGGCCTTCCTTGACGCGGACTTGGCGGATCAACTCCAGGCCCCCCTCGACATACGCCGACAGCGTGCGTTGCACGGTCCGGCGCGAGCAGCCCGCCAAGGTGGCGATGCGTTCGTGCCCGAAGTCGTGGTGCTTCAACCAGAGAACCTCGAAATGCCGTTGCACGCGCGGGTCCGGATGGTGATAGCGTTCGTGGCCAATGGCTTGCACATCGGCCTCGGAGAAGTTAATCTTGCGCATGACCGGCTCCCACAACTTCGAGCTCTCCGCGCTCTCAGTTTATGGGAGTTCCGGTCCTGGGCAATTGTGCCAAGATGCCCCGCGTCGAGTATATCAGGCGCAGCACGACACGCCGCTGGTCGTCTCGTGGGGCAAGGGCGTGCTCGCCAACGACAAGGACGCCGAGGGCGACGACCTGACGGCCTTGCCGGTGACCGGCCGCGGCCCCCTGCACGGTCTGGTCACCCTCTACGCCAACGGCTCGTTCGTCTACGTGCCGAACGCCGGCTTCGTCGGCAGCGACGGCTTCGTCTACCAGCCCTTCGACGGCCTGGCCGCGGGGACCGGCACGCTCGTCACCATCGACGTGACCGACGCCCTCCCCGTCGCCCGGCCGGATGCCTACACCGTCCTGCACGACCACACGCTGCTGGCCGGCTTGCAGGACGGCGTGGCGGCCAACGACACCGACGCCGACGGCGACCTGCTGACCGTAACCGTTCGTGTCCTTTGCAGGTGTCGGGGCCATACTTGGCGTTTGCGCGGGAGGGGCTTCGCGATAAGATCTTCCTCGGATAGGCAACGACGGCGAACAGCAAGGAGGCGAGCGAGCGCATGGGCGTCTTCGATCGAGCGGCGCGGTTCGCGGCGCAGGCCGAGCCGGGAACGGTCCCGCGACGCCTGCTGGCCGGCTCGGGGCGGACGTTGACCTTCCGCGACTGGTACGACACGCGGGCCTTTCCGCTGCCCCGCGGCCCGGATCGCACCGCCGATCTGGTCGCCCTGCTGGATGACCCAACCGCGCCCGAACATCCGTGGTTGCTGGTGGCGGAGTTCCAGGCCCAGATCGACCTCGACAAGGTGGATGCGACGTTGGAAGAGGTGGCGATCTTGCGCTGCCGAGCCCGCCACGGCGAGGACCGCAAGGGCAAGTACAAGGTGATTGCCGGGCTGGTCTATCTGCGGGATCGCTGCCCCGAAGGCTTGCTGGACATGACTTTGCCCAGTGGGGCGGGGACACGGCCCGCTCTGCTGGTCTGGAACGTCGCCGAGGATAGCGCCGCCCAGACGTTGGAAGCGGTGGCGAATGGCGACACGTCCTGGGGCATGCTGTTCTGGGTGCCGCTGATGGCCGGGGGCGGCGAGGACGCCGCCATCGGCCGCTGCAAGGAAGTCGTGTCGGCCACGGTGGAAGACTGCCCTGCGCGAGGGAACCTGGCGGGCGTGGCACTGGTGTTCGCGGAACTGGCCGGGCGCGTGCCGGGGTGGACACGAGGACTGAAGGGATTCGAGATGACCGAGTCCCAGGTGGTGAATGAGTGGATCAGCCAGGGCATGGCCCAGGGCGAGTTGAGGAGACAGCGCCAGAACCTGCTCGAAGTTCTGAGCGTGCGGTTTCCGGGTGCCACTCCCGAAGAGGTGGTTCGTCTGATCGATCAGCAGGAGAGCCTGGGCCTGCTAGACGACTGGTTCAGGGCCTCCCTGCGGGCGGACACCTTCGAGCAGTTCCTGGATGTGTTGAAGCGGTAATCTTCGCCCCCCTCCGGGACGCCCGACCGCCGCGTGGGTAGAATAACGTACCGCGAGCTGCTGGCCGAAAGTGAGGTGGGCCCTTGCGACGAGCTCTCGTTCTGTCCCTCTTTCTGGCGTGGGCGATGACTGCACGATCCGACGAAGGCATGTGGCTGCTCAACGCCCCTCCGCGCGACCTGCTCGACAAGAAGCACGGCTTCAAGCTGACCGACGACTGGCTTGCCCGCGCCCAGAAAGGCTCCGTCCGCTTCAACAGCGGCGGCTCCGGCGGCTTCGTCTCTGCCGACGGCCTCATCGTCACCAACCACCACATCGCCGCCGATGCCCTCGCCAAGCTCTCCACCAAGGACAAGGACTATCTGCGCACCGGCTTCTACGCCCCGACTCGCAAGCAAGAGCTCAAGTGCCCCGACCTCGAACTCAACGTCCTCGAAGAGATCGTGGACGTCACCGACAAGGTGACCGCCGCCGTCAAGCCGGAGATGGGGCCCGCTGAGGCCAACGCCGCTCGGCGGGCCATCCTGTCGAAGATCGAGAAGGAATCGACCGACAAGACCAAACTGCGCAGCGACGTGGTCACGCTCTACCAGGGCGGGGCCTACCACCTCTACCGCTACAAGAAGTACACCGACGTCCGCCTCGTCTTCGCGCCGGAGCAGGAAATCGCCTTCTTCGGGGGCGACACCGATAACTTCGAGTACCCCCGCTTCAACCTCGACGTCGCCTTCTTCCGCGCCTACGAGGGCGGCAAGCCGGTCAAGCCCAGGCACTTCTTCAAGTGGAGCGCCACCGGGCCCCAGGCCAACGACCTCGTGTTCGTGACCGGCCATCCGGGGACGACCAACCGCCTCGACACGCTCGCCAAGCTGGAGCACCGCCGCGACGTGACGCTGCCCTACGTTCTGAATCGGCTGCGCGCCATGGAAGCGCTGCTCCTCCAGTTCGGCGCTCAGGGGCCCGAACAGGCGCGCATGGCGGCCAAGGACCTGCATCGCGTCGCCAACGCGCGCAAGGCGTTCATGGGCCAGTATCAGGGGCTGCTCAGCCCCGCCATCCTGGCGCGCAAGGCGGAGGAGGAAAAGGAGCTCAAGAAGAAGGTCGGCGCCAGCCCCGAGCTGAAGAAGGCCGCCGGCGAGGCGTGGTCGCGCATCGCCAAGACGGAGAAGGCGTGGGCCGGCTTCGAGAGGCAATACTACCTTCTGGAGCGCGGCGACGCCTTCGACGGCGAGCTCTACTCGATTGCCCGCCACCTCGTCCGGCTGGCGGCCGAGAAGCCGAAGGACAATTCCGAGCGCCTGCGCGAGTACCGGCAGTCGAACCTCGAATCGCTCGAACTACGGTTGTTCTCGCCGGCCCCGATCTATCTCGAACTGGAGCGCGCCCGGCTGGCCGGGGCGCTGAGCTTCTTCGCCGAGCAGATGGGCGGACGGCATCCGCTCGTGACGAAGGCCCTGGCGGGCAAGGCGCCGGCCGACCGGGCGACGGAACTGGTGAACGGGACGAAGTTGCGGGACGTGGCCGAGCGGCGCCGGCTGGCCGCGGGCGGGGCCAAGGCGATCGCGGCGTCGGAAGACCCGTTTATCGTCCTGGCCCGCTCGCTGGATGGCGAGGCGCGGGCCCTGCGCAAGCGCTTTGAGGAGGAGGTCGAGGAGCCAGAGCGGCAGGCGATGGGGCAGATCGCGACGGCGCGCTTCAAGTTGCTGGGGGCCTCGGTGGCGCCCGACGCGACGTTCACGCTCCGCCTGGCCTTCGGCGTGGTCAAGGGCTATGCAGTCGATGGCGTCGAGCTGCCCTACACGACCACGTTCGGCGGGGCGTTCGAGCGGGCCGAGAAGCAGGGCCATCGCGAGCCGTTCGTGCTGCCGACGCGCTGGCGCGACGGCAAGGGCAAGCTCGACCTGAAAACGCCCTGCAACTTCGTCTCGACGGCTGACACCATCGGCGGCAACTCGGGCAGCCCGGTGCTCAACCGAGCCGGCGAACTGGTCGGCGTCAACTTCGACCGCAACCGCCACGGTCTGGTGCGCAATTTCGTCTATACGGACGTGCAAGCCCGGCACGTGGCCGTCCATTCGCGGGGCGTGTTGGCGGCCCTGCGCGCCCTGTACGAGGCGGACGCGCTGGTGAAGGAATTAACGGCCTCGTCGGGCAGTTGAGAGGGGGGGCGAGGCACAGCCCTCTAGCATTGCGTGCCTGTCCTCGCTAGAATCGCCGCATTCGCATTCGCGGAACCGAAAGGCCTGTCTCGGCGACGAAGCAACATGGTCACCCTGCAATGTTCTCTCTGTGGCCGGCCGCTCGAGCTGAGCGAATCGCTCGAGCCGGGCCAGCCGGTGACCTGCGATCACTGCGGGCAGATAACGGCGGTGCGCCTGGCCTCGCCGCGGCCGGTCGCTTCCCGGCCCCCGGCCTCCATCGCGCCACCCGTGCTCGATGGCGAGACGCCGGCCGAGGAGGAGGCGGGCGCCACCGACGCGACGAAGGTGCGCGAGCCGGGGGCCCCGCCCTCGAAGCCCCCGCCGGCCCCGACCTACGAGTTTCTCGATCCTCCCCAGGCCCCCGGGGAGCTCGGCCGGCTGGCGCACTATCGGGTCCTCAAGGTGCTCGGCCGGGGCGGCATGGGCATCGTCTTCCAGGCCGAAGACCTCCACCTCCAACGGCCGGTCGCCCTCAAGGTCATGAGCCCCGCCCTGGCGCAGGTCGCCGCCTACCGCCAGCGCTTCTTGCGCGAAGCGCGGGCGATGGCGTCGGTGCGCAACGATCGCATCGTCACCATCCACGAGGTCGGTCAGGACAAAGACCTCCCCTACCTGGCGATGGAGCTCCTGGAGGAGGAGCGCCTGGACGTCTGGCTCCAGCACGTCCCCAAGCCGAGCCTCGATCACGTGTTGCGCATCGGGCTCCAGATCGCCCAGGGGCTCCAGGCCGCCCACGAGCGCGGCCTGATTCACCGCGACATCAAGCCGGCCAACATCTGGCTGCAGGGAGGAGAAGACCGCGTCAAGATCCTCGATTTCGGGCTGGCCCGCATCACCAACGACGAAGTCCACTTGACCCAGATGGGCACGATCATGGGGACGCCCGCCTACATGGCCCCCGAGCAGGCCGAGTCCGAGGCGGTCGATCATCGCTGCGATCTGTTCAGCCTCGGCTGTGTGCTCTACCATCTCGCGACCGGGCAGTTGCCTTTCAGCGGCAAGACGACGATGTCGATCCTCAAGGCGGTGGCACTCAAGGAGCCGCCCCGGCCTCGCGACCTCGATCCGACCTTGCCGCCGGCGCTGGCCGATCTGATCGTGCAATTGCTCGCCAAGCACCCCGCCGACCGGCCGGCCTCGGCCCACGCGGTCGTCGAGCAGCTCCAGGTCTTGCTGCCCGGCTTGACGCCCGTTCCCTTCTCGATTGGCAGCGCGAGCGGGGGGAGCTCGGCGGTCTTCGCACCACCGCTCGACCCCTCGGGGGCCTCTCTCCCCGTTCCGCCGCCGCGCCGCCGCGGGCTAGGGCTGGTCGCGGCGCTCGCCCTCGTCGTGGGGCTTGCCGTCGTCGCGGGAGTGGTGTGGCTCAAGCGGCCCGCGGGTGGCCCCCCCCCGGAGCAAGAGGAGATCGCGTTCGGGATCAGTGCGGCGTTCGAGGGCCCGTCGCGCGAGCTGGGGCGGAACGTGGAGGTGGGCATCCGCACGTACTTCCAGCACGTCAACGAGGAAGGAGGCGTCCGGGGAAGGAAGCTGAAGCTGGTCCCGCTCGACGACCGCTACGAGCCGGACCTGGCGCTGGCGAACATGCGCAAGTTTCACGAAGAGCACCGGGTGATCGGGGTGATCGGCAACGTCGGCACGCCGACGGCGGAGGTGACGATGCCCTACGCAATCGAGAAGAAGATGTTGTTCTTCGGCGCCTTCACCGGGGCCCAGTTGCTGCGCAGTGAGCCCCCGGCCCGTTACGTCTTCAACTACCGGGCCAGCTACGAGCAGGAGACGGCCGTCATCGTCGATTATCTGCGCAAGAAGCGCCGGTTGCGCCCCGAGCAGATCGCCGTCTTTGCCCAGGACGATGCCTACGGCGAGGCGGGCTTCCGCGGGGTAGCCAAGCGGCTGCGCGACGTCCGCGACGAGACCGAGATCGTGCGCGTCGCCCACAAGCGCAACAGCAGCGACGTTCGCCAGGCCGTCGAAACCATCCTCCGCCACCCCGAAGTGCGCGCCGTCGTCATGGTGTCGGTCTATCGCCCGGCGGCGGAGTTTATCTTCCACCTCAAGAACCAGCGGCCCGACCTGATCTTCGCCAATGTCTCGTTCGTGGATAGCGAGGCCCTGGCCGAAGAGCTCAAGGACAAGGACCGCTCGGGCAAGTACGTCGAGGGCGTCCTCATCACGCAGGTTGTCCCGCTTCCCAACTCGCCGGCGACGGCCATCGCCGAGTATCGCCAGCGCCTCAAGGCCTACTACCCGCAGGCCTCCCCCAACTTCGTTTCGCTCGAAGGCTACATTGCGGCGCGCATCCTGGTGGAAGGCCTGCGGCGGACGGAGGGGGAGATCACCACCGAGGCGGTCGTCGACAAGCTCGAGACGATTGCCCATCTCGAGCTGGGGATCGGCACGCCGCTCGGCTTCGGGCCCGATCGGCATCAGGCCTCGAACAAGGTTTGGGGAACGGTGCTGGACAAGGCCGGGCAGTATCAGCTGCTGGAACTGGAGTGAGAAGGCGCCAGGCGGGCGCTCCAGTCAGCCCCTGGCATGCTCCCCTCACGGCCCTGCGGGCACGAGCCCATGTTTCTTCAGTAGATCGTGCGTCTCGGCCGAGCGCGCAAAATCGATGAGCTCGCCCGCCAGCCCCTGGGGCTGCTGGCGCATCACCAGATTGAGCGGCCTGGTGAAGGGATACGTACCGCGGCTCAAATTGGCCAGCGAGGGGACCGCTCCGCCCAGGACCATCAACCGCACGGGTTGCCCTTGCGCCACGGCGGCCTCCGCCGCGCCCAAGGAGCCATAGCCGATCGCCGTGGGCTGCCCGGCCACCGCCTGGATGACCTGCGCGGTGCCGCCGACGGTCTGATCGGGAACGATCCGCGAGGTCTTCAGGTGGAAGCGATCGAGGAACACGTCGCGCAAGGAGTGCCCTTCGATCAGGCCGACCAGCGTCACGGGTCGGTCGCTGCCGCCAACCTGCTTCCAGTTGGCCGAGCCTCGCAGGTAGAGGCTCGCGACCTGGTCCTCGGTCAGGCTGGCGACGGGGTTGCTTTTGTGGACGAGAAGCGCCACGCCGTCGTAAGCCACCGGCAGCGCGTGGAGGCTGGACTCGTCGGCGCGCAGCGGGCGGGCCGCCATGCCGACGTCGGCCAGCCCCTGCCGCACGTCGGCGATGCCCAGGTCGGTGGTCCGCGATTGGACGTCCACGCGCACGCCGGGGTGGCTGGCCTCGAAGCGCTTGCCGATCTCCTTGAGCAGAGGAGCCATCTCGCGCGACCCGGTCAGCACGAGGTGCTGCGCCGGGCGCTCGCCGGGCTGGCAGCCGACCACGCCCGCCAGGACCAACCCGAAAGCCCACAGGCAGGTTGCTCGGTTCATCTTGGGTGCCCGTCGCGGACTGGAGACTGGTCGAGTGCCCAATTCCAGTGTACCGACGCCAAGCCTCCCCAGACAAGGAGAGGGCCGCGCTCGTGCCGGTAGTTGCAAGCCCGCGACTCGCTCCAGAACGATTCGCCGCACGGATCGGTACAGCCGGTACGAGCGGCCAAGCCTTCGTCAAGCGGGAGACCGCCGGCGGGCTCGCGGGTAGGCCGGCGGCGGTGTCGGGGGTGTCGGGGGTGGGCCGTCATGTGGGGAGAATGCGGGTGGCGACCTGGTCGCC
>JBBSEZ010000466.1:0-7733 GCA_038239195.1 Gemmatales bacterium
ACGAGGGCCGCCCCGTGCCTCTTCCCTTTCCGATGCTCCCCGTCAGGAGCTTACGGCTTTGCCCGCCAGGAGCCCCAGCACGACGAAGACGGCGACGAGGGCCAGGAACACGAAGAACAGAATCTGCGCGATCTCGCTGGCGCCTTCCGAGATGCCGGTGAAGCCAAACAGGGCGGCGATGATGGCGACGACCGCGAAGATCAATGCCCATTTCAAAAGCGACATGGTGTGCTCCTCCGCTGCTGAGAGCCGGTGAAAGGTGTCGGGAGGACGAAACCGTTCCGTCCCACCGCGCCGAAATCGAAGCCCTGCGATCTTGCCGGGCGACAGGGGTTGAGCTACGCAACTCCTGTACCGAACGAGGCGCCGGCGATCCCGAAATCCGGCCGCCTACGCGGGCCTGGGGGAACGTGCCATGAGCGGAAGCTTGATCGTCCTGGCCGCAGAGCCATTTGCCCCCTGGGAGGTCCTGCAAGCGGAGCTCGGCGAGCTGTCCGACTTCAACAACACGTTTCGCCTGGTCCTGCGCCTGCCCTTCGCCCTCGGGCTCGCGGCGCTGGTGGGCGAGGATCGCGAACGGGTAGGCAAGGCGGCAGGACTGCGCACCCACATGCTCGTATCGCTGGGGGCGGCCCTCTTGGTTGTCGTGCCGCAGATGGCCGGCATGGGCAACGTGGAGGTCAGCCGAGTCATCCAGGGCGCCCTGGCCGGCATCGGCTTCATCGGAGGCGGGGCCATCCTTAAACTGAGTCAGGAAAAGAAAGTCCAGGGCCTCACCACCGCGGCGAGCCTCTGGGTCGCCACGGGCATCGGCCTCGCCGCCGGGATGGGCCGGTTGTGGTCGGCGGCCCTCGCTGCCGGGACCGCCTATGCCGTCCTCGCGGGGATCGGCTGGATCGAGCGGCGCTTCGAAAAGAAGGCGGGAGCCAAGGGCCCTTCGGGCCCGAGAAGGGGCCGAACATCACCCTCTGAGCGCGCGAAACGAGGACGGCGGCTCGCGCCGCCGTCCTCGGGCCCCGTCCCCGCGCGTCCTCAAGGCTTCAGAACAACCTTGATGCACTCCTCCTGCTTGTCGCGGAACGTGCGATACGCCGCCGGCGCCTCGTCCAGCGGCAGCCGGTGCGTGATCAGGAAGCTCGGGTCGATCTCCCCCTTCTGGATGCGGTCGAGCAGCGGCCGCAGGTAGCGATGCACGTGCGTCTGCCCCATCTTCATCGTCAGGCCCTTGGCGAACGCCGCCCCGAACGGCACCTTGTCCAGCAGCCCGCCGTACACGCCCGGGATCGACACCGTCCCGCCCTTGCGGCACGCCTGGATCGCCTGCCGCAGCGCGTTCGGCCGGTCGGTGGCCAGGTAGGTCGCCGCCTTCACCCGGTCGTAGATCGCCCCCAGCGTCGTACCGTGCGCCTCCATGCCGACCGCGTCGATGCACGAGTCCGGCCCGCGCCCGCCCGTCATCTCCTCCAGCTTCGCCAGGACGTCCGTCTCCTCGTAGTCGATCACCTCGGCCCCGCACGCCTCGCGCGCCAGGCGCAGGCGCTCGGGAAAGCGGTCGATGCCGATGACCCGCTCGGCCCCCAGCATCCAGGCGCTCTTGATGGCGAACAGGCCGACCGGCCCGCAGCCCCAGACGGCCACGACGTCGCCGGCGTGGATGTTGCAATTCTCCGCCGCCATGTAGCCCGTCGGGAAGATGTCCGACAGGAAAAGCACCTTCTCGTCGGGCAGGTCATCCGGTACGACGATAGGGCCGACGTCGGCGAACGGCACGCGCACGAACTGGGCCTGCCCGCCGGCGTAGCCGCCGAACATGTGCGAGTAGCCAAACAGCGCGGACCCCGAGTGGCCGTACACCGCGTCGGCGAGGCCCGCGTTGGGGTTGGAGTTGTCGCACAGCGACCAGAGCTGCATGTTGCAGAACCAGCAGCTCCCGCAGGCGATGGTGAACGGGACGACCACGCGGTCGCCCTTCTTCAGCTTGTGGACCTCCCGGCCAACCTCGATCACCTCGCCCATGAACTCGTGGCCGAGGATGTCGCCCTTCTGCATCGTCGGGATGTACCCGTCGTAAAGGTGTAGGTCCGACCCGCAGATCGCCGTGGTGGTCACTCGCACGATCGCGTCGCGCGGGTTGAGGATCTTGGGGTCGGGCACGTTGTTGACTTCCACGCGCTCCTTCCCCTGCCAGCACAAGGCCTTCATCAACCGTCCTCCGGGTTTGCGTTCAGCGACACGAGGGCTGCCCCTCGACCGTGGCGATCTCCCCCGCCTCCATCATCTGCTTGAGTCGGCGCAGGTCCTCGCCGACCTGCACGCCCGGCTCTTCGCCGAACGCCCACGCCAGCCACGAGCCCAACTTCCCGCCCGGCGGGTCGTACTTGAGCGTCACGTGGACCTCGGTGCCGCGCCCGCCCGGGGCTGGCTCGAACGTTACCGACCCCGCCGTGGCCACCCGGCTCCCTTCGACCGAGCGCCAGGCGATCAGCCGGTTCGGCTCCTCGTTGACGATCTCGGCGTCCCAGGAAATCGAGGCCCCCATCGGGGCCCGGGCGACCCAGTGCGAGCGGTTGCCTTCCGACTTCACCGAAACGAGGTGCTGCATGAACCGGGGCAACCCGTCGAAGTTCCGCCAGATGCGATAGAGCTCCTCGGCCGGGCGCGCGATGGTGATGGCCCGGACGACCTTGACCCCCTGCCCCGCCGGGATGCTGGCGACTTGCCCGTGAGGCTTGGCCGTATCGACGCCGAGCGCCCCATAGACTTCGCAGCGGCCGGTGAGCCCGCGGTATACCAGGGCGCCACCCACGGCCGACATCCCGAGCCCGCCCAGCGACCCCTGCCGGAGCCCCGTCAGGGCCAGCAGCCCGCCGCCCACCAGGGAGGCCCACCGCTCCAGTTCGCCGACGTTGGCGCGGCTCGCCGCGTTGCCGCGGCGCGCCCGGCCCGCGGCGACCTCCCGGCCGATTGGCGTTGCGTAAGAAACCATGCTTCCTTCCTCCTGAGTGGGGCGAACGGAAACCGACAGCGACCGGCTCAGCGGCGGGCCGGCTCGAGCTCCTTGTTCTGCTCGGCCGCCCGGTCGCTCAGCGTCGTGAGGACCGAGGGAGAGGCCCGGCTTTCGCTCTCCTGCCCGGTGCGCGTCTCCTTGCCGACGCCCCCCGGGCCAGGCAGGAGCCGATTGACCAGGGCGAGCACGTTCTCGGACAGGTTGGGGAACAGCGCGTGCAGCTTGACCGCGACCTGAGCGGGGAGGCCCAGCACGGCCTCGGCATCGCCGCGCCGGCACGCATCGAGCGCCTGCCGGGCGGCGCGCTCGGCGCGCAGGGTGAGCAACGGCAGGCTGTCGCCGATGCTGAACCAGGCGTGTTCGGCGCGGTGCTGGCCCTTGAACAGGGCATGTCCCGGGCTCCCCGTGCGCATCAGGCCGGGACAGACGGTGGTGACGACGATCCCGTCGCGGGCCAGCTCCGCTCGCAGCCCGTGCGAGTAGCCGACCAGGGCAAACTTGCTCGCGCTGTAGGGCACGAGGTGGGGGACGGCGATCTTTCCGCCGATGGAACTGACGTTCACGATGCGCCCGGCCTTCCGCGCGCGCATCCCGGGCAGGACGGCCTCGATGGTGTTGAACGCGGCCCAGAAGTTGGTCGCGAAGGCTTTCTCGAAGTCTTCGCGCGTCATCGTCTCCAACGGCCCGACCTCGATGATGCCCGCGTTGTTGACGAGCACGTCGATTGGGCCCAAATGGGCCTCAATGGTGCGGACGAGCTCCCGCACGTGTGCAGGATCGGTCACGTCACACCGCAACGCGAGATGTTCGCCGGGGCGCTGGGCGAGGCCCTGGCTGGCGGCCCGGAGCTCTTGCACGTCGCGGGCGCAGATCGCCACGCGCGCCCCCTCGTCGGCGAGCTGGCGGGCCAGCACCAGACCGAGTCCGCGCGAACCGCCCGTGACCAGGACGACCTTGTTGCGAAAGGCGTAACGGCCGCTCCGGCGCGCCAACCACCACGCACCGAGCCCCACTGCTCCGAGCGTCAGCGCGACTTTTTCGATCTGATTCATCGTCTGGCCTCGTTGAAGATTGCGCGAATAGATCGAACGCTCGCCGCCCGTGCGGTGGCCCGACGGGCAAGGTAGTTGTGAAACGGCCACGTAGTCCGGGAGTCGGCCTTCGACGCGAACTGCACGTAAGGTAGGACAGCCTCTCCCAGCCCGGGAAGCAAACCGCACGGCCCCTTCGAGCGCCGAGAGCCGTCCGACCCCCCTTTGCAACTGCGATGCCACACCCCCGAGGGCGCCCGGTTTGCAGAACAATCCACAAAGACCGCGCGCCAGAGCCGGAACGGCCCGGTCTCCAAGCCGCGTGGCGGAACGGCGTCGGCCCACAATCCGGGGGAGCTGCATGCGATTCAAAGACTACTGGGCCCTGCTCCGCGACACCTACACCCACTGGGACGAGGCCAAAGCCCAGCGCATGGGCGCCGCGTTAGCTTGCTACGCCGTCATCTCGCTCGCACCGCTTCTGGTCCTGGTGTTGGCCGGGGCCGGGCTGCTGTTCGGCCCCCAGGCCGCGGCCGGCGAAGTCGTGGGCGAGATCGAGGGGACGGTGGGACGGCCCGTGGCCGAGGCCCTCCAGGGCATGATCAAGGAAGCCCAGCGCCCCTGGTCGTGTACGCTCGCGACCGTCCTCGGCCTGGCCGTCCTCCTCTTTGGCGCCTCGGGCGTTTTCATCGAACTGCAAGACTCGATGAACACGATCTGGGGAGTGGCGCCCAAGCCCGGGCGCGGCGCGATGGGGCTCGTGCGCGACCGCTTCCTCTCCTTTACCTTGATCCTGGGGACCTGCTTCCTGCTTTTGGTCTCCCTGGTCGTCACCGCCACCCTGGCGGCCGTGAGTCGAATCTGGGCTCCTTCGTCGATGCCGGGCGGGGCCTGGCTCTGGCAGGCGCTCAACGCCGCCGTCGCCTTCGCCGTCATCACGCTGCTCTTCGCGCTCATCTTCAAAGTGTTGCCCGACGCCAAGGTGCGCTGGAAAGACACGTGGATCGGGGCGGCCTCCACCGCCTTGTTGTTCACCCTCGGCAAGTACCTCCTGGGGCTCTACCTGGTCCACGGCGGTGTGACCTCCGGCTACGGCGCGGCCGGCTCTCTGGTGGTCGTGCTGCTCTGGGTCTTCTACTCCTCGCAGATCCTCCTGTTCGGCGCCACCTTCACGCGCGCCTATGCCGATCGCTACGGGGGAGGGGTGGTGCCGGCGGACAATGCCCTGCCATTGAGCGCGGAGGACCGCGCCCGGCAGGGGGCCTCGAGCAGCCTCAAAAGATGACGGGGGAAATCGTCGAGGTGGTCGAGCGGAAACGAGGAGAGGGAGGAGTCAGGCAGCCCGCCTGTCTCCTCCCTCTCCTCGTCTGCCTGTTTTCGAGCGCGCTCAAGCGTGGCCAGGTGTCGCCAGCACGGGCGCGCCCGGCACCGTCGTCAGCGGGCCTTCGCGGGCGCCGTGCCGGGCCAGGATCGCGCGCGCTTCGGCGGCGCGGTCGAAGGCCAGGACGAGCACCACGGTGCGGCCTTCATCGACCTGTCGGGCGTAATGCTTGGCGGCGTCCTCGCTCATGTCCAGCGCGATGAACGGGCCGAGGAAGGTCCCGCCAGCGGCGCCGAGGGCAGCCCCACCCAGGATGCCCGCCAGCAGTCCCCCGCCGACGACCGTGCCGATGCCGGGCACCAGCATGATCGCGACAGCCCCGGCGATGGCCCCCGCGGTCGCCCCGGCCATGGCACCGGTCGCCGCGCCGTCGGCCGCGGCGTTCTGGAGGGTGAGGTCCGTCGTGGCCCGAGCCTGCCCATGTCCCTTGGTTACCATGTCGATGCGGTCGCGGGCGAACCCAGCTGCCCACAGGTCGGCCACCGCCTGCTCCGCGGGCGCCTGGTGATCGAACACCCCTACCACGAGATTGCGTCCATCTTTCACGGGGCACCTCCCTTTCATAGTTGGCCGGCGCTCGCGCCAGCAAAGCTGGCGCCCAGGGGCCTGCCATTTAGATGGTGGGCAACAATGGTGCCGCGGAGAGCGCGTCCCGTTTCGGGCCCTCCACGGCCGGCCCGCGCACGAAAAAGCGGGCACGAGCCCTGGCCCGCGCCCGCTTCTCCGTTCCTCGGTCGAGAGAGGACTTACCCGTAATAAACGCTCTCGCCGTGGTGCTTCTCGAAGTAAGTCTTGACCTCGCTGGCCTCCTCGCTCGACCGCGGGGCCACGCCCAGGACGACGCCGCCTTCCTTGAGCGCTTCCTCGTAGGCCTTGGCGTTCGGCTCGGGGATGCCCAGGCCGACCAGCCCGCCGATCAGGCCGCCCGTCACCGCGCCGGCGCCACCGCCCATGAGGGCCGCGGCAATCGGGCCCGCGATCAGGATGCCCAGGCCCGGCAGCGCGACGCTCGTGCCGATGGCCGCGATCGCCGCGAGGGTCGCGCCGATGGCGGTGCCGACGGCCCCGCCCACGCCGACGCCCTCGGCCGCCGCGTTCCCCGCGCGCATCTCCTTCTCTTCCTTCTCGTTCGGGAAGTACTGGGCGCGGGTCGTGTTGGACATCAGGACGTTCGTTTCGTCCGACGTGTAGCCGCGGACGCGCAGCCAGTCGAACGCGTTCTGAGCGCTGGTGCGGTCCCGGAACACGGCCGTCACCATCTTCCGTTTCGACGTAGACATGCGAACCTCCACAACCAGGTGATATGGGGCCGGCCTTCTGCTCGCGCCCCCGACCAGACAACGAACAAGCAAGATAAGTGCCACCCGGAAGGGGAAGGACGAAAAACGCCGGCGCCCCCAGGAAGCGCCCCTCCGCGCCTCGCTGCCAACCCCCTGGGCAAGGGGCTTCCCACCACGAGCCTGCGGGCTTCCTCGCATGGCGCCACGTCGAGGCGCCCCGGCCAATGTCGGGTGGCGTGGCATTGCAATTGCTGCCTTATCGTTGTCTTCTTCAGCGGGTGGAGAAGGCAGCGGAACCTCGAGGGGAGAACTTCATGAGCCGGTTTGTCGCAACAGGGGGCCTGGTCGTGGCCGTGCTGCTCTGGGCTGGCCCTGCGGTCCAGGCGGACGTGGTGGAAAAGATCCCGAAGGAGGGCGTGAAGGCCCTCAACGCCAACGACTTCGTGATCAAGGCGATCGAGTCGGGGCACGCCGAGGTCAAGTTCAGCCAGTTGGCCAAAATCAAGGCCACCGATGCGAAGGTCAAGGAGTTCGCCACCATGATGGTGAACGACCACGAAGCCGCAAACAAGAAACTGCTCGAGCAGGCGCGCGGCCTCAAGGTGGGCGTCGTCGTCGGGCTCAACCCAGACAAGCGCCGCCTCTTCATGGACCTGGGCAAGCGCAGCGGCGCCGACTTCGACCGCGAGTACGTGCGGATCATGGTCGAGGACCACGAGAAGGCCGTGCGCATGTTCGAGTCGTACTCCAAGTCCGGCGCGCACGAAGACCTGCGGACCTTCGCCAAGGACACGCTCCCGCACCTGAAGAAACACCTCAAGGAGGCGCGTGGGCTGGCAGCCCGGTTGAAAAAAGGCACCTGAGCGAGCAACGCGCCGGGCGATGCTCGGTGGGTTGATGCGAAGCCAGAATGAGGCGGGCCGGGTCGGGCAAGCGTCCCCAACCCGCCCCCCCTGGTTTCCTCGCCGGTGGGGGCCACCATTCCCGGCGGGCCCCCCCCGCCGCCACCCGCAGAGCGGCCGGCCCCCCCCCTG
>JBBSEZ010000467.1:0-7718 GCA_038239195.1 Gemmatales bacterium
AGAAGCCGACGAAGCGCACCTACGAGATGTTCTGCTTCTTCTTCGCCGGCTGGGCGACCGAGCAAGAACTCCTGGCTCATATCGGCAAGCTCCACCAGAAGGCCGACTCCAGCTAGCAACAATCGAGCCGAACACTATTGCAACCTCGCCGAGAATCGTTTACCCTCTATCCCGTAGCCCTTCCCTGCCTTCCCCGAGCCCTTGCCCCGGAGGTCGCGCATGCCCCACCTCGTTCCTCTGCCCCGCTGGCCGGTCGTCGCCTTGCTGGCCTCGCTCGCGGTCGCCGTGCTGCTGCAAGCCGGCCAGGCGCAAGCGCCGAAGGACAAGAAGGAGGCCGAAGAGGTGACGAAGAAGCGAGCGGCCGCCGTCAAGGACTTGCTGGCCATCGGCCAGGAGTTTCGCGGCGTGGCCGTCGGCAGCAAGGCCTACGAGAAAATCGCCGCCCGCTTCGAGCGCCGTTACCGCGAATTTGCGGAGATCGACGCGCGCCTCAACAAGCCGCAACAGGCGCCGAACGCGGGCACGCAACTCGCGGCGCTCAAACAGCGGCTCGCCCAGTCTCGCGCTCGCCAGAAGGAAATTCGCGACCTCCTCCGCGCGGGCGCCCCCGGCACGGGCGCTTATAAGACGATGCTCCGGCAACTCGACGCGGCCGAGACGGAAATGGAGACATTGGAGACGTTGATCCGCCAAAAGGAGAAAGGCGCGAAGAAGGCTGGGTGAGCGGCAGGGCCCACGCCGAGCGATTGTCCTCCTTCTCGGACCAACAAGGAACACCCTCATGCGTCTTCTCGTCGCGCTGGCCGTCCTGATCGTCGGGCAAGGCGTTTGTGCCGGGGCCGACCTCGCGTCGATCCCGCCGAACACCTGGGTGCCGATCGAGCCGAAGATCGTTCAGCCGCCCGGGGCCGACGAGCGAGGCCTGTGGATCAACGCCGGCTGGAACAAGCTCGTCTACGACCCCGACGGCAAGCGCGTCCTGTTCTACGACCGCTGGTACGACAAGAAGCACGGCGGGACCACGATCTACGGCAACTGCCTCTTCGCCTTCGAGCCCGCCAGCGCCAGGCTCGTCCCGCTCGAGATCGACAACTGGACCAAGGTGGGCGTGCGCGACGGCGGGCAGCGCACCCCGCCCCTGCCGGAAAACGCGAAGGAGCCGACGCCGTGCTCGCGCCACGCCTGTCGCGCCTTCGATTGCTTCCCCGAACTGAAGTCGGTTGCCGCGGCGCCCTGGCCCACGACGTCCGGCGCGATCTGCTCCTCGTGGCGGTGTCGTTGAAGGGCAAGGGAGTCGAGCAACCGTCCGGCATGTTCGCCTACGACCCCCGGAATGACGCCTGGCGCAAGCTCGAGCCGAAGAACTCGGTGCCGAGGGCCCGAGACTGGGTGCCGCCCTGCTACGACGCCGGGAACGATTGCTCGATAGGCATGGGCGAGAAGACGTTCTACGCCTTCCGCTACGTGCCGGAGAAGAAATGGCGGGGGGCATTCTCGCCGTCAAGAAGGTGGCCGCCCTGTGCGAAGCGGCGGGCGTGCCCTGTGTCTTTCACTGCGCCGACGACCTGGGGGCGTGACCGTGGACGAGGCGAAGCTGGCGAAGTACCGTGTCGGATGATCTCCCCCAGGCCGGGGCGGGCAGTTCCCATGACCGACGGTGAAACCGTGCCACCGGGCCCCGAGCGGCCTACGCAGGTCCGCTGGCTGATCTTCGCCCTGGCCTGCGCCGTTAGCTGGCTGCTCTACCTGCACCGCTACTCGTGGGGCGTGATCCGCCCGGCGCTCAAGGCGGAATATCCCTGACGGACGTGGAACTGGGCTGGCTGGATGCGCTCTTCAGCGCCACCTATGCCCTGGGCCAGGTCCCCGGTGGGCTGGCCGGCGACCTGCTGGGGCCGCGCGTCGTGCTCTCCCTGTTGATCGTGCTCTGGTCGGGCAGCGTGGGCTGGATGAGCGGCGCGCAGGGCTTCTGGCAACTGGCGGGCGCCCGCGCGGCCTTCGGCCTGGCGCAGGCGGGGGCGTATCCCAACCTGAGCAAGGTGACGCGGAGCTGGTTCCCGGCCAGCATGCGCACGACGGTGCAGGGGATGGTGGCGTCGCTATCCGGGCGGGCGGGCGGGGCCTGCGCCTCGCTGCTGGTCGCGACGGTGCTGATGGGATTGCTGCAACTCTCCTGGCGGGAGTCTCTTCTGGCACTGGGTGGGGCCGGGCTGCTGCTGGGCCTGGGCTTCGGGCTGCTGTTCCGCAATGGTCCGGGCGAACACCCCTGGGCGAACGAGGCCGAACGGCGCGCCGTCGAGGAAGGCGACTCGCCCACAACACCCGGAAGAGTGGCGCGAGCCCGCCTGACCGGCGCCAACGCCTGGACCGTGAGCGCGCTGTTGCTCTACGCCTTTGCCAGCACGTTTGCGGACCAGCTTTACGTCTTCTGGGTGCCGCAATTCCTGGTGGAAGGCAAGGGGCTCAGTTCCTCCGAGATGGGGACCTTCGCCGGCCTGCCGCTGTGGGGCGGCGCCCTCGGCGGCGCGGTCGGAGGCGTGCTGAACGACGTGCTCATCCGCGCCACGGGCAGGCGGCGGTTGGCCCGCAGCGCGGTAGCCTTCACCGGCAAGTTCCTCGCGGCCGTGCTCATAGTCATCAGCGTCGGCGTGGCCGATGGCCGATGGGTCATGGCGGTGCTGCTGACCTGCAAGTTCTTCGGCGACTGGAGCCTGGTCACGCAGTGGGGCACGATCACGGACGTCTCGGGGCCCCGCAGCGGGGACGGTGTTTGGCCTGGTCAACACGGTCGGCGCCATCGCCGCCTTCCTCGCCGGGCCCACGATGGGGCACCTCAAACACGCCTTCGGCTGGGACGTGCTGTTTCAAAGCGTGGCGGGCGCCTACCTGATAGCGGCCTTGTGCTGGCTGGTCATCGACTGCACGCGCTCGCTCGCGATCGAGGAGGAAGGCAAGAGGGCGCCCTGAGCGAAGGAGGAGGACGATTGCCAGTCCACCCCATGAGGGGCCCGTCACTTCACTCGCCGATACTGCAGGGCAAGGCCGGCACCGCTGTCGGGCGTCAACACCAGCTCGTCGCCCGTGATCTCGTAGCGCACCGTTACCTCGTTGTGCCCCCAGAGCACGCCCTCGATCTTCAAGTCCATTCTCCGGCCCGGAAGCAGCTTGTACGTTCCCTTGCCCTTGTTCAACGGCCTCTCCTCCCGGAGCGTGCCGTCCGAGAAGAACTCCAGGGACAGGGCCCCGTCCAGTTGTTTCCACTTCCCGAGAACCCGTTGTTCCTCGGCCACTCGCGCATTCGCCTCGCGGACCTTCTGGATGAACGGAAGGCCGAGCCCCAGGGCCAGGAGCCCTCCCACGACGAGGACCACCAGCAGGCAACCGGACAAAACCCAGGCACCGCCGCTCCCCTTTTCGACCACGATCGTCCTGGGTGGTGTGGAATCGTTGATCGGGTAGCCGCACTTGGGGCAGTGGGGCGCCTGAGAAGACACCCGTTCCTGACATTCGGGACAAATAACAAGTGCCATGCGTCTCCTCTTCATGAACAGCCCGGCCGGGGTGGGCGAGCGTTGTGCCGGCGACGAGATCAGCGGCCAGGGATGGGTACGTCGTAGACGAGCACGAACTCCTTGCTGTCGTTCCTCCGCGTGGACGAAGGCATCTGGGCCAGCGTTCGGCCGTCGGGCCCGATGAACCAGGAACCGCTCGCCCACCCGGCGTCGGGGCCCTTGACCGCGGGCGCGCCCAGGTCGAGGTCGTACCGCCCCGCGTGATTGTGGAGGGCCGCATGGACCTTCAACTGTGCGATCCATCCCGTGGGGCCGCCCCAGGCCGCGCGAAACCGATACCAGCCCGCCGTGGTCCCGCCGGTGCTGTTGGCGTGCGGCGCATAGATGAGTTGGGCGCCGTTCTCGACCAGCGCTTCGAGGTTCTTCCGATCCGACCCGTCAGCACAGATGGCGATCCCCACCTTGAGCCCCTTCACCTGGAACACCTTGTGCTCGGTGCCCGCCTGCGTGAAGCCCTTCTCCTTGGTGAGATAGATCTTGCGGTGCTTCGCGACGATCTGGCCCTTGGGGCCGATGACGATCTGGGTGTTCCACCTCTTGCCGTCCGCGTCCTGCTCGGCGAGGCCGGCGCTGACGTAGACGCCCTTCTCGCGCGCCTTTTGCCGCAGCGCCTGGACCTCGGGCCCGTCGAGGCGGAGCCAGGTCACGTGCTTGCTGAAGTGGTAGCCGTTGAGCGACAACTCCGGGAAGCCCACGAACTCGGCCTTGCGGACCGCCAATCGGTCGATGAAGTGGAGGTGTCGCTTCAGGTTGGCCTGCACGTTGGCCTTGTTGGCCTCGGGGTCGGCGCCGGCCGAGGTGAGGCAGCGCAGATTGACGAGGGCCATCTTCAGGTGGGCGGGCGCCTTGTCCGCGGGCCGGGGCTTCGGCTGCGCTGGGGCGAGGGCTGCGATGGCCAGGGAGAGAACCAGGGCGATGCGAACGACCGAAGAGCTCACGCAACGTTCCTCCGGGAGGGCCCGCGAACGCACAACGCCCCCTCACCCTACCAGTCCGCTGTCCCCTGTCAACGAAAACGCCCACCGCCCACGAGCGAGATCGCTCTCCACGCTCTACGTTCCTCGCCGCGAATTATCCCAGCCGGGGCCCTCCTGACGTCTTTCTGCTCTCTGTAGATCGGTGAGCTTTTGTCATAATTGAGATAGGTTTCCTTTCATTTCAGGCACCCAGCCCCTGAAACGCATTTTCCGCGGTGAAACGAAATGAAACCCAAGAGGAGCGAGCCCCATGACCCCCATCACGGGCCCCGTTGACGCTCATTCGCTCGTGCCCGGCGCTTCGGCCCCGGCCGTCCCGCGCGAGCTCTGGCTGAGCGACCTGAAGGAGCTGGCCCAGGCCCAGACATCCTGGCTCTGGCGCGGCTACCTCGCCTCGGGCAACGTCACCGTGCTGACCAGTCAGTGGAAGTCCGGCAAGACCACCCTGCTCTCCGTCTTGCTGGCCCGGATGAAGACGGGCGGCGCGCTGGCCGGCCTGCCCCTGGCCGCAGGCAAGGCGGCCATCGTTTCCGAGGAGGGCCCCGCGAGCTGGGTCGCGCGCGGCAAGCACCTGGACCTGGCCGACCACGTCTGCTGGTTCTGCCGGCCCTTCCCGGGCAAGCCAACCCCCGCGCAGTGGCTGGCCCTCCTGGACCGCCTGGCGGACGTCCACGCCCGGCACGGCCTGAGCCTGGTAGCGATCGACCCCCTGTCGGCCTTCTTCCCCGGTCGGGGCGAAAGCAACGCCGAGCTCATGCTCGAGTTCCTGATGCCCCTGCACCGCCTGACCGCCCTGGGGCTCAGCGTGCTCCTCCTGCACCACCCCGGCAAGGGCGAGGCGGGCGAGGGGATGGCGGCGCGCGGCAGCGGCGCCCTGTGCGCCTTCGTGGACGTCCTCGTCGAGATGAAATGGCACGCCCGCCCTTCCGAGGACGACCGCCGCCGCCGGTTGCTGGCCCTCTCGCGCCACGACGAGACGCCTCGCCAGCTCGTTCTCGAACTGAGCGCCGACGGCACCGACTACCTCGGCCACGGCTCCTTCCTGGACGAGGAGTTTTCCCAGAACTGGAAGCTGCTGTCTTCCATCCTGGCTTCGGCCCCGAAGAAGCTGACGCGCCACCAGATCGCCCGGCGCTGGCCGCCGGGCTCCGAGGCGCCCAGCGGGATCACCCTGTGGCGCTGGCTGGAGCGGGCCGTGGCCCAGGCCCTGCTGTTGCGCGAGGGCACGGGGCGCAAGAACGACCCCTACCGCTACTGGCTGCCCGGCCACGAGGAGCGGCTGAGCCGGCCACCCTGGCAGGACGAGATGGACCAGTTGATCGAGCGCATCAGCCGGGTCGGCGCTGCCGCGGAAGGCGCCGAGGCCGAGGGCGGCCCCGGCTAACCAAGTCGCGCCGCACCTCTGCTCGGATACGGAACGACGAAGGGCGGGGTGATCTCGGCGTTCTGCCGTTCCACTTCCTTGCCTCGAACATCCCGCTCGTAGCCAGTCGCGTGCGCCCAGGAGAGAGGCTGTTGGGGAGGTGGGGCTGCTGTGCGCCTTCCAGCGGGTGCGGCGAAGTCAGGCAGGGCAACAGGCCTTCTCTCCGAGTTCTAGCGGTTTTACCGACAACGACAGGCGCGCGACAGGAAGTCGTGTGGCGGGAGGCTTCTGCCCCTTGACACGATGCGCCTTTTAGTGTACAGGTGTTCTTAGGATTCGGCTCAACATGGTCTGAAGATCGGTCGATGTTAAATAAAATTCCGCAGGCGGGGAAGAATGGGGGATCTGATGGGTTTCAAACAGCCTACCGTTGTTTCGCTATTTGCGGGAGCGGGGGGCCTGGATCTCGGCTTCCGCCAAGCAGGCTTTGACGTCATCTGGGCGAATGAGGTTCGGCGGGATGCAGCCGCAACTTACAGGAGCAACCTCGGAAATCACCTTGCTGAAGGTGACGTCAAGGGCATCCGTTCAGAAGAGATTCCGGCTTGCGATCTGGTCATCGGAGGTCCGCCGTGCCAGGGCTTCAGCGTTGCCGGGAAGATGGACCCGGAAGACCCGCGAAGCGAGTTGATTTGGCAATTCGTTCGGGTGGTGCGCGACAAGAAGCCTACCGCTTTTGTGATGGAGAACGTCAAGGCGCTGGGAACCCTTGAGAAGTGGGCCGACATTCGCAACTTGCTGGTCAGGCGGTTTGAGGCGCTCGGGTACGACGTCGATCAACGCGTCCTCGATGCCAGCCGGTTCGGTGTCCCGCAGCAGCGCGAACGGGTGTTCTTCATCGGGACGCGGCGAGGGGAGGCATCGAGACTATATCCTGAGCCCGCCAGTCAGAGCCTGTCCGTTCGTGTCGCCTTAAGGACGCTACCCGCCTTCGGACAGCCAGGGAACAATAGCATCTGCCGTGCGATCATCGTGCCGGCCAAGCGCCCCGTGATGCGCCCATCGCCTTACGCTGGAATGTTGTTCAACGGGTTGGGTAGACCAATCCGCTTGGACAGCCCAGCGCCAACTCTGCCCGCCAGCATGGGCGGGAACAAGACCCCTATCATCGATCAGCACGCGATGGAGACTGGTGAACCGAATTGGGCAGAAGGGTATCACGCGCACCTCAAAGCCGGGGGCGAGCCATACGCTACCGTACCTGCCCGCATGCGTCGGCTGACCGTTGAGGAGTGCGCCGTCATTCAGAGTTTTCCAGCCACCTACCGCTTTTCGGGGGGACAGTCCTCGCGCTTCTGCCAGATCGGTAACGCCGTACCTCCGCTGCTTGCGTTCCACGTCGCCGCGAACCTGAAGGCTTGCTTGTTCGGCAAGCAGCAAAAGCCAAAAAGCGCCTCCCGCCCACGCCTGAACGGACAGATGATGCTGTTTGACTTGCTCCCTGACCAGAGCGATCCAAGCCAGTTGCTCGCCCAGTAGTACAGCTACCCCCTTCCCATTCCTGCCACTCTCAGCGGTTCCAGGCCCGTCAAGCGAATCTGTCAAGCGAGCGGCTCGTTGCTTCGCCGCGATAGGGCGATTGAACGTCCGTAGCATCAGGGCCCAAACCCAGGGCAAACGCACGACTATTTCAAGCTGGCGGCGCGGTTTTCCAGGTATCCAACGGAGTGTCCAAGTCTGTTAATCCGAGGAGAACGCCGACCAAATAGTTTGGATCGCGGGCCGCCTTCTTCCGTCTGCCTTTGA
>JBBSEZ010000468.1:0-7713 GCA_038239195.1 Gemmatales bacterium
CGAGGGGCGAGGGCGTGGTTGGGCTCGTGAGCCAGTGGAGCGGAGATGCATCGCCGGAAGCGTTTGCAGAAGAAACTCCACCGTCAATACCTCACCAGGCTCGGCTTAGTCTAGATGCCCGTTTCACAAATCCGCTGCCAGAGTGGCGGTGAACTTGCGAAACGATCATCTAGGAGCAGCGCGACAATGCCGAATGGGCCTCCCATCCCGTCTCACGCACTCAGTGGATCGTCGAGCACGCTCGATCCCAAGACCGGCCACCTTGTGGCAGCCGCGGATAGACGTGCCGAATTTGAACGACTCTCCCGGCAGGCCCGGCGCGACGCCCGCGCGCTGGAGCTGGGCATCAACTTCTTCGACACCTCGAACTCGTACTCCGACGGCACGAGCGAGGAAATCGTGGGGCGGGCGCTGCGCGACTTCGCCAGGCGGGACGAGGTAGTGATCGCCACCAAGCTCCATTACCCGACGCGGAAGGACGCCAATAGCCGGTGGCCGGGGCCTGTCGCGGCAAGCGATCCTAATGGAGGGAGAGCCGTCCTACCAAGAGACGGCCCCACCTTCCCCTCGCCTTACTTCTTGCCGACGCAGTAAAGGTACTGGTCGGAGCGCAGGAACAGTTGGCCGTTGCTCACGGCGGGGCTGGCGTTGAAGAGGCTCTTGTCGCCCTCCAAGGTGTTGTGGGCCAGCAACTCGAACTTCGGTTTGGCGGCCAGCACGAACGTGCCCTTCTCGCGGCTGACCACGTACAACTTGCCGTCGGCGGCGACCGCGGAGGCGTACACCCCGCCGCTCCGCAGCCTCTCGCTGTACGCCTTCTCCCCCGTGGCCGCCTTGAGGCAGTGGGCCATGCCCGAGTCGTTCACCCAGTAGAGGTAGTCGCCGACGACCACCGGGGAAGGGACGTTGGCGCCCACGTTCTTCACCCACAGGCGGCGGGCCTCGGTGACGTCGCCGCGCCCGCCGGCCCGGACCGCCAGCGCCGTGGCCCGCCGACCGCCAATGACGTAGACGACGCCGTCCCTGGCCACCACGCTGGGACAAATGTAATCGTTGATGCCCTCGCAGTGCCACAGCTCCTTGCCGTTCTCCGGGTCGAAGCCGAGCACCTTGCCCGGCACGCTCAGGGCCAGTTCCTGCTTGCCGTCCTTGCCGTCCACCAGGGCGGGCGTGCCCCACGACCGGCGGGTGCCGCCCGCCTTCCAGGCCTGCTCGCCGTCGGCCTTGTTGAGGGCCACCAGCCCGCCGCTCTCCACGCCGGCGTTGACGATCACCAGCTTCTTGTAGAGGATCGGGCTGGAGGCCGACCCCCACCCATCGGTGCCCGTGCCGACGCTGGCCTTCCAGAGCTGCTTGCCGTCGAGGTCGTAGGCGAACACCCCCGACTTGCCGAAGAAGACGTAGACGCGCTCGCCGTCGCTGGCCGGCGTGCTGGAGGCGTAGCCGTGGTGGGCGATGAAGCCCCCGTAGCGCGTCTCGGGCAGCACGGCCTTGACCGCCTTGGACCACTTGACGTCGCCGCTGCGGCGGTCCAGGCACAGCAGATGACGGTGCAGGTTGGCCTGCTCGCCGACCTTCCCGGTGCCGTACCCGGTGTAGCAGGTGATGAAGACGCGGTCGCCCACCACGATCGGCGACGAGCCGCCGGGGCCGGGCAGCTTGGTTTTCCAGGCGAGGTTCTTCGTCCCGTCCCAGGTCGTCGGCAGGCCCTTCTCCGGGGAGACGGCCAGGCCCCCCGGACCGCGGAACTGGGCCCAGTCGGCAGCCTCGGCCGCCAACCCGAACAGGGCGAAGCAAAGAGCGACCAGCAGCTTCGTCTTCACGGCTCATCTCCTGGGAGGGGAATGCCCTGGTGAACGATCTACGCGCCGAGAGCAACCATCGTCTTCCGCGACGTCTTGCCGCGCTGCGTTCCTGGCAGGTGGCGTTGCGTTCGACGAGGGGCCTGCTTCCTCGCACCGTCTATTAGGCCCGGTCCGACGACGCTTGGCAATCGGCTTTTTGAGAAGGAGCGATTTGGGCGTTCCGAATAGGCGGCGCGTCACCGCGATCCTGGGAGGAGCGGACAGCCCGGCAGAAAGCTAGATTCCTCGAGAGGGAGGGCTTCCGATGACGACGATTGCCATTCTGCCGGAAGGTCAGGGCTCGCCCCCGAGGTATCGCGCGGTTGCCGGGGAGAGCCAGACCGTCGGCGAGGCCCTCGACGCGCTGACCGCCCAACTCGACGAGGAGGAACGCGGGACGCTGATGGTGGTTCAATCGTTCCGCCCGGACCGGTTTTTCACGGCCACCCAGCGGCAGCGCCTGGAGGAGCTCTGGGGCCGCCGGCACGCGGCTCGGGCGGCGGGGGCCCCCTTGGCCGCCGAGGAACAGGCGGAACTGGAGGCGCTCGTCGAGGCGGAAGTCCGGGCCAGCGCGGGGCGATCCTGCCCCCTCCTCCACACCATCCTCGGAAAGGAGTAGGCCCGTGGACGAGGCGACCTGGCTCAGCGCCACCGATCCGGCGATGATGCTGGACTTCCTTCGCGGCAAGGCGAGCACTCGCAAACTCAAGCTCTTCGCGCGAGCCTGCGTTCACCGGTTCCTGCCTGTGCTGGCGGGCCCGATGAGCGAACGCCTCCCGGCGAACGCTCCGGAGGAATTTCGCGCCTTGGCGACAGACTGGGCCGCCAGCGCCGACCACTGGGCCACCCCTGATGATGCCTTGAGCGGCGCGGGCCACGTCACCCGATACGTCGCGAGAGTCATGGGGTACGCCGGCAAAGTCGCTCAGTCGGAGGAGTGCAGCGCCCAGGCGTCCGTCCTCCGTTGCTTGTTCGGCAATCCCTTCCGCCCATCGCCCACCCTCCCCCAATCTTGGCGGAAGACCGTGCTGGCCCTCGCTCAGCGCGTCCACGATAAGCAGGACTTCCCGTCGATGCCCGCGTTAGCCGACGCCCTGGAAAAAGCCGGTTGTACCACGGCGACCATCCTCGATCACCTGAACGGCCCCGGCCCACACGTTCGCGGGTGTTGGGCGCTGGCCGCCATCCTCCGCGGAAAGCAGTAGGCCCGACAAGGCCCCTCCCTTCACGGCCTAGCCGAGTAGCCGAGCTCGTTGCAGTCGCGCGGAGCTCGTCAGGCCTCGGGGTTGATGCCCAGGGCCCGCAATTGCGCGGCCAGGCGCTCGGCGCGCTCGGCCCCGGTCGGGATGACCTGCCCATCGACGTCGCACCAGCGCAGCCAGGTGTCGTGGTGCCCCTCGTAGGTGCCTTCCCACAACGTCAGCCCCAGCCCGAGGTCCGCCCACCCGCCCGGCGCGACCGGCTCGTAGCCACCCTTGTCCCGCAGGCGGAACGTCCGCAACAGGCCGGCCCCGAGCAACTCGTCCGGATCGAGAATGGCGTAGTAGCGCACGCCGATGCCGGCGTAGTCGAGCTTCTTCAGCCCGTCTTCCCCACCCCGGCGGTCCGAGACGATCTCGATCACCACCTCGGGCGGCTTCTTGACCAGCCAAAGGAAGTAGGAGCGGCCCGCCTTGGCGTGCAGGTCGTCCGCCGCCGACACGTCGAAGCTGAGCATGGCGTCGGGGACGAGGGGCGGTTCCTTGGGCGCGGGGAAGAGCCCCACGTTGGACATTGCCAGGAAGCGCCGGCCCTCGCCCGGCCCCGGCCAACCGCTGTACAACGACTCGGTGAGCAGGCGCTGCTGCTTCTCGGTGAAGATGCAGTCCAAGGGCTCGTCGTCCTCGGTCACCAGATGTTCGAGCTCGCCCGCCAGCGCCGGATCGAACGCGGGAGACGGCGTGCCGTTCTCGGCGTGCGCTGGCAGCGAGGGCGAGGTGGCGCTTGGGGTCATGTCCGCCTCCCACGCGGTCGAGGGCCCAGGGCGATCCTCCGCCCCATTGTACCCATTCGGCCCCTTGGCCTCCACCTCCCTGCCACCGCCACGATCGCCGGACAAGGGCGGCTTCGTTGTGCGGCGCCTCCCCTCGCCCTTCACATCCACCGGTCCTTGCTACACCTCCACCCACTCCCCCGGCCTCAGCACCACCGCCCTCGCCTGCGTCTCGCGGCGCACGCGCTCCGCCCACGCTCCCGCGTCCTGGGCGATCGGCGGCCACGTCCCATAGTGGATCGGCACCACCTTGCCCGGCGCCAGAAACTTCACCGCCCGCAGCGCGTCGTCGGGCCCCATCGTGTAGTTGTCGCCGATCGGCAGGAACGCCACGTCCAGCCCCTCCTCGCCGATCAGCCGCATGTCGCCGAACAGGCCGGTGTCGGCCGCGTCGTACACCTTCTTCCCGTCGTTGCACGTCACCAGAAAGCCGCACGGGTTGCCGCCATAACTACCATCCGGGAGCATCGAGCCGTGGAAGGCCAGTGTCAGCTTGACGCGCCCGAAGGGGAATTGGCAGCCCCCGCCGTGCTGCATCCCGTGGACCTTGCTCAGCCCTTGCTTCCGCAGCCACTCGGCAATCTCGTAGTTCGCCACCACCGTCGCCCCCGTCCGCTTCGCGATGCCGATGGTATCGCCGACGTGGTCGCCGTGGCCGTGCGATACCAGGATGAAGTCGGCCGGCACCTCGTTGGCGCTCCAGGCGGCGGAGGGGTTGCCGGTCAGAAAGGGGTCGATCAGGACGTGCTGCCCGTCGGTCTCCAGCAGCAGGCAGGCGTGTCCGAGCCAGCAAACGCGGGTGGCCATGTCGCTTCTCCCTTCGGGCGGCGGGGGACGTGGGCGCTTCGGGGAACAGAGTCAATCAAACAGGGCAAGAGGAACTCGGCAAGGGGGAAAATCGCCTTTCAACTTGGCCTTCGCTCGCCTGCCCTCCGACGCTACAGTCCGGCTGTGAACGGGCGGGCTCGCAGGAAGCGGCCTTGCCTCCTTGTGCCAATCTTCCCAAGCCACGGAAGGGCCCATGTCCACCGCGCCAGCCTCTCCCCCCGACGTGAATTACTGGTCCGATCGGCGTTGTGCCAAGGCCTTCTGGACGCAGCGCGAGCTGCCGCCCTATCGCCGGCTGCTCGCCGACACCGCCGCCTGGTTCGATCCGGCCCCGGGCGAGCGCTGGCTCGACCTCGGCTGCGGCAGCGGGCAACTCACCCGCGCCCTCTGGGAAAAGAGCAACGGCTCCCTCGCCGAGATCGTCTCCCTCGACTGCGCCGACGCCAACGCCGAGTCGATCGCCCGCGTGCGCGCCTCCGCCCAGCCGCCCGCGTCTCCCGAACGGGTCCGCTTCCAGCACGCCGACTTCAGCGATGGTCTCGCCGCCTTCCCCGATGGCCATTTCGACGGCGCCGTCTCCGGCCTGGCCATCCAGTACGCGCAGTCCTACTCCCACGAGCGCGGCTGCTGGACCACGGAGGCTTACGACCATCTGCTCGGCGAAGTGGGCCGGGTGCTGCGCCCCGGCGGCCGGTTCGTCTTCTCCGTCAACGTGCCCGAGCCGGCCTGGGTCAAGGTGGCGCTCTACGGCGTCTCCGGCTTCTTCGTCGCGCGCCACCCGCTGCGCTACTTCAAGAACTCGATGCGCATGCTGCGCTACGGCTCCTGGCTCAAGCGCGAGGCCCGGCGCGGCCGCTTCCACTACCTCCCCCTCGCCGTCATCCTCGACAAGCTCTGCGAAGCGGGCTTCGCCGGGCTCCAGCATCGGCTCAGCTTCGCGCGGCAGGCGTTCCTCATCCGCTGTCGGCGACCTTGAAAAGCGATTCTACGAAGGCGACCGTCAGGAAAAGGCATGCCCTGTAGGACGGCTCAGGAGAGCCGTCCTACAGGAAACCATGTCCTGCCGCTCGCCTGAAGCGTCGCGAAACCGCCGAACGCCTCCGACTCGACGCGCCGTCCCACGGGGCGGCGCGCGGTTTGCGGACAGTCGTCTCACCAGGGCACGTGCGCAAAACGCGACAACCAAGTTGCCCTTCGTCGGAACGCGGAGCAGAATGTCTCGACGCCCGGGGCCTCACGGAGCTCGGCATGAATCGTTTCCGAAGGCGCCTCCTCGTCGGCGCGCTCGTTCTGGTCGGCGTGCTCGGGGCCGTCCTGGTTGGAGCTCACCTCTACCTCTCCTCCGCCAAGGCCGCGCGCCTGGCCGCCGAGCGCCTGCAGGCCAGCCTCGGCGCCCCCGTCGAGGTGGGTGGGGCCAACATCGGGCTGTTCGGCCACACCACGCTCTCGGCCCTGCGCGTCGCCGACGCCGAGGGGCAACCGCCCCTGGTCGGCGTCGATCGGCTGGAGGCCAACGTCTCCGCGCTCGGCCTGCTCTTCGGCGCTGCCCCGTCGCACGTGACCTTTCGGGGGGCCAACCTCCACCTGCGCTTCGACCGCGAAGGCAACCTCCTGACGCGCCTGCCTGTTCCCACCGGCCCCGGCGGGACGACGCCTCACGTCACCTTGAACGGCGGGCAGCTCACCGTGGCCCAGGAAGGCCGCCCGCCCTTCCACCTCGTCGGGCTCCAGGCCGAACTGGTGGAGGGGGAGAACGGCCTGCGCCTGGGGGGCAAGATCGACGACCCGGAGTGGGGCGCCTGGGACGTGCGGGGCGAAATGAACGCGGCCGAGAAGACCGGGTCGGTCACGCTCCAGAGCAAGGGCGTCAAGCTCGAGCCGGGCAAGCTCGAGGGCTTTCCGTTCGTGCCGCCCGCCATCTGGGAGCAGGTCAAGATCGACGGCGAGCGCGTCCCGATCGAGGTGACACTGCGCTTCGCCCCCTCCGAACCAAAGTTGCGCTACCACGTGGCCTTCTCCAACGCGCGCATCACGCTGCCCCAGAAGGGGCGCACGGCCCTGACGGCGTCCCCCGCCCGGGCAACCATCGACGGCGACGACGAGGGGCTCGACCTCAAGGGGACCATCGCGGACAGCTATTGGGGGGACTGGGCCGTCCACGCCGCGCTGACCTCGCGCACCGGCGCCATCACCCTCGAAGTCGAGACGGACGACGCCGTCGTCGATCGGGCCAAGCTCCTCGCGGTGCCCTACGTCCCCGCGAGCGTGTGGGACGCGGTGAAGATCGAGCGCGGCAAGACGCCCGTCAAGGTGACGGTGGGCCTGGCCACGACCAGGCCGGGCGTGCATTACCGCGTCGAGATGTCCCCCCGCGAGACGGCGCTGAGCGTACCGTCCATCGACCTCTCCGCCGACGGGGCGAGTGGGAAAGTGACGGTCGAGGACGACCTCGTGCTGTTGCGCGACGTGAAGGGCCGCACCGCGGGGGGCACCATCGCCACCGACGCCGACCTCGACTTCCGCGGCAAGGGCAGCAAGCTCCGCTTCCACCCCGTGCGCGTGGAGGGCCTCCTGTTGAAAGACCTCCCCAAGAGCTGGGGCCTGCCGAGCAAGCTGGAGGGCAAGCTGAAGGGCCACGCAACCCTGACGGTCACGGTCCTCGACGGCAAGGTCTCCACGCACGGCAAGGGCGAAAGCGAGGTGGTGGACGCCACCTTCGCCGGCATCAAGGCGAAGTCCCTCAAGATCAACCTCCGCGGCGACGGCAAGCGCCTGCGCTTCAGCTCGCCTTCCTCAATCCTCAACGTGCTGTTGGTGGCGACCACGGCCGACGCGCCGACTTCTCTTCCCTCCCTCTCCCCGAATACAGGGAGAGGGGAGCGTAGGGTGGGCCGAGTCTTCGAGGCCCACGCGGGGGGCGGGCCCCCCCCCCCCCACCCCCCGCCCCCGGGGCGGGGGGGGGGTCAGCCGGCCCCCCCCCCCCCCCCCCCCCCCCCCCCCCCCCCGCCC
>JBBSEZ010000469.1:0-7711 GCA_038239195.1 Gemmatales bacterium
GCCCGGGGGCCCGCCAACCCACCAAAACCACCACCCCGCCCCCCCCACCTCCCGGCGGGGGGCCCCCCCCAGCGGCCAAAGCCGGGGGTGCCGTTCGGCAGGCAACAAAAAGCGACATGCCCCATCCTCCTGGGGGCCTTCCGGGCGAACGGGGGGCGTAACCCCCCCCTTGAAGGCGACAAACAGGGGGCGTAAGTCCCCCCGCTCGCTTCACGGCTTCCCGGGCATGACGGCGACCTTGACCTCGGCTTCGATGCCGTGCCCGAGGTTGACCTTGATGGCGTAGGCGGCGACTTCCTTGATGGCGCCGCCCTCGACGATCACCATGTCGGGGTCGATGGGGAGGCCCCGCCCGCGCAGGGCCTTGGAGATCTCGGCCGGGCCGACCGAGCCGTAGAGCATGTACTTCTCGACCCCGTCCTCCTCGGTGCGGTAGGCGTTGGCCTCGACGGTGACGAGCTCGGTCAGGTTGTTGATCTGGGCGGCGAGCGCCTTGAGGTCGGCGAGGCGGGCGTCGAGGGCCTGCTTGACGCGGATCTTGTAGCGATCGAGCAGCCGCAGGTTGTGCTGCGTCGGCACGGTGGCCATGCCGCGGGGGATGAGGTAGTTTCGGCCGTAGCCCGGCCGAACCTCCACCACGTCGCCCTGCTTGCCAAGGCTGCCCACGTCCTCGGTCAGCACGAGCTGCATGCCGCCGTGCTTGCCCTTGGGAATCTGGTTCCGCTGCTTCGTCGCCATGATCGCCCCACTCGCCTGTTGGCCCGTTCCGTCTCAGAACGGGATGTCGTCTTCGCTTTTGCCGCCGCCACCGCCGCTGTTGCCGCGGGGAGGCGCGCCCCCACCCGAGGGGCCATCGTCGTCGTAGCTGTTGTTGTAGGCGGGGGCAGCCGCTTTGCGCGGCCCCGTCACGCCCGCGGCGGCCGGGCGCGGCGCACGCGCCATGCCACCCTCGCCGCTGTCGCCACCACCGTTACCGTCGCGGCGCGCTTCGAGGTACTGGAAGTTCTCGAGCACCACGGTCAACTTGCTGCGCTTGCCGCCGCCGTTCTTGTCTTCCCACTGGTCCATCTTCAGGTGGCCTTCGAGGTAGATCTGCTGGCCCTTGTCGAGGGTGTCGAGCACGCGGTCGGCCGTCTTACCGTTCTCCCCCCGGTTCCACACCTCGACGTCGATGAAGACGGGGACGTCTTCCCACTGCTGGGTCTCGTTGTTCAACTTGCGGTTGTTCACGGCGAAACCGAACTTGGCGCCGCGACCCGTGCGCAGCGCGATCTCTTCCGGCTTCCGCGTCAACCGACCGATCAGCATCACCTTGTTGAGATTGGCCATGGGGCATCACTCCTACGTCGAAGGGTCGAACGCACTCCTGTCCTCCAAACCACCTACACTATACATCCGTCCGTCTTGACAGGACAAGGTCAGCAGGCGCAATCGACGTTTTTTTCGGGCACTCTCCCCCTCCGGCCGACAAAGCGTGCCGATCTTCGCTGGGCGGCGCAATCCGCGGCCCCGGGCGCTTCGCAGAAGCGTCGCGAACGGGGATCAATCCTTGTCGTCACGGCGGCCACCACGGCGGCGGTCGTCGCCGCCCATGTCGCGGTCGTCCGGCGGGGCGTCGTGGACCGACTGGTACGACACGGGGCGGTCTTCCTGCGCCAGCTGGAGCAGGTCATCGACCAGCTTCGGATCGACGTGGAGGATCAGGTTGCGCAGGATGGTCTCGTTGAGGGCGAAGTCGCGCTCGATGGTGGCGAGGTTTTTGCCTTCGGTGCGGAAGTAGGTGAGGTAATAGAGGCCCTTTTTGTGGCCCTTGACCGGGTAGGACAGTTTGCGGTCGTCCCACGGCCGGCTCGCGAGCACCTCGGCCTGGTTGCGCTCGAGAATGCCGTGCAAGTGCTTGGTGACGCCCGCGGTGTCGCCGGCGACCTTGTTGGAGTCGAGCAGGAACATGCATTCGTAGACGTTGGCTGGCATTCTCACACTCGCTTTGAGGCCCTTGTTCGAGGCAGTCGGCGAAACGGTTGGCAGGGAGGAATCACTCGTTCTTGCTGGGCGCGGCGTTGAACCGATTCATGCAGACGTCGATGCCGTGCTCCATCCAGACGGCGACGGCCTGCACGGCGAGGGCGAGGGCGTCGTCCACGATCGGCCGTTCGGAGGGGCGGAAGCGCCCCAGCACGTGATCGACCGCGTCGTCGCGCGGCGCATCGACGCCGATGCGCAGGCGGGCGTATTCGTTGGTGCCCAGGTGGTTTTGAATGTCCCTCAGTCCGTTGTGTCCTCCGTGCGTGCCGCGCGCCCGCGCCCGCAGCTTGCCCAGGGGAAGGTTGATGTCGTCGCAGACCACGAGCAACTCGCTGACCGGCAACTGGTAGAAGTCGAGCACCTCGCGGACGCAGCGGCCGCTCAGGTTCATGAAGGTCTCGGGCTTGATCAGCAACACCTTGCGGCCATTCTCGAACAGTTCGCACACCGAGGCCTTGAAGCGCGACTGAAACGCGCCGGCGGATGGCGCCGCCGCCAGGCCGTCCACCACGGCGAAGCCGACGTTGTGCCGCGTCGCGTGGTAGCGGTTGCCCGGGTTGCCCAGGCCGACAACAACCTTGACGTTCGTGCCTTCCGCCATGACGCGCCCGCGGCGTTCTCCGTGAGACAAAGAAACGGGTCACTCTTTTTCGGCTTCTTCCTCGCCGGCCTTGCGGCCGATGACCTCGGGCTCGGCGACGGCCGCCTCGGTGCCGGGCGCGGCGGCCTCGGCCTGCGGCGCCTTGACCTGCACGACGATCGCCTCGGGGTCGTCGAGCGCCTTGACGTCGGGCGGCAACGTCAGCTCTCGCACGTGGATGGCGGTGTCGAGCTGGAGCTCGCCGACGTTGACGCGGATCGACTGCGGGATGGCGACGGCCAGGCACTCGACGTGCAGCGAGTGCAACGGCTGTTCGAGCATGCCGCCGGCGGTCACGCCGGGGGCGATGCCGCGCACTTCGAGGGGCACGCTGATGTGGATGCGCTCGTCGGCGGCCACGCGGGCGAAATCGACGTGGAGCAACTCCTTGCCGAGGTGGTCCCACTGGATCTCGCGGATGAGGACCTTTTCGAGGCCCTTGTCGGTCTTGAGGTCGAGGACGCGCGCCTTGTTCATGATCGCCTTGAGGAGCTCCTCGCCGGGGAGCACCACGGAGACGGTCTCTTCCTTGTGCCCGTAGACGACGCCGGGCACCTGGCCCCTGGCGCGCAGTTTCCGCGCCACCTTGGTGCCCCGTCCCTCGCGCTTCTGGGTCGTCAACGTCACGGTCTCGGCCATGATTGCTCTCGATGGGGCAAAACAAAAAGGGAACACCCCGACGCCTTGGGGGGGTGTTCCGACTGTCTCCGCGTCAAGAAGGGGTATTATTCCAGTCCGGGCAGCGCGCGACAAGGGCGCGCGGGCAAAATAATCCGCGCGAGGGCGCCCGGCGCGAAACGACAAGCAAGAAGGACGCCCGGCCCAACCCCCTCTTGCTTGACGTTCCGCGAGGGGCCTTCAACAGACCTGCGCGGCGCCTTCCTCGCCCACTTCCTCGGGCGGGCGCGGCACCACGCGGCACAGCAAAATGCCCACCTCGTAGAGCGCGTAGAGCGGGCCGGCCAGCCACAGCAGGTTGACGGCGTCGGCCGTCGGCGAGACGACGGCGGCGAAGGCGGTGAGCAGGAACGCGGCCAGGCGGCGATGGCGGCGGTAGACGTCGTGCTCGACGATGCCGATGCGGGCGAGGAGGAACATCGCCAGGGGCGTCTGGAAGCAGGCGCCGAAGACGAGGGGCATGACCAGGGCGAAGTTGAGCCAATCGCTGAGGCGCAGTTCGGGCTCGACGCCCAGCCATTCGTTGTAGCTCAGCAAGTAGGCCACGCCCTCGGGGAGCACCACGAACTGACACAGGGCCACCCCGCAGAGGAACAGGCCGATGCTGAACGGCAGGCTCAGGCGAGCCCAGCGCTTTTCGTGGGGGTAGAGGCCGACGGCGACGAACGACCACAGTTGATAGAAGATCCACGGGCTGGCCAGGACGAGGCCGCAGTAGATGCTCACCTTGAAGTAGACGGTGAAGGGCTCCATCACCGTCAGCGACGAAAGGCTGGGCTTGCGCAGGACCTGCGACCCGGGGGCGGTGGCGATCGCCCACTGCACCGGCGGGACGCGCACTTCGAGGGAGACCCAGTCGTGGTCGTCGCCGGGGGCCAGGCCGACGGCGCTGCGCAGGTGGGAGCGGCGGACCTCGAGCGGGACGGGGCGCGGGGCGTCGAGCTCCTGAAGGCGCTTGTCGCCCGTCGCCAGGCGGTCGGCGTGGGCCTTGAGGCGGCGGTCGTGAAAGGCGAGCAACTCGCGGTCGATCGGGGCGCTGATGAGGCGCAGGACGGGGGCGGCCACGAAGAAGCCGGCCACCAGGGCGACGACGAAGCCGAGGAGGGCGCGCCAGAGGTGGCGGCGCAGTTCCTCGAGATGGTCGCCGAGCGGCATGCGGCTTTCGTGGAAGGGATCGTCGAAGCTCATGACGGCACCTCGCGAACGAGGGCCGCGAACGGGGCGGGAGGAGGGAGACGGGCAATGGCCCTCCTCCGGCGCGCCGAGGGCGGCCGGGGTGAAGGGCTTCTGGGCCGGAGCGTCGCGGAACGACGACCGGGAGGAAACCGGCGAGAGGTCGGTGGTGTGAGAGGGCGGGCGCTGGCCCTGGGAGAAGCCTACGCGATGGGGGGCGCGGCGCCAAGCGTAGAACGAGGGCGAAGAAGGTGGAAGAGGCCCGTACGAGTTTGCACGAGCATGAACATTTAGCCGCTCTACCGTTGAGCTACGGGCCGGACGAAAGCGAGTCGGCCCGGGAGGAATCGAACCTCCAACCTGCCCCTCATCAGGGAGATGTTTGTAGGCCCTTGCGGTAGGTTACGGGCCTCTTCCATTCGTTTAGACGAGCGAGGGGGGCGAAGGGCTCGCGCCGAGCTCCCTGCCAGGGGTTGGCGTTCCAGGGGCTCACGCCCCGGGCTATTGAATGCCGCCCCGTTGGGGCTCGGTCTGGGAACGAACGCGCCGCCCCGGTGGCGCCGAAAGAGAAGAGCTTCTCCCATGCCCCCGGATCGGGGCTCGTGCTGTAGAGTGAGGCCAGGACGGGCCACGGATTGTCGGCCTCGTCCGGCTGGTCAGGGGGCGTGCTGTGGTTCCAGCTACTTTGCCAAGCAACCCGCGAGGGGGCCCGCGCAAGCGGCGGATCGTCCTCACGACGCTCGGCTCGCTGGGCGACCTGCATCCCTACGTCGCCATCGCCCTGGGGCTCCGGGAACGGGGCCACGAAGCGGTTGTCGCAACGAGCGCGTGCTATCGCCAGAAGATCGAGGCGCTGGGGCTCGGCTTCCGGGCCTTGCGGCCCGACTCGGATTGGGTGGCCGACCCGGGCGCGATGCGGCGGTTCATGGCCCTCCGCACCGGCACGGTGCGCGTCGTCACGGAGAAATTGTTCCCGGTGTTGCGGGAGTGTTACGACGACACGCTGGCGGCGGCGGAAGGCGCGGACTTGCTGGTGTCGCACCCGCTTTCTGTCTACGCCACCCGGCTCGTGGCCGAGAAGACGGGCATCGCGTGGGCCTCGACGATGACCGCGCCGCTCGGCTTCTTCTCGGCGCACGATCCGTCCGTGTTTCCCCTCTTCCCGGGCCTCTCGAAGCAGTGGCGCTTCCTGGGCCCGGCCTTCTGGGGGGCGCTGTTCTGGGCGGGCAGGCGTGGGGCCCGCTTTCTGGCGAAGCCGTGGTATCGGCTGCGGGCCGAGCTCGGCCTTCCTCCCACCCGCGAAGGAAACCCGCTGAGCGACAGCCACTCTCCCTTGCTGGTGCTGGCGTTGTTCTCGAAATGGCTCGCCGACAAACAACCGGACTGGCCGCCGCAGACCGTCCTCACCGGCTTCCCGCTGTACGACCGGGACGGCGAAGGCGGGTTGCCGCCAGCGCTGGTGCGTTTCCTGGAGGATGGGCCGCCGCCCGTCGTCTTCACGCTCGGCGCCTCGGCGGCGGTGGTGGCCGGGCCGTTCTACGAACAGAGCGTTGCCGCGATGAGACGGCTGGGCGGCCGGGCCGTTTTCGTCACCGGCAAGGGCCCCGCGCACCTCGTGGGGCCCTTGCCCGCGGGGACGATGGCGGTTCGCTACGCTCCCTTCTCCCTGTTGTTTCCGCGGGCCGCCGCGATCGTCCACCACGGCGGCATCGGGACGACCGGGCTGGCGATGCGGTCGGGTCGGCCGATGCTCGTCGTGCCGTTCTCCCACGACAACCCGGACAACGCCGAGCGCGTCCGCCGGCTGGGGATCGCCCGCACGGTTTCGCGCGAGCGTTGCTCGGCGGCGAGCCTGGCGGCCGAGCTGCGGCGGCTGCTGGAAGGGCCGACGTACGCACGGCGGGCGGCGGAGGTCGGAGCGCGGGTGGGGCGCGAGGACGGGGTGGGGGCGGCGTGCGAGGCGCTGGCGGGGTTGCTTTGAGCGGAGGAAGGGGTTGGGGTGGGACGAGAGGGTGAGCGCGGCAGTTTCAGCACCCCGGGCACTTGCCGCGCCCTGAACGGGCGGGCTCGGTGCGGGGGAGGGCGAAGAAGGTGGAAGAGGCCCGTACGAGTTTGCACGAGCATGAACATTTTTAGCCGCTCTGCCGTTGAGCTACGGGCCAGATGATGAGAGTCGGCCCGGGAGGAATCGAACCTCCAACCTGCCCCTTATGGAGGGAGATGTTTGTAGGCCCTTGCGGTAGGTTACGGGCCTCTTCCACGTGATTAGACGAGCGGGCGAGGGGAGAGGTTCGCGCCGTTTGGCGAGCGGGGGCGACGCGCTTCCTGACCGGGGGCCCGTGCTGTAGAGTGAGGCCAGGCCTCGTCCGCTCGCCCAGAGAATGGCGGGTGGTGCCGGTTCTCTGTCCCTCGCGTGCAACCCGGGCCGATTTCGCGCGTGAGAAAGCGGGCGAGCAGGCCCCGCCCCGAGGTGCGACGATGGCTGACTGGGACCCCGAAGCGAACGACCTCTTCCGAAAGGCGGTGGAAAGCCCGTCTCCGGAGGCACGGTGCGCCTTGCTGGAGGAGGGGTGCGCCGGCAATGCCGCACTCCGCGCCCAGGTGGAGGCCCTGCTTCGGGCCAACGAACAGGCCGGCACCTTTCTGAAATTGCCGGCCATCGGTTTGGCCCTCACCACCGAGGACCTGGTCCGGGAAGGGCCGAGCACGGGCACCTTGCCTTACCAGCCGGGGACGGAGAGCGGCGAAGGGGGCCCTCAACTGCCCACCGTGGCGGGCTACGCGATCGAGGGCGTGCTGGGTCGCGGCGGCATGGGCATGGTCTACACGGCACGGCACCTGGCCTTGAAGCGCACGGTGGCGTTGAAGATGGTCCTGTCCGGCGGCCACGCCAGCGCCCAGGAGGTGGCGCGCTTTCGGTTCGAGGCGGAGGCGGTGGCCCGACTACAGCACCCCAACATCGTGCAGGAAGCGGACGTCCAAGGGCGCGCGACGGGTCAGCCGGGGGCGATTCCTCTCAGAGCCTGTGAATTAATCCCCGATCATCGCCGTAAGTCCTTATTCGATGCGCTGACGCTCATCTTTCGTGTAACGGTTCGGGGACTATCCAGTATTGGGCGCCAACCCAGTATAGAGAGTTGATGACAGCCCTACCAATTCCAAGACACGTAGGAGCAGCGCTGGCAATGCCGACAC
>JBBSEZ010000470.1:0-7695 GCA_038239195.1 Gemmatales bacterium
CAGCCCTGAGAAATCGGACCCCGAGGCGCCGCGCGGAGGGGCGGCAGGGGCGGAGGAGGGGTGGACGGCTCGGCGCCAGACAAAAGGAGGACGACCTCGAAGGTGGACTTCGAGACAGGAACCACACACGGACGCAGAACAACGCAGCAGAACCCGGAGACCGGCCGACCGCCACGGCTGCCTATCCGCTGTCCAGCCGGATCTGCCTCCGCGCCGCCGCTGCCGGGTCGAACGCCTCCTCCGGCCAATGCAGGTAGCGCAGGCTTTCCAGCAGCCGCTGCGCCACGTTCTTCAGACTGCCGAACAATTCCACCGCCGTCTTCTTCCCCTGCTGCTCCGCCAACTGCTGCAGCAGGCTCCCCTTCTCTACCAACTGCAATATCAGGTGGGCGATCTGCAACAGAAAGTAATAGGCCTCCCAGCATTTGTGGCTGTAGGCGTGCTCCAGGTTCAGGCCGCTGTTCTTCTGCGTGTTAAATCCCTCGTTCTCCTCGCGCCAACGCTCGCGCCCTCCTTTCGTGGCTACCTCTTGCACCGTCTCCCGACTCACCTCCAGGGGCGTCAGCCACGCCCACTCCCCCTCTTTTCCGTCTTTCCGGGTCTCTTTACAATGAATTGCGTTCGTCGTGAATTTGCGGCCTTCGCTGTCCGTGTACTCCAAATCGTTCACCCAGCGGTAGACCTGATGGGCCCCCTGCGGCGTCCGCACTTCCACGCGCTGGTCCGGACACAGCGTCAGCAACCCCTGGAAGTCCTTCCACAACGCCGGCGTGCGGCCCGGCTTGAACACGTACACGTAGTCGCATTTGCTGTCCTTGGCGGCCTGCATGCCCGCCCCGCACGCGAACTGGTTGTCCCCGCCCAGGCAGATCCGCAGTTGCGGGAAGTCCGCCCGCAGCTTGACCAGCAACCGCCCCAGGGCCTTCAACTCGCAGTCCTGCTTGAGCCGCTCCGCGCTGGCCCCCTCCGGCGTGTCCTTCGCGTCCCGATTGTCGATGAACTCCGTGGCGATGGAGAAGACCGTGCCGCCCGGTCCCAGCAGCTTGGCCTCCAGCACCTGGTGCATGTACACCACCTTGTCCCCGTGGCGTTGCGTCAGGCAATGCTCGCAATGCTTGTAGTGGAACACCAGGTAGCCCGACCCGTCGATCAGCACGACGAAGCGCCCCTGCAGCCGGGCGTCGTCCAGCGCCTTCATGCGGATCAGCCGGTTGACCGACTTCCGCCGCAGGTCGGCCACCGGGTCTCCGCCAATCCGCCGCAGGGAGTATTCCAGGGTCTTGTTCACCGGCCGCGTCTTCTGCGCGGTGCCCGCCAGGCGGTTGAAGTTGGCCAGCACCTGCGGGCCGTCGGTGTTCAACTGGTAATCGAGTTGCCTGCGGCTGCTCAGCTTGGCCAGGAACAAGACCAGCCCCCAGTAGAGCAGGAAGCGCTGGTGGTAGACGACCCGCGGGGCGAAACGCGTGTCCTCGATCTCGTCCATCCAGGCGTTGAGGTCGGGGAGGAAGTGGCGGAGGGTGCGGGCCAGGATGGGGCCGACGTTCAGGGTCGCCCCTTCTTGCGTTGACGGTCCCGGACGTGGCCCCGGACCAGGGCAAGGGCCAGCAGGCTGACTTCCTTCAGCAGGGCCTTGAGGCGTTGGTGTTCGTGTACCCACGTGCGGACCTCGTCGAGTAGGTCCTGGGGCACGTAGACGGTGCGCGTCTTGCCGGCGTCGCGGAAGGAGAGGTGATGGGCCTGGTGCGGCGGGCCGCCGTGGTGGCAGGAGCAACTCGGCTGCCCGCAACGCTTGTTCACCAGAGCCAGGCTGGCCGCCAGCACGGGGGCGGTCGGGGCCATCTCCTTCAGGCGACGAGCCAACATCCGCCGGATCTGCGTCGGGTGGCTCGGCACGCGCATGGTGGCGCCCCTCGGACTTCCGGTATGCGGTTGTTCTACCGGGAAAGTGCCGAAAAACCACAGGTGCGAAGAAAAAAATTGTCGTCCCGCTGGCCCGAACGGCCCAAACTACCTTTTATCCTTCACTTGCGCTCCCGGCAAGGTGCGACGATTTCCCCATTTCTCAGAGCTGTCGCCTCCCTCCACCGATCAGGGCCGATGGCCTCCGAGCTCGCGAAAAAAGAGCCTGGGGAGCGGCGCGGCGCGCCGCGCCGCTCGCCTCGATCCTTCCCCAGCCTCTCGCGCCACTCGGGTATCGGATGGGTCAGTCGCAAACCTTCACGAGCCTGGTGCAAGCGACGTACTTCTTGACCGGCACCCGCAACGTGCGATAGCAGGTCACCTGGGCCTGGTAGGGGCAACCGCAGTGATCGTCGCGCGTGACGTACTTGGTGTAGGCCTCCGTGCGCACCTCCGTCACCACTACGCACTTGTAGTAAGTGACCGTCTTGGAGGTGCAAGACGGGCGGCCGTAGTCGGAGGCCTCTGACCGAGCCGCCCCCAACACCCCCAGGGCCAACCCCGCGACCGCGGACAGCACGATCCGGCGAGACAGGGAACGCAACATGATCCACCCTCGTTACCGGCCCAGGGCCTGTTCGGGCCGCCTCGGCCCGTTCTGGAGAAGGGCGGGCCTTTCGCCCTCCCCACCCATCCAAACACGAAGGGCCGCCGGGACCGGACACGAATTTTCTAGAATGCCAGTAGATCGACGAGCGCCCGGCAATCGATGGAGGAACGGCATGTCGCTGCCCAGCGAGGAACGCCCGTCGGCGGGCGTCGGCCAGGGGCCTGGCTGGCTGCCCGACGAGCCGCTGGCCTGCTTGCTGGCGGAGCAGCGTCGCCGCTGGGAGGCGGGCGGCCCGGTGCGGGTGGAGGCCTTCGTGGCGGAACGAGCGGCAGGCCCGGTGAGCGACGAGGTGCTTCTCGACCTCATTTACCAGGAGGTCGTCCTGCGGGAACGGCGCGGCGAACGGCCTGGCCTGGACGAGTACCTGGAGCGTTTCCCGTCCCTCGGGGGCGAGTTGCGCAAGCAGTTCGCGCTGCACCACGCCCTGGCCGGCGATAGCTTGCTGGGCACCTCCGCCACGCCCACGGCGCCGGAGGGGCTTGAAGCAGTCCCGGCCGTGGCGACGGCCAGGGCAGCCACGATCCTCCAGCACGGCCCGCTCCCTCCAGAGCTCTCCCACGACGTTCGCGTGCCGGGTTACCGGGTGGAGGGCGAACTGGGTCGGGGAGGCATGGGCGTGGTCTACCGGGCCTGGCAGGTCGCGCTCAAGCGGCGCGTGGCCCTCAAGGTGCTCCTCCCGTCCGCACACGGCGGGGCCGCCCTGCGGGAACGGTTTCGCCGGGAGACCGAGGCGGTGGCGCGCTTGCAGCACCCGAACGTGGTGGAGATCCACGAAGTGGGCGAACACGAGGGCAGGCCCTACTTCAGCATGGAGCTCTGCGACCGAGGCAGCCTGGCGGACCGCCTGGCTGCCACCCCCCAACCGCCCCACTGGGCCGCGCAGGTGGTCGCCACCCTGGCCCGCGCCATGCAGCACGCCCACGACAAGGGGATCGTTCATCGCGACCTCAAGCCGGGCAACGTGCTCCTGACGATGGACGGGACCGTCAAGATCGGCGACTTCGGGCTGGCGCGGCGGATGGACGACGCCGCCCTGACGGCGAGTTGGGAGGTCCTCGGCACGCCCTGCTACATGGCGCCCGAGCAAGCTCGCGGCTCGGCCAGCGCCGTGGGGCCAACTGCGGACGTCTACGCGCTCGGGGCCATGCTCTACGAGGGCCTCGTCGGCCGCCCCCCGTTCAAGGCCGCCACTCCCCTGGAGACCATCCGCCAACTGATCGACGAAGAGCCGGTGCCGCCCCGTCGCCTGCTGCCCAACCTGCCGCGCGACCTGGAAACGATCTGCCTGAAGTGCCTCGAGAAGGCCCCCGCCCGGCGTTACGCCACAGCGCTGGCGCTGGCGGAAGACCTGGAGCGCTTCCTGGCCGGCCGGCCGATCCTCGCTCGCCCCGTCGGCCGACTCGAACGCATCGTCAAATGGGCTCGTCGCCAACCCCTGGCCGCTGCCCTCCTCGGCGTGGTCTGCCTGTGTACCCTGGCCGGCCTGACGGGCGTCAGCCTGGCGTGGCAGCGAGCGGAGGGGGCCCGGCAAACGGCCCTGAACGAAGCGGGGGCCCGGAAGGAGGCATATCGTGCCGAGGCCGAGCAGCGCCGGCAGGCCGAACAGCAGCTGTACTTCAGCCGCATCGCCCTGGCTGACCGGGAACTGCGCTCCGGCAAGCCAGCCTGGGCGCTCCGGTCGCTCGAACTGTGCCCCGCCGAGCTCCGCCACTGGGAGTGGCATTACCTCCAGCGGGTGGCGCGCGGCCAGGCGCAGGCGGCCTGGAAGGGCCACGAGGGCGGCATTAGTTGCCTGGCCTTCGACCGGGCGGGAACGGCCCTGGCCTCGGCGAGTGGCGACGGCACCATCCGGCTCTGGCAGGTCCCGACCGGCAAACTGTTGCGCCGGTTGGAAGGGCACGATGGCAGCGTCAACTGGGTTTGCTTCGCCCCGAACGGCAAAGAGCTGGCCTCGGCCGGCTCCGACGGCTCGGTGATCCTGTGGCAAGCGGGGAAGAGCCAGCCGTGGAAGCGCTTGCCCCGGCAGGACCAGATGGTCTCGGCCGTGGCCTATCACCCCGACGGGGGCCTCCTGGCCAGCGCGACGTTCGACATTGACGAGCCGGGCGAGGTGAAGCTCTGGGACGTCGAGCGGGCCGAGCCCGTGGGTCGCTTCCGCCTGCCCGATCTCGGGAGCCGGATCACCGGATTGGCCTACAGCCCGGACGGCAGGCACCTGGCCTGTTCCGCCCACGACAAGAACGTCCGGCTGCTGGACGGCCGGACCGCGGGGCCGGAACTGGTCTTCCGCGACCACGCCTTTCCCGTCTCGGCCGTGGCCTTCAGCCCCGACAGTCGGCTGGTCGCTTCCGCGGCCGGTCGGAAGACGGACAGGCCCGAAGAGGCGGAGGTGCTGATCTGGCGAGCAGAGACGGGCGAGGTCGCGCATCGGTTGAAGGGCCATTCGGGTCGGCCGATGGCCCTTGCGTTCAGCCGGGACGGGCAGCGGCTGGCCACGGCCGGCTGGGACCGGGAAATCAAGCTCTGGGACGTCCCCACCGGCCAGGAGGTGCTGGCCCTGACGGGCCACAGCGACGGAGTGATGAGCGTCGCCTTCTCGCCCGATGGGCGCTGGCTCGCCTCGGGTGGGATGGACCGAACCGTCCGACTGTGGCAGGGCGGCCCGCGACCGATCCCGGCGGACGGTCTGCTTGTCGAACCGCGCTGAGCGCTGTCGCCCACCGTCGCCCAGCGTCAACCAAAGTAAGGCGAGGAGCCGTCACGAACGGCGGTTAACGGCTGCGAGCAGAGCGAGGCGCTCGCGCCCGGACGAGGGAATTTCGATGCCCCGTGGGACCGGCTTTCCAGCCGGTCGCGCCGGCGAGGGCCCGTCAACGGTCGGCGGGGACGGACGGGCGGGGGCCTTTCCTCGAGGAAGCCGACAAGCGTCGTCGCTTGTCGCCACGAGCCGGGCCCTTGTGTTTTGGGCAGCGATGTGCTTTGCTGGCGACAGAGAAGATCGAACCGGAGCATCGGGGCCTCATGCGCACACAAATCCGTATCGTTGGCGGCTCGCTGCGGGGTCGGAGGCTGACCTGCACGGTGACACCGACCCTCCGCCCCACCCCGCAGAGGACGCGCGAGGCCCTATTCAGCATCCTCGGCAACGCGATCCCCGAACGGCCCTTCATCGACGTCTTCGCCGGCACCGGCGTCGTCGGCCTGGAGGCCCTCAGCCGGGGCGCCTCCTCCACCCTGTTCGTCGAGCGCGATTTCCGCCTCAGCGACGAGCTCGACCGCCATCGCAAGGCCTTTGGCGTGGAGGGCGTCACCCGCATCGCCCGCGCCGACGTCTACCTCTGGGCCCAGCGCTGGGTGCCGCCCGCCGAGCCGGTCAACGTCTTCCTCAGTCCGCCCTTTCGCGACCTCGAGAATCGGCTGGACGAGATGCTGAAACTGGTCGCCGAGCTCCAGGCGCGCGTCGCCCTCCACTCGGTGATCGTTTTGCAGTCCGAGAAGACGGCGGCGCTCGATGGCCTCCCCGGCCGGGCCGAATGGGACGAACGCCGCTACGGCCGCAATCATCTGCTGTTCTGGGTCAAGGAAACACCGCCGGAAGCGGAGACCAACGGCGAGGCCCCTCCGCCCTGAGCGCGGGCCCCGGCAAGGTCGAGAGGAGCGCCACGATGGCCGCGACGAGCGAGCGCGATTTTGCCCTCGACGTGGTGCGCGTGCTGCGCCAGGCGGGCCACGAGGCCTTGTGGGCGGGCGGCTGCGTGCGCGACGAGTTGCTCGGCGTGCCCCCCAAGGACTACGACGTCGCCACCTCGGCACGCCCGGAGCAGGTGCGCGCCGCGTTCCGCCGCACCATCGCCGTCGGCGAGAGCTTCGGCGTCGTCGAGGTGCTCGGCCCGCGCACCGAGAAAGGCCCCCTGCGCATTCAGGTCGCCACCTTCCGCTCCGACGGGGCGTACAGCGACGGGCGCCACCCCGACGCCGTGGTCTTCTCCTCGGCGCGCGAGGACGCCGAGCGGCGCGACTTCACGATCAACGGCATGTTCTTCGACCCGCTCGAAGGCCGGCTCATCGACTACGTGGGTGACCAGGTCGATCTGCAAGGCCGCGTCCTGCGCGCCATCGGGCAGGCGGAGCAGCGCTTCGCCGAGGACAAACTGCGCCTGCTGCGCGCCGTGCGCCTCGCCTGCCGCTTCGACTTCGCCATCGACCCGGCGACGTCGGCGGCCATCGCGAAGATGGCCCCACAAATCGGTGCCGTCAGCGCCGAGCGCATCGCCGAGGAACTGCGCAAACTGCTCACCGATCCGCACCGGGCGCGCGGCATGCGCCTCTTCTTCGATCTGGGGCTTGCCGAGCCCGTCCTGCCCGAGTTGGTCCCCATGAAGGGCCTGCCACACGGGCTGCCGCGCGAGGGCGCGGGCCTTCCTCCACCGGGACAGCCCGGGCCCGCCACGGACGACCTGTGGGAACACGTGTTGACCGTGCTGGATCGCCTCGGCCCGGGGCCATCGTTCCCGCTGGCGTTCGCGGCCCTGCTCCACGACGTCGGCAAGCCGCGCACGGTGGGGCGCACGCCGGATCGCTACACCTTCCATGCCCACGAGCACGTGGGGAGGCGCCTGGCGGGGGACATTTCTCAGCGCCTGAAACTGTCGAACGAGGAGCGCGGGCGCGTCGAATGGCTGGTCGAGAAGCACCAGGTGCTGGCCGACTCGCGGCGGATGCGGGCCAGCAAGCTCAAGGTGTTGCTCGTCCACCCCGGCATCGAAGAGCTGTTCGCGCTGCACCGGGCCGACGCCCTCGCCAGCGGCCGCGACCTCGATCACGTCGAGCATGCGGAGAAACGGCGGGCCGAGTGGGCGGAGCGCGGCGAGCTCAACCCGCCGCCGATCATCACGGGCGACGACCTCCTGGCGTGGGGACTGGAGCCGGGGCCGGAGTTCAAGCGGCTCCTCGACGCGGTTCGCGAGGCCCAGCTCGAGGGGCTGATCCGCACGGTGGAGGAGGCGAAGGCGCTGGTGGAGCGGCTGCGGGGAGAGGGGCCTCCCTCCCCCTCCCGGCCCCCCGCACCCGCCTTGGGTGTGGGGGGTGGGGGGGGTGGGGACGCCCCCCATTCTCCCGCTGCTAAC
>JBBSEZ010000471.1:0-7681 GCA_038239195.1 Gemmatales bacterium
GCGTCCTCAAGCGCTGTATCTTGATCGCGGCGTGAGCGGCAGCAGGTTCCCCGCCGCACAAGCCGAAATCGCCCCGCCCCCAAGGTAACAGCCTTGGGAGGTCCGCTAACGCTTTGTCCCAGAATCTGCGAAAGTTCAGCTATGAGTAGCTCGGTCCTCTGCGCCCGCTGCGGCGAACAGGTGCGAGTGCCGGGAAGCGCGGCGGGCAAGCGGGTGCGCTGCCCAAAGTGCGGAGAGCGCTTTGTCGCCCGCTTCGACGGGGCGCGGGCAGGCTCGAGCGAGGCAGGAGCGCCCCGAAAGGCGGCCCGTTCGCGCCGGCCGCGCCATTCCGGCGGGGAGGGGATACGGTTGGTTCATCTGCTCGGGCTGGCCCTGCTGCCGCTGGGCCTGCCGCTAGTGCCACTGTCCCTGTCGCTGTTCGCCAGGCTGCCGCAGATGCCCGGGGTGGGCATCGCCGGGGTGCTGACGGGCTGCCTGGTGGTGGCCTGCGTCTCGCTGGCCTTTGTGACGGAGATCTCGCTGGGCGGAGGGACGATCGAGGTCTCGCCGCGGGCGCGGGCGGTGGCGTCGCTGGGGCTGACCGCCTTCACCTATGTCGGCATGGTGTCTCTCGCCCTGCACGTGGGCGGGTTTTGGTAAGAGATTGGGAACAGATCGAGGCGAGCGGCGCGGCGCACGCCGGGCAAGAAGATCAGCGGACGAAGCGATAGGAGTAGGTGCCCAGGTCGCGGGACCGATACGCCGACTCCACGAGCGGAGTGTTCTTGTCCTCGACGCGAGCCCGTTTGTTGTTGCCGTCCAGGCTCTCGGCCCAGATTCGCATGGTGCGAGCACGGATCTTCCACGCGCCGTCGGCGAGGTTCGCGGCCTCTCCCCTCGCAAAGGTCCCATCCAGGGAAGCGTTTTCCAACTCCAGGTTGGCTGCTGTCGTCGCGAACCTCCTCGATCGGCTGACGGGCATCCGGGCGACCCGGACAATCTTAAGCCCACCCGTCAAGACCAGGGTGTTCGACTCGATCGCACCTTGTCAAACCAAGGACGAAGGACCAATCAGCACTCGCTCAGGTTGACCGACACCTGGAGCGCCAGCCCGCCTTCGGACGTCTCCTTGTACTTGGTGTTCATGTCCAGCGCCGTCTCCCACATCGAGCGGATGACGGCGTCGAGCGACACCTTGGCGTTGGCGGGGTCGCTCTCCAGGGCGATGTTGCAGGCGGTGATGGCCTTGATCGCGCCCATCGTGTTGCGCTCGATGCAGGGGACCTGCACCAGCCCGCCGACGGGGTCGCAGGTCAGGCCGAGGTGGTGCTCCATCGCGATCTCCGCGGCCATCATCACCTGCTCGGCCGTCCCGCCCAGGCACTGCGTCAGCCCGGCCGCGGCCATCGCGCTGGAGACGCCGATCTCGGCCTGACACCCGCCCATCGCCGCCGAGAGCGTCGCCCCCTTCTTGAACAGGCTGCCGATCTCGCCCGCCGTCAGCAGAAAGTCCTCGACGCACGCGCTGTCCTGCCGGCAGAAGCAATCGTGGTACATCAGGACGGCCGGGACCACGCCCGCCGCTCCATTCGTCGGGGCAGTGACGACGCGCCCGAACGCGGCGTTCTCCTCGTTGACCGCCAGGGCGAAGCAAGTGACCCACCTGAGCGTCGCCTGAAAGCCGCCCCCGCTGCGCCGGATCGCCTCGAGCCACTCCTCCTCCGAGGCGAACGTCTGGTCGCCCAACAGCCCGCGGTTGATCCGCGCCGCCCGCCTTACGACGCCCAGAGCGCCGGGAAGCGTGCCCTCGGTGTGGCAGCCGCGGAAGACGCACGCGCGCATCGTCTCCCACAGACGTCGCAAATTGGCGCGCACCTCGTCGTCGCTGCGCCAGGCAGCCTCGTTGCGGCGCACGACCTCGGGGACGGTCAGGCCGTTTGTGCGGCAATGGCGCAGCAGGTCGGCTGCGGTGTCGATGGGCAGGGGGAGGCGCCCCGAGCGCCGCTGGTCGGGTGGCTCACCCTCCTGGACGACGAACCCACCCCCGATGGAGTAGTAGGTCTCCGCGTGGGGCTCGCCGCCTTCGAGGAACGCGGTGAAGGTCAGGCCGTTGGGGTGGAACGGCAACGTGGTCTGGGGGTTGAAGACGAGATCGGTCGCCGGGTGGAAGGGGATGGCCTCTGTGCCAGCGAGGGAGATGCGCTCCGCGGCGCGAATGGCCGCCACCTTGGGGTGGAGTTGGGCCACGTCGCAGGCGATGGGGTCTTCGCCCGACAGGCCCATCAGAACGGCGAGGTCGGTGCCGTGTCCGTGGCCGGTCTTGGCGAGGGAGCCGAACAGGTCGATTCGCACGCGGAGGATTCGACCGAAGAGGCCGAGCTCGCGGCAGCGCGCCAGGAAGCGCTGCGCCGCCCGCCAGGGCCCGAGGGTGTGCGAACTGGAGGGCCCGACGCCGATCTTGAAGATGTCGAAGGTGCTGATCGCCTCCACGGAAGGCCCCTTCCCAAAGGATGAAGGAGGAATCGAGATCGTCGTGGTAGCAACTTCCGGAGGGGGGCTCAGCGCGGGGCGGAAAGCAGGCGCTCGATGGCGGCGCAGGCCGTCGCCGTGCCGTCCTCGGCGCGCACCCCCCTGCCAACCTCGGCGGCGCGGGCGGCGTAGCGAGGGCGCTCGAGCAGGGCCCGCAGGGCCTCGGCGGCGCGCGCGGCGGTGTAGCGGGCCCGGGTCAGCACGCGGGCCACGCCCAGGCGCCTGGCGCGCTCGGCGTTGTCGGGCTGGTCGTGAGCGAAGGGCACCACCAGCATGGGCACTCCGGCGCGCAGGGCCTGGCCGGTGGTGCCGACGCCACCCTGGTGGACCACGGCCGCGGCGCGCGGGAACAGCGCCGAAAAGGGAGCGTAGTCGAACGCTGCCACGCCTTCGGGCAAGGAGGACGGCAGGACGATGCCCGGAACGCGGCCGACGAGCAGCACCGCCCGGCGGCCGAGCAACCGGGCCGCTGCTGCGCTTTCCTGGTAGAAGGGGCCAGGGTCGAGTACGCCGGAGGTGCCCAGAGTGAACGCGATGGGTGGGGGACCGGAATCGAGGAACCGGGTGAGGCCGTCGGACAGCCCCGGCTCGCCGTCCCGGTCGAAGAAGGGGAAGCCGGTCACGCACGTTTGCGGCGGCCAGTCGGGCTGAGGAGGGGCCAGCACGGGCGAGAACAGGGCGAGCACCAGGCCGGGGGCGTGCTGGCCGGCGAAGATCGGGTCGGCCGAGGGTGGAAGGCCCAGCTCGGCGCGGAACTGGTGATAGGGGCGCGACCAGGAGCGGATCGACCAGCGCATCAGGGCCATGAGCGGGCGGAAGAACAGGGGCCCGAGCGGGCGCAGGGCGGTCAGCCAGGGCGCGGGCGGCAGCGCGGGGGGATCGTAGGCCGAAAACAAGCTGAGCGGAGACAGCACCGTCGATGCCCAGGCGACGCGCTGCGTCGCCGCGGCCAGGGGAGCGGAGAAGGCGAGCGGGTGGGACACGACGAGGTTGGCGTCGCGCACGGCCGGGACGAGGTCTTCGTAGGTGTCGCGCAGGGCGGGCATGAACAGGTCGCGGATCACGAACTCGGGGCCCCGGCGCAGGTCCATGATGCGGCGGACGAGGTCGGGCTCGGGCCGAAGGTCGGGCCGGACGGCGTGAAAGCGCAGGCCAAGCCCCTCGATCTTGGCGCGGTAGGTGGCGCTGGTGGCCAGCGTCACCCGATGGCCGCGCGCCTCGAGCGCGAGGGCAAGGGCCACGTAGGGGTGGAGGTCGCCGAACGAGCCGAAGGTGACGAGCAGGACGCGAGGGCTCGCGACGGAGTGAGGACGTTCCGGATCGGTCACGTGCATGTTTCCGTCCCTTGCGCCCGCTCGAGCCGAGATCGACGCGCGATCCTGACCATTTAGCCGCCGAGCAAGCTCGGCGGCTAAATCGTTGGCCTCACCCTTCCAGGGCGGCGCGGGCCTGCTCCTTGACGCCGCGGAAGCGCGGCTGCCAGTCGCCCTCCGCGAGCCGGCGATACACCTCCCTCGCCTCGGCGGCCTTGCCCACCTGGCGCAGGTTCCGCGCCCGCTCCCAGAGCAGATCGGCGTTGGTCGGCTCCGCCTCGAACGCCGTCCGGTAGGCGCGGTCCGCCAGCGGCAGGTCGCCCTGGCGCTTCAGTTCCTCGGCCAATCCCGCCCACGGCGCGGGCTCGTTCGGCTTGAGCGCCGCGGGCGTCGTCAGGTAGTCCCACGCCAGCTCGCGCTCGCCCAGCGTCGTCAGGATGGCGCCGGCCAACTGGCACGGCTTCTCGGCGGCGTGCGGGTCGAGCATGCGCCAGCGGTCGGCGGCGCGCACCACCTTGTCGCGGAACCCGGCCGGCGCCGGCAACTTGAGCGTGACAAGGGCGTCGGCGAGTCTCGCGTACTGGTCGAGCAGCGCCTGATAGTCGGTTCGCACACTTTGCAGGTCGAGAACCTCCGGCAAGCTCTGCTGTTCCAGCTCCAGCGCCTTCTCCAGACATTCGAGGCGCCGCGCCGGCTGCCCACGCCTCTCCGCCAGTTGGGCCCCCAGCCGCCACAGCGCGGCGCGCTTCGCCGTCGCCGGCTCGGCCAGCAACTTCTGGAGATCGCGGTCGGCCTCGGCGAACTGGGCCGTGCCCGTCAGGAACTGGAGGCCGGCGAGGCGTAGCGGCAGGCGCTCCTTGCCCTCCGGCAGGTCGGCGAGGGCCTGCGCGTGCAGCTGTTGCGCCAGCGCCTGATCGCCGACCTCCCAACTCTGGTACGCCAGCGTCAGCACTGCGCCGCGCTTCTTCTGCTTGACCAGGCCCGTCGCCGTCCGGCGCATGAGGGCGGACCAGCCGACCTCGTCGCGCCCGGCGCCGCGCAGGGCCTCGACGAAGTCGGCGTCGATGCGGAGCAGCCCGCCCTCTTTCAGCGCCTCGGCATGCAGGGCGCGGAACAGCTTGCGGGCCGCGCTGCCCTCGCCCGCCTTGAAGAGGCAGCGCGCCTGTTCGTAGCGGGCCGCCGTGCCCAGGCCGGGGTCGCCCTCGAAGAGCTTCCACGCCTCGGCGAGGGCCTTGTAGGCGGGACGGACGTCGGCCTTGTGCCGTTCCGCCTCGCCCACGCGAGCCTGCACCAGACCGAGGATGCCCCAACTCAGCGGGTCTTCCTTGTGCCGCCGGACGAACGCGAGGGCTCGCTCGCGCTCGGCGGGCCGCGTGGCGGGGTTGATGGCGAGCGCCCGTCCCTCGGCGCCCCAGCGCTGGGCGAGAGCGTGGGCGGTGGCGAGGCGCTTGAGGAAGCCCTCGGGCCAGGCGTTGCTGCCCGCCGCCCACTGCGCTGCGTGCTTGCGCAGCACCGGGCTGGTGTGGAGCGCCAGGTAGTGCGCGAGCGCCTCCTCGGGGTGCTCGCCCAGCACGTCGCCGTTGTCGCCGTCGAGGTTCACCCCTCCCGTGGCCATCAGGACGTAGTAGCCGATCTCCTTCTGCTCGCGACTGTGCAGCGCTTGCTTGAACGTCGCCAGCGCCTGCGCCCCGTTGCCCGCCGCCACGTCGGCCGCCAGCAGCGCCCGCGCGTCGTCGAAGCGGAGGCGGTCGTTGGGCACCTTCTCGATCTTCAACGTCTTGACGAGGTGCGCGCGCGTGCGGAACGGCAGGGTGAGCACGACGAGGCCGCGCAGGTCCGGCTTGAGAGAGGGCGCCTCGCCGACTTTCAAGACGCACTTGACCGAGGCCAACTCCTTCCCATCGGCGCCGAAGCGCTTGACCTCGCCCTCGGCGGAATACGTCTCGCGGAGGAGCACCTTACGCGCTGGCATTTCGACGACCTGGCGCTCGGCGAGCCTGCCATCGGCGAAGACGAACTGGAGCTGGTGATACCTGACCGGCTTGCCGTCGGCGCCCTTCTCCTTGCCGGCGCCGTGCGAGACCAGCGCAACGGTGTCGGGAGCGACGAGGCGCAGGTCGGCGCCTCGGGCGAGGTCGTCGGGCGCGGGCAGCGCCTGCGGGACGAGGGAGGTGAAGGCGAGCCGGTGGAAGCGGCTGACGGCGCGGCGGGAGGCGAGGCCGAGGTCGGGATAGGCATGCCAGAGCGTCGTGCCGTCGCAGACCACGCGCTCGCGCAGGCCGCGAGGCAGGGTGCGCGAATAGGCATAGCGGCCTGTCGCGTCGAAGGCAATGGTAATGGCGGGCTGGTCGTCGCCGGCGGGGATGGTGAGAGAGCGCCAACCAGCGGGGCGCGCCTTGGCGAAGTGGGCGCGGGCGCCGGCGTCGATGCTGCCGGGCTTGCTGGCAGGCGTGGGCCGGGCCTCGGCCTCCAGGACGGCGCGAGCGTCGGCGAAGGTCGTGTTCAGGCCGGGGGCGAAGCGCATCAGGTCGGTGAAGAGGCGATGGTCGTTGCTGAAGCCGGGGCGACCGTGCAGCAGAGGGGGGCGGGCGGCCTCGGCCTGGAAATCGAATGCTTCGATGGTGCTGCGCTTGAAAAAGGCGCGCGGGGCGGGGGCCATCTTTTGCGAGAGGTGATCGAGGCCAGCCGACGCGAGGTTCCTTCCATCGGGGCTGAACGCCAGCGCGACCCGATCGTCCAACCCCAGGTCCGTGTTGGTCAGGTCTCTGTCCCGGCCAGCGACGCCCCCCCCGGTTTGGGCTAGCCGGCCTGCAACGCTCACTTCTTCGATCCGGTCCACGAAATAATTCAACTCCAGAGGATCCGGCGGGGCTGCCTTCTCCGGGGGGAGCATGGGGGAGGCCCGAAGGCGGACAAGCTGCCGTGTAGCGGCCTCCAGGCGCGGAACGGCCTGTTCCCCGCCGTCGCGAAAGAGCGCCTCCGGGAGGACGTCCGAGGGCTTCCGCCCCAATCCCAATCGGCTCGATGGCTCGTTCCCCCAATCGGTGCCGAGGGGCGCACTTTCGCTCAGACGGCGCGCGATCGCGCCCCTGCGCATCAGGTCGCCCGTCCGCGCGCGGCGGAGGGCCCTCCACTCTTCCGTGCTGCGGCCCTCACCCAGCACGCTCGGCCGTCCGCGCACCAGAACCGTGCCCACCACCTGCTTCGCGCTGGGCTTGCCCTTGCCCTTCGGCTCCTCGCCGTCCTCCGGCTCGTAGACGACCTCGATGCGCTCCGGGGCCGGATACGTAGCCCAGTGGTCCTTCCTCCCCCGATCCACCTTGAACTGGACGTACATCTCCTCGCTCTCCAGCACCAGGAGCGACGTGAACGGCGTCATCACGTACATCGCCTTGCTCAGGGCGATCACCTTCTCCTTGTTCGCCGCCACGTCCCCCGCCAGCAACCGCTCGATCTCCAATCGCGCCCACGCGCGCGGGAGATAGCCCGCCTTGCCCTTCACGTCGCGAACCTCGACCTCGCGCGCGATCTCCTTGCCGTCCAGCTTCCCCCTCACCACCACGGCCTTCGGCAGGTCGCCCTCGACGCGCGCGAGGGCCGTCACCTCCTCGCCCTGCGCTACCGCATTCACGAACGGCAGGAACGTCGCCTTCCCCGCCTTGTCGGCCACCGACACGTCCAGCAGCCGGGGCGTGTTGAGCGTGGCGGCCAGATCGAAGCCGCGCCAGGCCACTGGCTCGTCGGGGTTGATCTGCGCGAAGAGCCCCGCGGTCCGCTCCGCCGCCACCTTCATCAACGCACGGTTCCAGCGCCGGCCCACGCCGATGCCGACGTAGCGGGCCCCCTTTGGCAGCTTGGCC
>JBBSEZ010000472.1:0-7680 GCA_038239195.1 Gemmatales bacterium
ACCGTTTCCCCTTGACTTTCAGGCAGCCCACCCCGACCAGAGCGTTTAGCAGCTGTTCGGTCGCGCGGGAATGCGTCTGGCAGCGGTCCGCCACTTCCTCGGTCGTAAGCGGGCCTCCTGCCAGCGCCTCAAAGATGTCCAGCTTGGTGGCTGTCATCATCGTGCGGGCGACCATGATGCCGAACCAACTCTCCATGATGCCGGGCGGCAGCAGGCCGAAGAGAAAGCCCAGCCGTTCAACAAAGTTCTCGGGCACGGCACCAAGTTTCATCGACTCTCCCTCGCGTCGCTCGATGGCGGGACGGTTTCGGCCCTGCGCTTCAAACGTTGCAGCGAATCCTCGGCGCTCTTATGAAAGGCGCGCGTTCCCAGATGCTTCAACAACCAGCCCCGCCATCCAGGGGGGAGAGTAAAGTCTCACCCGTAGCGCACTATACAACTATGGTCGTCGATCGGCATACACATGATCCGGTTGTAGCTGACGATCCCCAACGGGAGAGACATGCGAAACAGGATATGATGGCGTTCCGCATCCACTTCTTGAATTTCGCCCTCGACCTGCCAGAGTTTAGCCAGGGCCCTGCTCCAGTCAGCAATCTTTTGCCCAACCACAACCGGGCCCTGCGGCTCGACGCGCTCGACCGTCAAATCCCAGAAACGACCGTATCCCGCAGGCTGCATCAACAGGCCCCATACACGTTCAGTCGGCGCATGCACCGTATCAGCAGGGCAGACGTTCAAGGTCATGCTTGGCTCCTCTTCGTTAACTGTGCAAGGCGAACGCGACGCTCTCCCCGTTTCTTCTCGCTCTGCTTCCACACGGCGCGGCCCTCAAACCACCAGATGGACCGGCACAACGCCGTCCGCCATCAGCCGCTTTTCCTTGCGCCGCAGCCACTGTAGCATCCCGGTGCGCATCAGACACGGCAGCAGGCGGAACGCCAACCGAATGCTCCAGCGGTCATTGAAGAAAACGCTCCCTTGCTTCTCCTGCATCTGCTGGACGGCCACGACTTCCGGCCAGCGCTCGTCGCGGGCTCGTCGCGTCGCGGCATCGAGCGCCGCCGGGTCGCCGCCGGCGGTCAGCACCGGGACCAGGTGGTTGGCCGCCACCAGGGCGTCGCGCAGGGCGAGGTTGATGCCCTGGCCTCCGATGGGCGACATCGGGTGCGCGGCGTCGCCGATGAGCAGCAATCCAGGGAGAGCCCACTCGGTGAGCCGGCCGCACACCACGTCGAGCAGCGTGACGCCGGCCACGGCCTCGCGGTGGGCACGGAGGTGTTCGGCCAGGTAAGCCGGTGCCCCGCCGATCAACTCGTCCGTCCATTCCGCCAGGGCGCGAGCGCGGAGGGCCGGGAAGCTGCCTTTGGGGATGAAGAAGCCGACCTGGAGCTGGCCATCGGCGGAGGGGAAGGCCACGAGGACACGGTTCGCTGCCAGATCGACCAATACGGTCGTCCGGTCGAGATAGCCGTCCGGGAAGGGAGCCTTGAGCCAGAGAACGTCGTACCTCTGCGGGATGGAAAGCTCGGGGAGGCCGCTGTGTTTGCGGGTCGCCGCGTGCCGGCCGTCGGCGCCCACCACCAGGTCCGCCCGGTACTCGCGCGGCCCTTCGTCGGCACTGGCCCGGACGCCGACCACCCGGCCGTTCTCGCGCAGGAAATCGCGCATGGTGACGCCCCGCTCGAGCCGGAACGAGGGGTGCTTGCCGGCCTCGTCGGCCAGCATCTTCAGCAGCGCCGGCTGCGACACCGCGCGGGCAGGCGCGCGGCCGTGCCTGGCGGCGGCGTCGCGGAAGACCAGGCGTCCGCGGGAGTGGAGTTCGATGGTCTGCACCTCGACCTGCGGGATGCGGTCGAACTGCTCGCCGAGCCCCATCTGCCGGAAGGCATCGATGCCGCTGCGCTGGAACGCCTCGCCCCGAAAGGCGCGGGCGAAGTCGTGGTGCGTCTCCAGCACCGTGACCCCCACGCCGCGCCGCGCGAGCAGGTAGGCCAGCGCCATGCCGGCCGGGCCCGCCCCCACGATCAACACACGACTGGGTTGCCCTGCCATGATGGCTCTCCTCGGACGCCTGCCCAGGCCGAGTACCGGAGACGGATTCCGTCGTGCTGGTTCCTGCCGCGGCCCAGACCCTGGTGCCCGGCGAAGATCACCCCACCGCACGACGCGGGCGCCCGGCGCTAACCGACTTTCGAGAAGATGTACAGGCCCACGCCGGCCGGGTCGGTCAGCTGGAAGCTGCGGTGTGGCCATTTCTGGTTCACCAGCCCCTCGGTGATGGGGACCCCTTTCTCCACCGCGCGCTGATACCAGGCATCGACGTCATCGACCTCGATCACCAGCCCGACGCCCTGGGGAGGGCGCGTGTCCGAAACCCCCGACAGGGCACGCTGTCGGGGCAGGGCCAGTACCTCGATGACGCCCGCGGCGGCGGCGAAGAGGGTGCCCCGGTCGTCCGGGCTGCGGTCCCAGGACGAAAGGACCGGCAGCTCCAGGCCATCGCGGTAGAAAGCCAGGGTCTTCTCGTAGTCCCCGGCGTAGAAGCAGCAACGGAACTCACGCGTGGACACGGAACGCCTCCTGAGCGGAGCCTGGGCGAGACGACCGAGGGCGGCCAGGCGAGACTGCGGTGGCCGGCGCAGCCCGGACTGCTCGGCGGCTGGTCGGGCCGACCCTCGCCTCCAGGTACAGAACGGGCCGCGACACTCGAGGACCAGGGCTCGAGCCGCTCCGCACCCCAGGTGCCCGGCAGCGCGCCAAGGTGCCCGGGCGTCCCCCGTGAAGCGGCGCGTCAGAGCCGGTGTCGGCACGATCGAGTTATACCGCGCTCACCCCGGCGAGCAAGGGCCGCTCCTCGGATTCACTTTCCGCCCTCCGCTCTTCGGGGGGCGGATGGCGTGAGCGTCAGCGAGTGGAGCGCGCCACAGGCTGGTAGCCTGGCGCCCCCGGAAGTCTTGCCACACCCACGGCACTTCGACAAACCGGTCCTGACGGTCGAGACGGGAGCATTCCATACAATACCCCGCCATCAGACGCGAAGCATCCCGAGGGCAGCCATGAGCATCCCGGACACGCCCCTCCGCGGCCCGCTCCGCCGGCACGAGTTCGTGCGCCTTGGCGTGACCGGCCCGGCGGGCCTCGCCTGGCCCGGCCTGCCCCTCCAGCGAGCCGTGGCGGAATCCCGGAGCGACCCGCGAGTTGGTCGCCGCGGACCGAGTGGAGGCAAGGAGAGGCGATGATGAAGACACAACTTCCGGGCCCGGCGAACGGCGGTTGGTTCGGTTGGAATTTCGGGGTGCGCCTCCGCAAGGACATCCTGGGCTTCGTCGAAGAGCTCTCCCGCGATCATGCGGACCTGGCGTACTTCCGCACCGGGCCGATCGACAACGTGGTCATCACCTCCCCCGCCCTGATCCACGAAGCGCTCGCCGCCCGCGCCAAGGAGTTCCCCAAGCACGAGAGGGCGCTGCGCCTGCTGTCGCGCCTGGACGGCCAGGCGATCACGGTGGCTCAGGACGCCCCGTGGCGACGACAGCGCCGGCTCGTCCAGCCCGCCTTCCACGCCGGGCGGCTGTGCGGATATGCCGACGTCGTGGTCGCCGCGACCCGGAACGCCCTCGCCCGCTGGCGCGACGGCGGGCCGATCGAGCTGGCCGAGGAGATGACGCGACTGGCGCTCGAGGTGATCACGCGGGCGCTGTTCGGGACGGACGTGGCCGACCAGACGCAGGCGCTGGGCCGCGCCGTCCAGGACTTCTCGGAGGTGTTGCGCTGGGAGGTGGGCAGCCCGCTGACCCTGCCGGACTGGCTGCCGTTCCCGAGCAAACGGCGCAAGCGCCGGGCCGTCCGCAAGGTCCACGACTTCATCGAAGGGGTGATCCGGCAACGGCGCGCGGCCCCGGCCGAGCGCGACGACCTGCTGGCGATGCTGTTGCAGGCGCGGGACGAGGAGGGCGGCGGCCTGACGGATCGCCAGGTGCGCGACGAGGCGGTGGCCCTGTTCCGCGGCGGGTTCGACACGACCGCCGCCGGGCTGACCTGGGCGTTCCACCTCCTCGCGACGCACCCCGACGTTGCCGACAGGGCGAGCGCGGAGGCCGACGGCGTCCTGGGCGAGCGCCCGGCCGCCATCGCGGACCTGCCCCGCCTGCCGTACACCTCCATGGTCGTCAAGGAATCGCTGCGGCTCTACCCGCCCGTCTGGGCGCTGTTCGGACGGTGGGCACCCGTCGAGACCGCGTTGGGCGACTACCGGATCCCGAAAGGCGCGTGGCTGCACGTCTTCCCTTGGGGGCAGCACCGCAGCCCGCGACTGTTCCGCGACCCGCTTCGCTTCGACCCGGAGCGGTTCTCGCCCGAGAGGAGCGCGGAGATCGTGCCGCACGCCTACGTCCCGTTCGGCCTCGGGCCGCACGTCTGCATCGGCAAAGAGTTCGCCCTGATGCAGATGTCGCTCACCGTCGCGACCGTACTCCAACAGGTTCGGCTGGTGCCGCCGGAGGGCCGGGGCGCTGTGGTGCCGGAGGCGGCGATCGCGGTTCGGCCGAAGGACGGGCTCCGCCTCGTCGTGACGCGCCGCCCGCCGCCGGCGGCTGGTGCGTAAGGGGTCCGGCGGCGAACGATCAGACCGAAGCGCGCAAACGTGCGGTAAGTTCGGCATCGGGCCCCAACAGGGGCGAGGGGAGTTAGACGGGTCCGACCGAACACCATCCCAGCAGTCGCGCCGGTCCTACTGCAATCGGACCGGCAGCGCCACCAGCGCTCGGAAGGCCATGTTCCCGGTATACCTCAGCTCAGAATCGGCCACCGCGAGGGCCAGCCTCGGAAAGCGGGTGAAGAGCCGCTCGAAGCCGACCTGGGCTTCGGCCCGCGCCAACTGGGCTCCCAGACAGAAGTGGATGCCCAAACCGAAACTGACGTGCGGGTTCGGGCTGCGCGAGAGGTCCAACTTGGCCGGGTCGGGAAAACGAGCCGGGTCGGCGTTGGCGGCCCCCAGCAAGGCCACGATGCGGTCACCCCGCCGAAGCGACTGGCCGTGGAACTCCATCTCCCGGCTCACGTAACGCGGTTGAGCCATGTGGACCGGGCTGACGAAACGAAGCAACTCCTCCACCGCCGGCGGCAACAGGGACCAGTCGTTCAGGAGTCGCTCCTTTTGCTCCGGCGTCTTCATCAGGGCGAGGGTGCCTCCGCTGAGCAGATGCACCGTTGTCTCGAAGCCAGCGATCAGCAGCAGGATCGCCATGGCCAGCAGATCGTGTTCGCTCAGCTTGTCGCCGTCCTGCTCGGCCTGGACCAGGGCGGTCATCAACCCAGGGCGCGGCTGTTGCCGGCATTGCTCGAAGTGCCGCCGGAAATACTTCACGAGCCTGAACATCGCGGGCAAGGCCCGCAGCATGCCGAACACAGACATCGAAGAGAAAAGCGCGTTGGCCCAGCGGGTGAACTTCGGTCGATCCTCGTCGGGCAAGCCGAGCAGCTCGCAGATGACCGCCACCGGCAGGGGCCGAGACCACTCATCCAGCAGGTCCACGGTTTGCTTGCTGGCCAGGCCGTCGAGGAGGCCGTCACAGAGGACGCCGATGCGGCCGCGCATGTTCTCGACGCTGTGCCGGCTGAAGGCCTGTTCGACCAGGCGGCGCAGGCGGCGGTGGTCCGGGTTGTCGCGCGTGAGCATGTGTTCGGAGACCACCTGCAAGGTGCGGGGCATCAACCGGAGGATTCCGCTAAAGAGGGTTTTCCCCACCTTCTTCGCCTCCATGACGAAGGTCTCATCGTCCTTCAGGACTTCGCCGGCCGCGTGGTAGGTCGTTGCCACCCAGGTCTTGCCCAAGAGCGGCAGCCTGGTCTGGAACACCGGTCCCGCCTCGCGCAAGCTGGCGTAAGTCGGGAACGGGTCCCGCGCAAAGGCCTGCGAAACGAGGTCGATCTTCTGCACCTTGCCGGCCATCGGAAGTCTCTTACCAGAAGGAACAGGGCGAGGTCGGGCTCCTGCCCTGGTGTCTGACGGCTTTTGTACGCGTGGGCTTTGGAGATTCCAGCAGGTCCACTCTCCTCCTTGACGTCCGTGCGCCGCCCGCCTGCCCACCGGCCCTGCTTCGCGCCGCCGCCCCGCTCGCGTCCGGTCGGGCGAAGCAGTCGTCGAGATGGGGCGAAGGCGGCGGTGCGTCTTTGCTGGCTGCCGACCGCCATTCGAAGTGCCGATTGGCCAGGCACTGCAATCGGATAACCCCGACGGGGCCGCTGGTGAACAACCCTTTCTAGCGCGCTCCGGTCCGACACACCTCAGCGCGTTTCTGAGGTGGGGCCCGGTGCCCCGAACCGGGGAAGCCGCGCGCATCTCGGCTTGGCCGCCGAACAGCACCTTGCATGCGTCGCTCCGACACCTCGCCTGCGAGGAGACCGACGCGCATTCCCGGCAGCGAGCAAATCGAGAGCCGGTCAACACTCGGCCGAGCTCGTGGAGGCGATGCGGCAACCGATCCGTTGCCAGGAGCAACGCGAGCTCGCTGGACTGCGTCCTGGCGCTGTCGCTCTGCGGGGACGCGAGCTCGCTTCGCTGCGCGGATGCCGCATCGAACCAACATTTCCTCTCTTTGAATGCTTGAACTTCGTCGCCTTCGGCAGCGGTCGAGCGAAGGGCCTGCGAGCCAGCGTCCCGCCAGCCCGTGGTACGTGGAGATCTCCCGTGGACCGCACGGCTAACGCCAACGACCGGCCCCTGGAAGCGTACCGGGACTACCTCCGTCTGCTCGCACGCGCCCAGTTCGGCCCACGCCTCCAGGTGAAACGGGGTGCCTCGGACGTCGTTCAGCAGGCGCTACTCCAGGCTCACGAGGCACGGCCGCAGTCCTCGGGACAAGCGAGGCCGAACGGCTCGCCTGGCCCCGTGCCATCCTGGCCAACGTTCTGGCCTCCGCCGTCCGCCGGTTCGAGGCCGGGGCGCGAGACGTCCGACGCGAGCGTTCCCTGGAGGCCGCGCTCGAGGGGAACGCGAGCCCGCGTTGGCGCCCGACAAAGAGCGCTCTTTGTAGGCTAAGGCCACTGCGCGGGCGACGATGACGCTTCCGAATGGGTTCGGCTGCGCTGCCGGTGGCGGAGAAGGCCCGGCTCGGGCCCTCGAAGAGGGCCGGGCCGAGGCGGCCCGACACGCGGTGGGCGATGGGACCGACGCGCGCCAAGCTCGTCCGGTGCGCGACAACGGCTGGCCCAGGCTGGCGCGTTACCCCACGATCGCCCTGACGACGTTCCCTTTTACGTCGGTCAGCCGCATGTCGCGGCCGGCGTACCGGTACGTCAGCTTCTCGTGATCGAGGCCGAGCAGGTGGAGGATGGTCGCGTGCCAGTCGTGCACGTGAACCTTGCCCTCGATGGCCTCGTAGCCGTGGTCGTCGGTCTTGCCGTGGGCGAGGCCGCCCTTGACGCCGCCGCCGGCCATCCACGTGGTGTAGCCCTTGTTGTTGTGGTCGCGGCCGTCGCCCTGCGCGGAGGGGGCTCGTCCGAACTCGCCGCCCCACAGGACCAGCGTGTCGTCGAGCAGGCCACGCCCCTTCAGATCGGCGAGGAGGCCGGCGATCGGCTTGTCGATGGCCGCGCAATGGTTGGCCAGGGCCCCCTTGAGGTTGCTGTGGTGGTCCCACCCGCCCATCGTCACCTCGATGAAGCGGACGCCTGCCT
>JBBSEZ010000473.1:0-7668 GCA_038239195.1 Gemmatales bacterium
AAGCGTGCGGGCCGGACGCTTCTGCGAAGCGTCGCTAAACGGGGCCGACGTTCGGCGCCCGACCACCCTGCGCAGAGTTTGCAACCGTGATTCAAATCGCCATCGCCGCTGGGGCCGTGCTGCTGATCGGGCTAGGGCTCCTCCTCTGGCTGGCGTTCGGCCCGGGGCCGCGCCGCCGTCGGGCGTTCGCGCGCGCCCAGCGCCTCCTCGAAGCGGGCTCCTGGGAAGAGGCCCTGGAGATTATTCGGTCGCTGCGGCGCCCCAACCTCTCCGACGCCTGGAAGGGCCGCCTCCGCCACGCCGAGGGCGAGTGCCATCAGCAGGCCGGCGACGAGGCGCTCCAGGAAAAGCGCTTCGAGAAGGCGTTCGACCACCTCTGCGAGGCGGGGGAATTGCTCGACCTCAACGAGGCCGAGCAGCGCGCCCGCGTCGTGGAGAACATGCTCGCCGAGGTGCGCCGGCAGTTCTCCGGCGGGCCCGAACACACCGACGCCGTGTTCGCCCTGCTCCAGCGCACCTTCAAGATGGCCTCCGCCGGCGAGGAGCAGCCCGGCACCCCTTGCCCCGAGGCCTCGTTCTGGCAGGGCCTGTGTCACGTCCGCCAGGGCGAGGTCGAGCTGGCCGTCGCCGCCCTGACCGCCGCGCACGAGAAGGTCGGCAAGCAGATCATCGACCCCGCCTTCTACCTCGGGGGGCTCTACCACCGCCTCGGCAAGCCGCAGGAGGGCCTGCGCTTCCTCGCCGACGCCAACCGCGTCGATGGGAGCTGCCCCTTCATCACCTGGCAGATGGGCATCTCGCTGGTCGCCGCCGGCGGGGACAGCGGCATGGCCATGCGCGCCCTCCAGCGCGCCCTCGGCAATCGCGGGCTGAGCATGTGGCTGCACGCGCCGGAGCGCGCCTGGGTCGAGGCGTTCCCCGAGGCTCGCTCCTACGTGCGCCGCCTGGCCATGAAGTATCGCTACGTCTGCCCCCTGCTGGGCAGCGACCTCGCCGCGATCGTCCGCCAGGGCCAGCTCGCCCTGGCCACGGCCCTCTATCGCCAGGAGAAGTTCGTCGAGGCGGCCGACCTGTACGCCAAGCTGCTCCAGGAGTGCCCGCCCACCGTCGTTCTCCTGCGCGGCTACGGGCTGTCGCTGGCCCGGCTGAAGCGCTACGACGAGGCCTACAAACAGCTCCGCATCGCGCTGGAGCAGGAAGACCCGAAAGACCCCCTCACGGCCGGCTACCTCGCCCTCTGTGGCGCGCTCGGCAAGCCGACGCAGGCCGACGACAAACCGCGCAACGTCGTCTGGGCCATCCGCCTGATGGCGCGCTATCCCGTCATCGGCAACGCCGAGTGGGCCGGCCTGCTCAACGCCGTCATGGCGGAGGCGCGGGCCCTCAACGTCCCTCTGGGCATCGACGAGCAACTCCTCCTCTGCGACACCCTCGCCTCGGTAAACAGCACCGACGCGAACGCGGCGGCCGCTTACGCCCATCTCGCCACGACCTTCCCCGACCGCGTGAAGCCGGTGTACGCCTGGCTCTACGTCCGCGGCGCCACGTCGAACAACCTGAGCATTCCGGGCGACCTGCCGCTCTACTCGCTTGCCTTCCGCGACAGCGGGCCGGCGCGAGCGTTCTTCGCGACGCAGCAGTGGAACTTCGACGAGGTCGAGCACAAATATCTCGAACGCAGCGCCGTGGAGGCGCCGGGCCAGTTCCCCGCCGAGATGGGCTCGGAATACCCGCCGAAGGGCGAGGCGTTCCTGCTGGAGCGGTCGCGCCAGGAAGAAGAGGCCGGGCGCAAGGACCAGGCGCGGGCGTGCGTGGAGGTGCTGCTCCGGCTGGCCCCGGCGAGCGTGACGGGGCACGATCGGCTGGCCTGTCTGCACTACCGCCGCGGGGAGATGGACCGGGCCCTCGACCTCCTTGGCGGCTGGCAGCGGCTGGCCCCCCACGACCACTGGCCGCTCGTGCGCCAGGCCATCATCGAACAGGAGCGCGGCAACGCCGAGCGCCGCGCCGAGGCCATCGACCGCGCCCTCGGCCTGACGAACGGCCCTCTCAAGGCGGCCGTGGCCTATCTGGGAGCGCGGCTGGCGCTGCGCGAGGCCGCCCGCGGGTGGCAAAAGGACGGGAACGTCGCCCCTTCCGCTCCTTCCCTGGCGCCCTCGCTCCACCTGCTCCAGCAGTGCCTGCACGAGGGCCCCGACCACGTGGAGGCGCTCTGGTGCCTGGCGGCGGTGCGCTCGGTACTCGGCGACCGCGAGGCGCTGGCGGCGCAGGCCCCGCTCATGAACCGCCCGGCCGTCCAGGATGCGCGTTTCCATTTCCTCGGGGCCGTCTGCCATCTCGCCGCCAGGGACTACGAACGGGCCCTGGAGCTTGGCCAGCGGGCCGCTTCGGACCCGACCCTCGAGTTGGAGAGCCAGTACGTGATGGCGTGGGCCCACGTCCATCTCGCCAACCCGAACGCCGCCCGGACGGCGCTCCAGCGGGTGGCCGCCGCGGAAAAGGGCCCGTCGGCGCCGTACGCGCGGGCCCTGCTCGGGCAGTTGAGCTTTGCCCGGGGTGCCTACGACGACTCGATCAAGTGGTGGACCACCCTCGATGCCCAGCGGCGGGCCGAGTGGCACCTCGACGACGTGCTCCGGCAGACGGTCCTGCTTTCGGGCCTGCTCGCGTACGAGGGCAAGCGCTACGAGCAGGCCGCCGACCGCTTCCGCGAGGCGGGCAAGCTCGGCCTGCGCGAGCGCCGCCTCGGCGGGCTGTTGACGCTGGCCCTGGTCAAGGCCGGGCAACGGTTGCTCTTCGAGCACGTAAAATAGTGGCCATTCTCGCGGTGTCGATTTGACGAGGGCCTGTGCGATGCCTCCCGACCCCTCCCCGACGGCGCCTTCCGCGCAGCCGGCCTCGCGCTACGAGGCGGCGGCGCAGGTGCTCGACCGCGCGGTGAGTGCGGGATGCAGCGACCCCAACGTCGTCTATCTCCTGGCGCTGGCGTACAAGCGACAGGGCAAGACGGCCGAGGCCCGCGCCGCCCTCCGCAAGATCGTGCGCCCCGATGCCAACGTCATCCTCCAGATGGGGCTGTTGTCGTTGCAGGAGGGCAACCTCGCCCAGGCCGAGGGCGAGCTCGCCCGCGCGTGGCAGATGGACAACGCGTCGTACGAGGCCTGTTACAACCTGCTGCTGACGCAACTGACCCTGGGGCGCGTGGAGGCGTGCTACGCCCTCATCCCGAAGGGCCTCGAACTGGTCGCCCAGCGCGCCGCCGTCGATCCGGTGGCCGGCGCCGAGGAGCGCCGCTTTCTGGAAGTGTTGCAGTCGCTTCTCCAGGTGTGCATGCCGAACAACGGGGCCCAGACGTCGGCCGCGCAACTCGCCGAGCTGACCCCCGCCGACGAGCAGCGCCTGCTCAAGGTGGTGCGCAGCCTCGGCCAGCTCGACACCGTGCATGCCCTGCTGCAAGCCCTGACCAACGCCCGCCCGCGTAGCGCTGCCGTCCGCGAGGCCTACCTCGACGCCGTTCTCGTCAAGGGCAAGGAACTGATCGACCGCTACCTGTGGGTCGATGCGGAAACGCTCCTCCGCCCGCTGGTTCGCGACCGCAGCGCCAGCCGCAACCAGCAGGTGGCGCTGTTGAACATGCTGGGCTGCTGCGCGTGCCTGACGCAGGACTTCGACAGCGGGCTGCGCAACTTCACCGGGGCGCTGAAACTGGCGCCCAACGACCCGCGCCTGCACCAGAACCTGGCGCTGACGTACGAGCTGAAGGGCGAGCTGTCGCAGGCCGACCCGCACTGGAATCGCTACTTTGACCTGCTGGGCTCGCAGGTCCCCGCGCCGTCGGACCTGCCGCGCTACCTGGAATCGCTCTCCTACGAGAGCTTGAGCCGGCTGGCCAACAAGTACAGCGAAAAGGAGAAGTGGGCCAGCGCCCTGGGCTACGTTCAGCGCGCGGCGCACCTGCGGCCGAACGACCCCGACGTCCTGGAGCGGCTGTTTCACCTGTACGTGCAATCGAAGCGCCCGCAGGACGCGCGGCGGGCCCTGGAGCAGTTGCGCCGCGCCCGGCCCAACGAGCCGCAGTACGACCTCTACGAACTGGACCTGATCGAGGTGAAGGGGCTCAACGACATCGAGCGCCTGCTGACGGACATCGAGCGCATCCGCAAGCGCTACCCGGGAGACGCCCGCGTGGACGACCGGGCGGTGAGCATGGTCGGCAACGTGATCCCGCTCATGGGCAACCTGTGCGATCAGCTCACCGAGCAGATGAGCAAGGTCATCGACCAGGTGCGTCGCTTGCCGGACTATCAGATCAACTGGTCGGCGGTGCGCGAGGTGATGCGCGACCTCATCAAGGAGTTCCAGAAGTTGCGCCGCATCACCGGCAAGTGCCTTCCCCTGGTGACGAGCGAGGAGCATCGCCGCATCGTGCGCGACCTGGCGGACCACATCGACCGGAAGATGGAGGCGTGCCGGTCAATGGGGACGTAAAATGACAAGCGTCGGGTGGAGAATAGGGTAGGGAACGGCCACCGTGCCGTTTTGCCGTGGAGGAGCAATGGGAAAGGCCCCCGAGCCTGTGGTGCTGGAGCTGGCCACGCTGCCGCGCGAGCAGGTGGGGCCGTTTCTGTTGCTGGGCGTGGACAAGTCGGCCAACAAAAAGGAAATCGAGGAGCACTGGGCCGAGCGCATCAAGTGGGCGCGGCGCCAGCAGATCAAGGTGCCGCTCGAAGACGTCAACTGGGCGCGCGAGGCCCTGACCGAGAACGACAAGCGCATTCGCGCCGACGCCTCGAGCCTGAACTCGGACACGACGGACGGCATCCTGGCCCAACTCGCGCAGCGCTACGGGCTGGACGGGGCGGCAGGGCGGATGTGGCAGCCCCTCGACAGCGAGAAGCCCCTGGCCGACTACGTGCCCGCCGTGGACGTGCCGGACGTCAACGCCCTGCGCGACGCGTTGGTGGTCCCGCCGGTGCCCCAAGAACTGCCGGCGGTGCCGACGCTTCTGGACCGGCTCATACAACAACCTCTGGACCCCTGGGCGCCGGGCCTGTTGCAGCCGGCCGGGCCCACCTCATCCCTTGCACCACAGGATGCCCTGGCATGAACGACGACAAGGTGGGGACGGCCGAGCCCACGTCAAGGGCCCCCGACTTCCAGGCGCTGGGCTCCTCGACGCTGTTGAACCTCATCGAGGCCTTCATCTCCCTGCGCGGGCGCAACGAGGCGCAGCACAAGCTCTTCGAGCAGACGCTCAACCGCCTGCGCGACGACCTGAAGACCAGCTTCAACAGCTTCGCCGCCGACACCCAGCGCGCCTACCAGGACATGCGCAAGGAGATCCAGGGCGAGAAGAAGTTCAGCCTCGGCCTGCTGAACGAATTGCTCGAGTTCCACCAGGACCTCCAGCACATCGTGGCCGCGCGCCCCCCGGTCGGCGACGCCGAGGCGCTCGGCCGCTGGGCCGAGGGCGTGGAGGTCGAGTCGCGCAAGGTGCAGACCGCCCTGAACCGGCACGGGATCAAGGAATACGACGCCGTGATCGGCACGCCTTACAACCCCGCCCTGCACGAGCGCGTGGGCAGCGCCCGCGTCGAGGGCATGGGCCCGCTCCTGGTGGCCGAGCAGCGCGAGCGCGGCTACGCCAGCCAGCAACCCGACTTCGTCTTGCGCCGTCCCAAGGTGATCGTCTCCGAGTAGTCCGTAGCCAGTAGTCCGTAGCCAGTAGCAACGAATGCCCCTCGCCTGCTACCTTGGACGAAGGACCAAGAACTAAGGACTAAGAACTAAGGGCTAACGAGATGCCGTACATCGGGATCGACTTCGGCACCAGCAACTCGGTCGTGGCCAACTTCCAGTACGGCCAGGCGGAGGTGGTGCCCAACCACGAGGGCCAGAAGTGGACGCCCTCGATCGTTACGCTGCGCCGCGACGGCACCCTGGCCTTCGGGCACGAGGCCAAGGAAAACTTCGACGAGCAACGCTCGATCCGCTCGATCAAGCGCATCCTCGGCACCCCCGAGCGCGTGCCGCTCGTCGGGCAGAACCTGCGCACCGAGCAGATCGCCGTTATGCTCTTCAGCCTCCTCAAAAAGGACGCCGAGCAGTACCTCAACGAGTCGTTCCTCAAGGCGGTGGTGACCATCCCCGCCAACAGCAAGGGGCTGGCGCGGCACGCCACCAAGCTCTGCGCTGGCGCCGCCGGGTTGCAGGTGCTCACGCTCATCAACGAGCCGACGGCGGCGGCCATCTGCTACGGCCTGAACGCCCAGGACGACCAGACGGTGCTCGTCTACGACTTCGGCGGCGGCACGCTCGACGTCACTGTCCTGCGAATTCATCACGGCATCTTCGAGGAGGTGTCGAGCAAGGGCATCGGCAAGTTGGGCGGGGACGACATCGACACCGCGGTGGGCAAGGTGCTCGGCGAGCGCTTCCAGGAGAAGACGGGCTACGACATCCTCAACTCGCCCTACAGGCAGCAGTTCATGCTGGCCGTCGAGAAGGCCAAGATGGACCTCTCGGGGGAGCAGACCGCCTTCGCCCGCAAGGCCGAACTGGTGCCGGAGCGCCACTTGAGCCTGGAGGAGGAGATCGACCGCAGTCAGTTCGAGCGCATCATCATGCCGCTGGTGGTGAAGTCGGGCACGGCCATCGACGAGGCGCTCAAGCTGCGCGGCCTGCGCCCCAAGGACATCGACCGTGTGCTCTTGGTGGGGGGGACGAGCAAGATCCCGCTGGTGAAGCGCTACGTCTCGGAGAAGCTGGCGGGCAAGGAGCCGGAGCCGTTCGAGAAGGTCGATCCGATGACGTGCGTGGCGCAGGGGGCGGCCATCGTGGCGGCGATCCTGCAAGGAGCGCCGGGGCTGGACAACTACGCCTACAGCGTCAAGCTGGAGCATTCGCTGTGCGCCAACCCGGTCGACCAGCGCACCAACCGCGTCTTCCTCGACCCGATCATCAAGCGCGGCGCCGACATCCCCTGCTCGTTCACGAAGACCTATTACCCGGTGGCCGACCCGGCCGACCGGGTGCTCATCAGCATCTTCGAGGGCGACGTCTACGACACGCCGGACAGCCCGGAAAACGTGAAGCTGGCCGAGATCCCCTGGGAGTTCAAGCCGCCCCGTTCGCAGCGCGACGGCGGGCTGGACGTGAGCTTCGAGTACGGCGACGACGGCATCCTGACGGTGGTGATCCACGACGTCCACGCCGGTCAGAAGAAGCGCTTCTCCATCCAGCAGTCGGGCGACAACGAGCTGACCGCCTCCCAGCTCATCAAGATGAAGGAGATCAACAAGGGGCTCATCAACCAGACGATGGAGCTGGAGGGCACGCAGGAGTACAAGGACGCGATCGAGGTGCTGAAGAAGACCGAGCAGGACGTCGTGCCGCGCATCGAGAACGCCGAGGACCGCCGCGACCTCGAAGAGTTGTGCCGGCAGGTGCGCCAGGCGATGGGCAGCGGCGATCGCAAGAAGATGGAGGAGGCAAGCGCCCTCCTCAACGACAAGCTGCTCAACTACGCGTATTTGCTGTAAGGGGCCCCGCGGTTAGCGACGCTTCGAAGAAGCGTTGCCGCCCCCACGCTTCTGCGAAGCGTCGCTAACCGGGCCCACTAAGGAGCCCGCACCATGTTGACGTGCCCGATGTGCAAGAAGAACCTCC
>JBBSEZ010000474.1:0-7619 GCA_038239195.1 Gemmatales bacterium
GGGCTGCCCGGGTGCCGCACGGGCGAGGCATTTGTGAAACGGTCGTCTAGTTCCAGTCGGACGGCAGCGGGTTGCCGTCGTTCGGGGTGCAGGCCCAACTCCAGGTCTTTTGACTCACGCCAGCCGAAACGCCCCGGACGCTCCCGTCGGCAAGGCCGACCAGGATGACGCCGGTGTGGGGGGAGTTGGCGTAGTAGGGGTGCATCTGAGTGGCGGGAAAGCCGATTTGCGGCAGATACAACCCATTGTAACCGTACACCGACCCTTCGACGCCGACGGTCCAGGGACCACCGGACGGGTAGATCCAGGAGTTGCCCCAGCTATTGTAGCTCGGGAACGAAGACTGCCGCTCCGTGATCGCCAGCGTGTTGGAGGCGCCGTCGGGAATGTTCCCGATGTTGAAAGGGGCAAGACCGGCGTTGTGCGAATCGCTGGCCGTGCCGAACAGCCAGTAATTCGGCGCGTAACTGGTGGCGCCCCAGCCCTTTGCTCCCGTGGTACACAGGCCGTTGGTGGCCGTGGAGTCCGCCGGGCAGAGGTAGAGCTTGACGATGGCGGTGTTGACGCCGTTGCCCCACCCAGCGCCCGAACCGATCGCCTGTTTGTAGAGGGCGTCCTGCTCGACGTAGGGCAGGAGCACGTACCAGAACGGGCACCAACCGAGCCCGCCGTTCGGATAGTACGTTTCCAGGCCGGGGAGGACGCCATTGTAGGTGCTGGCGTAGTTGTGGATCGCCGTGCCGAACTGCTTGATGTTGTTGCCGCACGCGATGCGTGCGGCGGCTGCGCGCACCTTCTGGACGGCGGGGAGCAGCAGGCCGATGAGCACGGCGATGATGGCGATCACCACCAGCAGCTCGATCAGCGTGAACGCGCGTCTCTTCCTCGACAACCGAATCATGGGGCCTCCTTCCGAGCACGGGGGGAGGGATGAACGAGCTCGCAACCGTTGCGAGCCCATAACCCGTGGAGAGGCTGGCCAAGGCAGTCCGAAGGCGCAGGCTCACCCACGCAGTTCGTCCTTGTGTGATGGTCGTCGTCAGGGGCGCCGTGGGATGGTCGGCCCCGGAGCGAAAGAAGAAGGTAGAAGGAGTATATTGATTGAGGCAGGAGGTTGGCAAGGGCTCGCGCTTTCGCCAGGACGGCGAACCGGCGAGGTACGCCGGGTGATCGCGTGACGCAGTTCGAGGTAGCGATCAACGCCTGATGCCGCGAAGACCTCGGCCACCCCTTCCGGCCAGAGCACGCGGATCGAGTCGATGTGCTCGGCCTTCCCCAGACCGAAATGGGCGCGCCTGGCGTTGCTGCACAGGGGGCCGCCGCCGGGGTGGACAGGGCGCACCCAGGAGCGGTTGGCGGCGCGGAAGGTCACCTCGGTGGCCCGCGGGTCGCGCATCCCAACTCGGTCGTGCGCAGACCACGAGCCAGTAGTTGGGGTCGGAAGGCATGTTGCGGGAGAACTGACCGCAGCCGGCCACCTCAGTCACCAGCAGCCCGCGACTGCGGTGGCCAGAGCCGCACAGTCCCTGGGGCCTCGGCCGTGGCCAGCGACAGCCCCCGAAAGCCCCTGTTCAGTCCGAAGGCCGTGAAGTTAGCCGACCGGGTGTTGGTCGGCCCGGCCTGTCTGCTCAGATTGGTGCCAGCGCTGTTGCCGTTCTTGCACAACAAGCGAATGCTAGGAGATGCTTCGGTTCACGGGGTAAGCGGAATGTCAAAAGTCTGTTTCCCCCCCGTCACGTCGAAGGTGAGACCGTTGTCCGGAGAGGCATATTTGGCGGGAGGCGGGACACCCATTTTCGCCGTGCCGGGGCCCCCTGGCAGTTCTGGCACGCCTTTCGGAGGAGAAGTTGGCGGCGCAAGCCCAGGAATCGAACAGGCCAGCAGCAACGCGTGCCGACCGTTGCGGAGTCAGCGCGAAAGGAACGGGGAGCGGGCCCACCCTGCGAGCGCGCAACCGACCGCGCGCAGCCGGTTCGCCCAGACGTCAGGGCGAGAGGCCTACGTCACTCGCGCGCGTTCTTCTTCCACCAGGCCAGCCAGTTGGCGATGGCGCGGTCGCGCTCGGCCCGGCCGGCGTCGGCAGCGGGGCCGAAGTCCTGGCCACTCAGTTCCTTGAGCGCCCCGTGGGCGGCCCGCTCGACGATCGTCTCGGGGTCGCTCAGCAGGCGAATCAGGTCGGGGACGAGGGCCTTGCCGCCCTCCTTGACGGCGCTCGCCAGCGCGGCGGCGCGACGCACCTCGGCGTCCTCGTCCTTGAGGTACTTCCGCAAGGTGGCGACCGTCATCCGCGCCAGCCGCTCGGCCAGGGCGTTGCGCGCCAGCCGCAAGGTCGCCCCCTCCAACTTGGGGATGGCGGACACCAGCGCGTCGGTGTAATCGCCGCCCTTGCCGTCGCGCAACTTGCGCAGTAACTCCGCCCGCCGCTCGCCGCTGGCGCCCACGAGCTCCTTGCCCATCCGGCCGGCCGTCTCCTCCCGGCCTCCGGGCTTTTCGGTGCCCTTCACCGGGCGCTCCTTGTCGGGTGGCTCCTTCTTCCCGAAGCCGGTCGTATCGAGGGGCTTGCCGGGCCGGTCCTTGACGGCGGGGCCGTCCTTGAGGCCGGCGCGCATCGCCCTCTCGTCGAGCCCGCGCAGCCGAGACGTGAGGTCGCGCGTCAGGTTGGAGCGCTTGAGGAAGAGCAGGGCGAAGCACGTGTCGGCGCCACACTCGCCGAACTCGCCGCGCCAGCAGCCGTCGCGCCCCTGGTTGGCGAGGAGCGCCTCGGAGCCCCAGCCGTACCAGTCCTTCTTGCCGATGGTCTTCAGGTCGAGCGCGACGGCCACGCGCTCCAGCGACCAGAGGAAGTAGTAGGCCTTGCCGCTCATGCCAGGCGGGGCAGGCTTGGGGCCCTTTTCCTTCCAGGCGCTGGTCGGCTGGCCGACGGCGGTCTCCAGCCGTTGCAGCCCCCGCACCAGGTGGGCGTCCTTGCTGAGGTCGCGCGGCTTGGGCTTGGCTCCCTTGCCGGCCTTGGCGAGGAAGTCGGAGGCCCCGCCGTGTCCCACCGCGAGGCCGATGACGCCGGCGCAGGTCATCGTCGCCGTGGAGGCGAAGCCCGGGGGCAGCACGCCTCCTCGCCCCATCACGGGCGGGGGCATCCCCGCCCCCACGTAGCGCCACCCGCCGTCGGGGTTCTGGGAGGCGCGAAAGGCCGCATCGACGCGGAGGAGGCCTTGCTGAACCGGCAGGCCATAGCGCCGGCCAATCCAGAGGGCGATGGCGGCGAATTGCGTGTTCGAGTTGTCGGGCGAGACAGGAACGAGCCCCCCGGGCGCCACGCCGGCGCTCAGGAGAACGAGTTGATCGCGAACCTCGCGCGAAAGATGGGCGGCGTTGCGCTCCCCCTTGGGAGGTAACTTCGGCAGGTCGCGTCGGCCGACCAACTCGGCCCCCTTCATCCCCTTGCCGGCCGCGATGGCCGTCAGCCGGCGCACTTCGCCGGGCGGGACGTTCGGGCAGTCGTAGCCCCAACCGCCGTTGACCTGCCCGGCCAGGAGGCGGAACGTCATCGACTCGAGCAGTGGCGTGTCGGCGGGGTCGTCGAGCCGGTCGAGGAACAGGATGGCGAGCGACAGCCCGTAGGTGCTGGTCAGCGTGGGCACTTGCTTGCGCACCGCCACGGCAGCGGCCTTGACCGCCTTGTCGTCAGCGCCCGCGCCGCATTCCAGGAGGGTGACGCCGGCCAGCGCGGTGGCGCCGATGTTGTCGTGCGGCCAGGTGCCGTCGGGCCGCTGCATCTTCCGCAGGCCAGCGACGCCGCGCTCGATGGCCTTCTCGATGGCGCCTTCGTCCACCGCCGCGACTTCCGCCTCGGCGCGCCGGGGCGAACCCGTCAGGACCAGCAGGCCCAGCACCAGCGCTGCCCCCCATGCCCGTCGCTTCATGGCATGCCTCTCCTTCGCCGGCGTTTGCGATGCGACCCCCTGGCCAGTTTACTGGGCCCGGGGCCAAACGCCAGCGAAAATCGAGGCAATTCCAACGACCTGGGCCCTGGGGCGCTCCGCGTCCTTGCGCCGTCGGGGCCGCGAGTTTCCTCAAGCCCTCCCGGCGGAGAGGCGGCCCAGGGCCTACTTGGCCCGCCCCAGGTACTTGCCGGTCTCGGTATCGACGGAGACGATCTCGCCGATGGCGATGAACGGCGGCACCGTGATCTTCAGCCCCGTCTCCAGCGTCGCGGGCTTGTACTGCGTCTGCGCCGTGGCGCCCTTGATCGCCGGCTCGGTCTCGACGACTTTGAGCGCGACCGTGGCGGGGGGCTCCATGCCGACCGGGTTGCCGTCGTGGAACGTGACCTGAGCGTCGTCGTTCTCTTTCATGTACAGGATGAGGTCGCCGACCCACTCGCGGCTGAGCGTGATCTGGTCGAACGTCTCCTTGTCCATGAAGACGAAGCCGTCGCCCTCGGAGTAGAGATATTGCATCTCCCGCTTCTCGAGGTAGGCCTGCTCGACCTTGTCTTCGGGGTGGACGCGGTTCTTGGCGACGTAGCCCGTCTTGAGGTTCTTCACCGTCAGCGTAAGCTTGGACGGCAGGTTGCCCGGCGTCTTCAGCTCGCGCTCGATCACGAGGAAGAGCTGGCCGTCCTCGACGATGAACATTCCCTTGCGGGCCTGGCTGTAGTTGATCGAGGCCACTGATTCGCTCCGAAACTGGGGGCTTCGTGTCTGTTGTCCGTTACGCGACCGGCAGGAGTTGGTTTGCTGTAGAACGGCTCAGAGCCTGTGAATTAATCCCCGATCATCGCCGTAAGTCCTTATTCGATGGTCCGCTGACGGGGTGATCTGGAATAAATTCACAGCCTCTCAGGAGGGCCGTCCTACAGGGAGGCCTTTGCCTGCCGCTCGCTTTACTTCACCCGACTGAGGTATTCGCCGGTGCGCGTATCGACGGCGATCGCCTCGCCGGCGCCGACGAAGGACGGGACGGTGATTTTCAGTCCCGTCTCCAGCGTGGCGGGCTTGTACTGCGCCGCCGCCGTGGCGCCCTTGACCGATGGCTCGGTCTCGATCACTTTCAGCTCCACCGTGGCGGGCAATTCGAGGCTGAGCGGCTTGCCGTCGTAGAAGGTGACCTGGGCGTCGTCGTTCTCTTTGAGGTAGAGGATGAGCTCGCCGACCCACTCGCGGTTGAGCGTGATCTGGTCGAACGTCTCCTTGTCCATGAAGACGTAGTCGTTGCCTTCTTGATAGAGATACTGCATGGCGCGGCGGTCGAGGTAGGCTTGCTCGACCTTGTCGTCGGGCCGAACGCGCTTGGGGGTGAGCGCGCCGGTCTTCAGGTTCTTCAGCTTCAAGTTGAGAATGGCGCGCCAGTTCCCGGGCGTGTTCAAGTCGCGATCGACAACCGAGTACAGCTGCCCATCCTCGCCGACGATGACCATGCCCCTGCGCAACTGGCTGAAGTTGATGGATGCCACACCCACCTCCGTCTGCTGTGAGCCCCGGCCCGGGCCGGATTGTTGCTCCGAGTAGGTACTGTAGCAGGAGGCACCAATTCTGAGAAGGGCGCCCACTCGCCCCGGGCCCCTCAGGGCGCCGCGACCGCGACGTCGATTGCTTTTCTTTCGCGCGCCCCCAGGCGCACGCGCTGGACCGTCTCCCAGGGCGGGTGGAACTTCAGGCGCCAGACCAGGGCGGAGTCGGCGTCCAGCTCCCGCTCGGCGGTGCGCCAGTCGGGCAGCCAGCACACCAGTTCGTAGTCGCCCGGCGGCACGCGCTCCAGGGCGAAGCGCCCGTCGGCGCCGGAGCGGGCGTAGTAGGGGTGATCGTCCACGAAGAGATGGGCGCGCATCCAGTACGCCCCCGAACCGCTCATCAGCTCGACCACGCCGGGCGCCAGCAAGGCCTGCGTGCAGGTCGGGCCGGGCTCGGGGAAAGCCCGGGCGAAGAAAGAAGCTCCGCGAGCCTGGAGCGTGTGAAAGACGTCCTGCGCCGAGGCCATTTCGAGGACGTCGCCACGGCGAACGAAGCCGTGGCCGGCGTCGCGGCCCCCCTGCAGCACGTGCAACTGGTGATCGCGCAGCTCCACGCGGACGGGCAGATGGTCCCACGGTCGGGCGCGGCGGGGATCGACGCCGCGCAAGAACACGACGGCGCCGGCGACCTCCCCCGCCGGGCCGATGCGTGGGGCGTGCGGGTTGGGCCAATCCTGGGGCGCGCCGCCCGTCCGGCCCAGCAGAGGCCGGGCGCGCGAGCGGAACGGGGGCACGACCGGGCGAGGCCCCGACCAGGCGATGCGTCCCGTCAAGGTGCCGGCCGTGGTGGGGTCGAAGAGGCTGGCGGCGTCGGGGCTTGGCCCCTCGGGCGAGGGCGGAGGGGCAGCGGGGCCGTCGCAGCCGAGGGGCAGCAGCAGCAGCGGCAGGGCGAGGGCGAGGGCGGGCCGGCGAAGCGCGGTTCCGTGCATCTTGCTTCCGTGCGAAAGGGGCGTGCGGGAGCCACGGCCGCGTTCGGCCAGACAAGATGTAGCCGATGGAGAGGGGGCGTGGCAAGACGAGAATGGCTCGCACCGCTACTCGGGCCCCTCTCCCCAGCGCTGTAGTAGCTGATGCTCGACGCCGAGTTGATCGCAGACGCGCCCGACCACGAAGTCGATGGCGTCTTGCAAAGAGCGAGGGCGATGGTAGAACGCGGGCATGGCGGGCAGCACCACCGCGCCGGCCTCGGCGCAGGCGACGAGGTTGCGCAGCGCGACGAGGTGCAGCGGCGTCTCGCGCGGCACGAGGACCAGCTTGCGCTTCTCCTTGAGGTGGACGTCGGCAGCGCGGTGGATGAGGTTCTGCGACAGGCCGTGCGCGATGGCGGCGACCGTGCCCAGGCTGCACGGGCACACGACCATGCCGCCCGTCAGGAACGACCCGCTGGCGATGCCCGCCTGGAAGTTGCGGAAGTGGTGGTAGTGGAGCCGGCCCGGCCCGCCGCGCACCTTCTCCGCGACCTCGGGGCCGAGCAGGTCGGCGAGGTCGAAGTGGTCGAGGCGCACGCTGCGCCCCAGCTCGCGTTCGATGACCTCGACGGCGGCGGGGCTGAGCGCCAGGTGAACGGTGCGGCCGGCCTGGAGCAGCACCTCGAGCAGGCGCGTGCCGTAGGGGGCGCCGCTGGCGCCGGTGATCGCGAGGACGAGGTCGGTGGCGGCCATCCGGTCACACTCCGGAGACGGGCTGTCCTGATGGGAAGCGCTGCACGGCGCTCCCGGTTCAGGGGGAGTCGGACGTCGCCTCGCGTTCGAGTTGTTCGGCCAGGCCCTTGAGGTCGGCCAGCGCGAGGGAACTCAGTTCTTCCCGAGGTGTGAGGGGGCGTTTCAGGAACCGCTGACACATCTGGATGCGGCCGATGAGCTCGCCTTGCTCGCGGGCCAGGCGTGCGCCCTCCTCGGCGAGGCGCTCGGCCTCATGGGCCCTCCGCAGTTCCTCCTTCCAGGTGGCTTGCTCCCACCCCGCCCGGAGGGCGGACTCGTAGCGTTCGCGTTCGATCTCGCTCTGGGACAGCACTTTGAGCACCTCCATTGCTTGCCGGATCGGCGGGACGTCCAGCGCCGCGGGCAGGGCATCGGTATCCAGCTCCTGGCCGTGCCGCAGGAAGTAGCAC
>JBBSEZ010000475.1:0-7605 GCA_038239195.1 Gemmatales bacterium
CACCCACACTCAACTTGGGCTCGCCGCTTGCGGTTCAGCGTTTCCTCGTTCCCACGATCACTTCCCCGCTCCGCCCCCGGGCGGGGCCAGGCGCATCACGTACACGACGCCGGTCACCAGCCCCACGGCGAGGTGGCGGCTGTCCGACGAGATCGCCATCAGGCCGATGTTCTCCTGGAACGTCCACTCGTAGAGCCGCCGTCCCGAGGCCTTCTCCCAGACGATCACCTTGCCGTCCAGCCCGCGCGTCAGCACCGCCTTGCCGTCCGGCGAGGCGAGCATCTGATGGACGTAGGCGGCGCTCCCCTTCCAGGGAGGGAGCTCCTCGGTCTTCTTGTCCTTGACGGCCCAGCGGCGGATCATCGCCAGGTAAGGCCCGGCAAAAAGCTGTCGGCTGTCGGCCGAGAACGTGGCGCTGTAGAACGGCACGTCGCTGTCCTTGATCGCCGAGACCTCCGCCCCGCTCTCCAGGTCCCAGCGCCGCAGCACGCAGTCGGTGTAGACGACGGCCCCGGCCTTGTAGACGATCTTGCCATCCTTGTAGAGGTAGGCCCCGCTCCCCGAAAGCGCATGGAGCCCGTCGGGCGACGTCGCCATGCACGTCAGCGGCGTCTCGTGCGCCGGGAATCGGCGCACCTCCTGCCCCTTGACGGCGTCGAAAAGGAGCAGTTCCTTGTGGCTGCCGGTGAGCAGGTGTTTGCCGTCGGGCGTATAGGCCAGCCCGAACACGTGGCTCGGGTGGGCGGGAAGCGAGGGCCTCACTCTGCCGGTGGCCGCGTCCCACTGCTTGACCGTCGTGGTCTGGCCCCCCGCCGCGACGCGCTTGCCGTCGGGAGAATACGCCACGGTGTAGACCACCGCGTCGAACTTGAGGTAGTTGCGCGTGCGCGGTTCGGCCCGGTTCAGGTCCCAGAAGCGCACGATCCGGTCGTAGCTCCCCGAGACGAGCGTCTGGTCGTCGGGGCTGAAGGCCACGCTGTAGGCGGCGCTGAGGTGGCTCCACGGCTCGAAGCGCTCCAGGGGCTTCGAGCCCTTCTTCGGGTTGAGGTCCCAGGTGCGCACCGTCCAGTCGCTGCTGCACGAGGCCAGGTACTTCATGTTCGGCGAGTAGGCGACGCCCGTGACGACGCCCTTGTGCCCTTCGAGCTTGACGCGCTCCTTGAGGCGCGGGCCGGCGACGGCCCACAGGCGGATGGTCTCGTCGCCGCAGGTCGCCGCCAGGGTTTGCCCGCTGGACGAAAACGACATCGACGTGACCGCGCCTTTGGGGCCCTGGTGTGCGAGGCGCTCCTTTGGCCGAGGGCCGGTGGGGAGCCCCCACATCCGAATGGTGCCGTCCCCGCAGCCCGTGGCCAGCGTCTTGCCCGAGGGGCTGAACGCCACGGAAGTCAACGCGCTGGCGTGCCCCTCGAGGATCGACTTCTCCTTGATCTCCTTGCCGTCGAAGTCCCACAGCCGGGCGCTCATGTCGTTGCTGCCGCTGGCCAGCGTCTTGCCGTCGGGCGAGAAGGCGACCGCCGTCACCGGCCCCTTGTGGTTCGTGACCTCGAGGAGCGTCTTCGCGGTCTTGCCGCCGACGTCGTAGAGGCGGACGGCGTTGTCGTAGCAGCCGGCGGCCACGACCTTGTTGTTGGGGTGGAACGCCACGGCGTAGACGGGACTGCTGGCGGCGGAGATCGAGAAGCGCAGGCGCGGCGGGGCGTCCTTGAGGATGTCCCAGACGGCGACCCCGCCACTGGAGTTGCCCGACACGAGCGCCTTGCTGTTCTTGCTAAACGCGATCGACTGGACCGCATGGCCGTGCCCGAGGTTCGCCTGGAGGCGCATGGTGCCGATCGACCAGAGGCGCACAAGGTGGGCGCCCCCGCTGGCGACCAGCGTATTGTCGGGGCTGATGGCGACGCAGCTCACGGCGGCGCCATGCCGGCCACGGTGCTCGCCGAGGACGCCGACGAGCTCCTTGGGTTGCCAGTCGAACTTTTCGAGCTTGGCGATGGTGCGTGCTTCCAGCGTATCGAGCGGCGAGCGGAGGGCGCCGAGCGCGGCGCTGATCCGCGTGGCGGTGGGCGTGCCGGGGCAGGTGAGGCGCAGGGCGATCAGTTCCTGGCGCACCTTGGCGACCTCGGAGGAAGGGCCCTTGGCGCGCTCGCGCAACTTCTCGAGCGCCGCCTGGGCCTTGCGCTCGGCGGCGTTGGGGGGCTGGGCCGGCGCGGGGCGGTCCCCGAGCAGACCGAGTACCAGGAGCACGATCGCACCGGGGGCGAGGTAACGTCGAGAGGGCAGCATGGCAACACCTTCGCAGTCGAGCTCGTCGGTTGGTTCGTCGCGAGGATGATTTTACCCGCCGGGGGCCCCATCCGCCAGCATGCGATTTGCCGCGCCGGTGTCAACGGGGTAACATGCCCACTCCACCAGGGCCCGCGTTCATCGTCTGGGAGGCCGCCCTCATGTCGTTTCGCGCGTACGTCATCGAGCCGTTGCAGCGCTTCCTCGGCGCGGTTCGGCCCTTCTTCGCCAGCCTCGACGCGGGCCTGGTGGCGTTGGCCCGGCCGTTCGGGGCCGGGTCTGCGCACCCGCTCAAGCGATACGGCCTCCTGCTCGGGGCCTATGCCGCCATCTACCTTGTCGCCCTGTTGCCGGTGCCCTGGCTCGGCCTCGCGGTGCTCCTCGTCGGCTATCTCGGCGTGCTGGCCATCGGCCGGGCGTGGGCCGCCAACGAGAAGCAGCGCGTGCGGATCGTCCGCAAGCTCGACAACACCGACCCCGATTTGCTCCCCGACCTGCGCGTCAGCGCGCTGCTGGCCGCGGCGCAACTCCTCATTCTCTTCCCGCTGCTGTTCGACACGCTCCACCGGCTGAGCCCCGGGCTGTTTACCATCCACGAAGGGGCCCGCGACCGCTCCCTGGCGGCCTGGTTCGCCTTCACGCTCGACGCCGTCTCGCGGACGCTGATCGACTGGCTCGGCTGGAAGGGGCTCGCCGAGGGGGTCGGGCCCGGCTCCGTCGTCGGTGGGTATCTGATCCTGGCGGCGCGCACCACGATCGACCTGCTCCTGGTGCAGGGAGCGTATCGCGTGCTGGCGATCCGCAGCCTCGTCGAGGAGGCGGTGAGCGCGCTGAAGCAGGACCCCGACATCACGCGCCGCCTCGGCCGGCGCGCCGTGGGCCCTCTCCTGACGATCCTGCGCGGGCCGGACAAGGACCGGCGCGAAAAGGCGGCCCTCGTACTGGGCGAATTGAAGGCCGCCTCGGCGGTGGAGGGGCTCATCGCCGCGCTCGATGACGAGGAACCGGACGTGCGCTGGCGGGCGGCCACGGCCCTGGGCCAGATCGGCGACGCACGCGCCGTCGAACCGCTCGTCGGCGCGTTGCGCAGCCCGGCGGAGAGCGTGCGCTCGGCCGCCCTGCACGCCCTGGGCTCGCTCAAGAGCGCCGACGCGCTGGCGTCCTTGAGGGAGTTGTTGCAAGAGAGCGACCCGGGGGCGCGGGCCGCGGCCGTCGAGGCGTTGGGGCAGATGCAAGGCGCCGAGGTTGTCGATGCGTTGCTGGCGGCGCTGGGCGATACGAACGAAGAGGTGCGGAAGGCGGCGGTCGTCGCCCTGGGCCGGCGCAAGGAGCTGCGCGCGGGCGAGCCCTTGATCCAGGTCCTCGCGGAGCGGACCAATCCGGCCTGGCTGCGCGGCGAGGCGGCGCGGGCGCTGGGACAGATCGCCGGTCGCGCGGCGGTGCCGGAGTTGATGCGGGGCGCGGCGGACGAGGACGCTTTCGTGCGGAAGTGTAGCGCCTCAGCACTGGGCGGGCTGGGGGACGAAAGTGCCGTGCCGGCGCTGCTGCCGCTGCTGGAGGCGCCGGAGAAGGACGTGCGCGAGGCGGGGGCGGCGGCGCTGGGCAAGCTCAAGGCGCGGGAGGCAGTGCCCAACCTGCTGCCGCTGCTGGGAGGCCCGGACGAGGCGGTGAGGCAGGCGGCCGGGCAAGCGCTGGGAGAGATCGCCGACCCGGGCTCGGTGGAGGCGCTGGCGCAGGTGCTCCGCGACGGGATCGCTGGGGCGCGGCAAGTGGCGGCCGAGGTGCTCGGGAAGATGGGCGGCGCCCGGGCCGTCTCGCCGCTGTCGGAGGCGCTGGGGCGCGACGCGGACAAGGAGGTGCGCGAGACGGCGGCGTGGGCCCTGGGGCAGCTCGGGGACGCGCGCGCGCTGGGGCCCCTGCGCGAGGCGACGAAGGACGCGGAGAAGGACGTGCGCGACGCGGCCGAAGAGGCCCTCAAGACGATCGAGACGAAGGAGGGAGCGAGGTAGCCGACCCGACTTGCGCCACGGCTGTTCCTGCGGTTCTAGCCGTGGCACAAGACCGTCCCTGTCTCATTCTCCGCCGAGGGAGGAGCGAGGTTCCTTCAACGCCCCCAGCTCGATGGCCGACGCGATCGCCTCGTCGGTCACGCTGCTCGTCGCCGTCCCGCCGTTCGGGGTGAAGCTCAGCGACCAGCTGTTGAGCGTGTTCTGATACGTCCCCGTGAGGTCTTCTACCCACAACTTCCAGTAACCGTGGACGTTTTTCCCGTTGAAGTAGCTCAGCGGGACGTACGGCTGGAACGTCCCCGTGAACGGGGCGGTCCCGGCCGTGATCGAGGTCGTGCCCCGATCGTCGAAATAGGTGCCGCTGAAGTTCTGGCCGGGCCCGCCCACGTACTTGGCGAGGACGACGTCCGTCCCGTCCGGCGCTTGCAGGTGGATGTAGAGGTCGCCCGTGCGCGGCGCGGTAATGTCGAGGCCCACCGTCAGGCGGGCGAGCGAGAAACTGTTGCCCACGAAGAGGAGCGACACCGCCCGCCCCCCTGGCGGGACCGTGGCCGGCCTGGTGCTGCTAAACGTCACCGCGTTGTCGATCGCGAACGTCGCGTGAAACGCCTGGTTGGGCGTGCCCGTCGTGTCGCGAACGCCCGTCACGTTGAGCGTGTAGGTGCCCGGCGCCGTTTGCGCGCCGAAGGCCACGTCGAACGTGGTGTTGTTCGTGCCCGCGACGACGCCCACGTTCGAGGCGGTCACTGTTTGCCCGCCCGGCCCGACCAGGCTGGCGTCGGCCGGGTCGAACGAGGACGGATTTATCGCCCGGTCGAACGTCACGCGGGCCGAGCTCAGCACGTTGGGCGCGGGGCCGCTAAACGTGGCCGACTGCACCACCGGCGGTGCGACGGGGACCGCAGGCGTGCTCGCGGGGGCGTTCGTCGCGCCGACGGCCGCCGCCACGTCGAGGCGCCCCCCGGTCGCCACCTTGCCGGCCAGGCTGGGCAGCTTGTCCACGGTGTTCAGCACCTGAGCGATCACTTGCTGGTAGGTCCAGCCCGGGTGCTGGCCCCAAACCAGGGCCAGCGCTCCCGTGACCTGGGGCGTCGCCATCGACGTCCCGCTCATGGTCCCGTAGTTGTTGCCTGGCAGGGTGCTGAGCACGCTATCGCCAGGGGCCCCCAGATCGACGCTGGTGGGGCCGTAGTTGGACCAGGAGGCAAGGTTGTCGTTGCGATCGGTCGCGGCCACGGCCACGATGTTGTCGAGGTTGAAGTTCGATGGGTAACTCGGCGTCGTGTCGTTGTTGGCCCCCCCGTTGTTGGCCGAGGCCACGAAGATCTGGCCCCTGCTCCGCGCATTGCCGATCGCCGCCAGCAGGTCGTTGCTGAGGAACGCGCCGGCGCTCCAGCTGTTGTTGGAGATCTGGGCACCGTGCGCGACCGCGTAGTTCAGCCCCGCGATGAACTGGCTGATGCTCCCCTGCCCATTCTGGTTGAGGAACTTGACCGGCATCAGTTCGACGTTCCAGGCGATCCCGGCGATGCCAACTCCGTTGTTGCCCGTGGCCCCGATTACCCCGGCGACGTGGGTGCCGTGGCCGTTGTCGTCGAACGGGTTGTTGGTGTTGGTGTTCGAGTTCCAGCCCACGAGGTCGTCGAGGTGGGCCTTGTCTCCGTCCTGACTGATGCCGTCCGCCCAGCCACCCGCGCCCGTGTCATTCCCCCCCGCGTCCTTGACCATCGGCGCCAGGACGTCGGCCGCATCGATGCGACCATCGCCGTTGACGTCCGCGATCTTGAAAGCGCCCTGGTTGCGCGCGTCGTTGAGGTCGTTGAACGTGATGATCCCGTCGCCGTCCACGTCCACGAGGTTCTTGAGCCGGCTGAGCGGGACCTCCGCCTGGTTGAGCCAGACGTTCTGATAGAGGTCGGGGTGGTTATAGTCGATGCCGGTGTCCATGACGGCCACCACGACGCGCCGGCTGCCCTGGGTGACGTTCCACGCCTGGACGGCGTGGACGTCGGCGCCGACGGTCCCGCCGGTGGCCCCGGTGTTCTGCAAGGCCCACTGCTGGCCGAACTGCGGATCGTTCGGCACGGCGGAGGAGGTGAGGTTGTAGTCCGGCTCGGCAGAGAGAACGCGCGCGTCGCCCTGGTACTCCTGGAGGGCTTGTTGCACCGGCGTCCCCGGATCGAGCTGGACTTCGTGGAGCCCATCCACGAGCCCCAGCGCCTGGCCGACGGTGGTGCCGGGCAGACTGACGGGGCTCGAACGAAACACGACCAGAATGCGCGAGGGATCGTAGTCGTTGGTGACGGCGAGCCCGCGGAGGTCGAGCGTGAACGCCGGGCTGGCGCTGAGCAGGCTGCGATCCTCAAGCCTTTCGAGCGTGAGCGCGGGCGCCCGGCGGGGCCCGGAGCGGGCCCCCGAATGTCTTCGCTGCGTCATGGTGCGTCCTCGTCGGTGAGTGCATAGGCGGAGGCCCGGCCTCCGGAAAGTCCGGCGACGACAAGCTCCGAGAACGGGCTGCGAGAGACCGAACGCGGAGAGGTCAGGCGAGCGAAGGGGGCTCTTCGGCCGCTCCGGGGAGGAGGGCCTTGCGACGGGACCACAGGTGAGCCAGCGGCAGGGCGGCGAGTGGCACGATCAGTGTTCCTTGGTGCGGGGGGAGGGGAGCGCCCAGTCGGGACGACGGGCGTGCGCTGGGCCTCATCCGGTGCCAGGCAACAGGCGACGGTGCTGCCGAGGCCCACGCATCGCAAGGTTTTCCCTGACAATCGTCCTATCGGTCCGGGAGGGGCCGCGGGCTCAGCGTTCTTCCCATCTTCCCCAGTGTCCGGGGGCCGTGCACGTGGGTTGGGGAGGTAACGCCGGGGGTATTCGTTCCAGGGGTTAGTGTTCCAGGAGTTGGCGTTCCAGGGGCTGACGCCCTTGGCTATTGAATGCCGCCCCGTTGGGGCTCAGGCGGGGACATTTGCGCCGCCCCGATGACGCGAAAAGAACAGGGCTGGCAGGCCGACGGCCCACCAGCCCTTCCTTTCGTCAGCCCCAACGGGGCGGCATTCAATAGAACGAAAACCCCTGGAATGCTCTCACTCGGCGGAGAAGCCGGCGAGGAAGTCGTCGAACGCCTTCTTCTGGGTGTGCTCGGTGCCTTGCAGCCTCTTGACGTCGGCCTGATACTTCTCGATCTGCGTCTCCTGCTGCTCGAACTTGACCAGGTAACGCTTGTACGGCGGTGAGTTCATCGGCACCTCCCGAATGTTCGCCCGCACCCGCGCCTGGTCCGTCGTGATGACGTTCAACTGCCGCTGCAGTTCCA
>JBBSEZ010000476.1:0-7548 GCA_038239195.1 Gemmatales bacterium
ACGGCGTGGCGGCATCGCTCAAGAGCGTCAAGGACGCCAACGTCCAGAGCAGTGCGAACGATGACGCGGCGCTCAAGGCCCGCGGCCAGAAGGTCAAGGCGGTGCTGGGAGCGCTCAAGGCCCCGGCGCTGGAGAGCGTGGTCAAGTTGCAGGCCGCGGGCGACATGCTCAAGGAGCGCCAGGCCAGCGGCGAGAAGTTGGGCTTCGACCCCGACGACCTGCCGACGCGCACGCTGAGCAGTTCTTCGACCATGGTGTTCTGGGTGGTGCTGAGCGCTGGCGTGCTGCTCGCCGGGGCGGCGGGCTGGCTGCGCAAATCGGCCAAGCTCGGCGCCGCGGTCGGCCTGGTGGCCGTGCTCGTCTCCGTGGGCTCGGCGGCCTACGTGGGCACCCGGGCGCCCAAGGTCTACGCGACGCGCACCGTGAAGCTCAACGAGGCGCAGGTGGCCATGTTCGCGACGCACCCGCGGCTCGACCTCTTCGTCGATGGCAACAGCCCGCACTCGGCGGAGAAGTTCGGCTGCACCATTTGCCACGGCGGGCAAGGCAGCGCCACCGACTTCCAACTCTCGTCGCACGTGCCCAACGACACCTCGCAAAAGGAGAAGTGGGAGAAGGACCATAACTGGCAACCGAGCCATCACTGGGACTACCCCATGCTCCAGAAGCGCTTCCTCGAATCGACCTGCGTCAAGTGCCATCACCAGATGACCGACTTGGTGCGCGACGGCAACAAGGAGGAGGCGCCGAAGCTCCTTCGCGGCTACAACCTCGTCAAGGAAAACGGCTGCTTCGGGTGTCACGAGATTTCGGGCGTCAAAGGCGGCCGCTCGATCGGCCCCGACCTGCGCCTCGAGCCGGGGCCGGCGCTCCAGTATCTCTCGGCCGGCGAGCAGGAGAAGGCCAAGGCCAACCCGATGAACCTGCCGGGGGCGATGCGCAAGGTGGGCCCCGGCCTGCGCCGCCTCGCCGAGAAGACCAACCAGGACTGGACGCGCAAGTGGGTGGACAGCCCGCGCAGCTTCCGGCCCGACACCAAGATGCCTCACTTCTACCACCTGAGCAACAACAACCAGGAGGCGCTCGAGGGCACCGGGCAGGAGAAGTTCCCGGCCACCGAGGTCCACGCCATCGCCCACTACCTCTTCGCCGAGAGCAAGGGCAACCTCAAGGGCGAGGACACCTACCGCAAGGCGCTGATCGACAACCTGAGCTCCCTCCAGAAGAAGCTCCTTCTCGCCCCCCTGGCGATCCGCGACGAGAAGGAGCTGCACGACGTCGCTCGCAAGCTCGCGGACCTGGCGCTGCTGTCGGTCCCGGAGTCGCACGGCACCATCAACGACGCCGCGCGGCGGATGCGCGAGGCGCAGGAGCAGTTGCAGGAACTGCACCGCACGCACGCCCGGTTTGCCCGCAGCGCCCCCAGCGACGCCGACAAGGGCGAGCGGAAGTGGGTGAGCGATACGCTGGCCGAGGCGAAGCGCGCCCTGGAGTCGGCGACGGCGGACCTCCGCAAGGCAGGCGCGCCGACGCCGATCTCGGCCAGGCTCGTCAACGAGGACGGTCGCGAAATCGCCCTGCCCCCGGTGGCCAAGGACCTGGAAGCCAGCCACAAGCGCGGGCGGCAGTTGTTCACCGAGAAGGGCTGTCTGGCCTGCCACGCCCACGAGGGGACGACGAAGAAGGGCGACGGCTTCCCCGCCGTGGTGAGCCAGGCCAACCACGGGCCGGAACTGAGCCGGATCGCGGCCAAGATTCGGCCGGAGGTCGGCGCGTCGGAGGGGCGGCGCTGGCTGATCCAGTGGATCCTCAACCCCAACGTCTACCACCCGCGCACGCGCATGCCGATCACGTACCTGAGCCCGGCCGATGCCGCCGACGTGGCCTTTTGGCTGCTGACGCAGGGGTTGACCGAGAGCGAGCGACAAGTCCAGGCCCTCTTGCCGACCTACGTCCTCGACTGGCTGCCGTTGCAGATGATGACCGACTGGAACGTCAAGGGGCCCGCAGCGCCCACGCGGAAGGACCTGGTGCAACTGGCGCGCGTCTACCTCATCAAGGCGCCGGGCATGACGACGGCAAAGTTGAACGACATGTTCCCCGAGGATGGCGAGCTCAAGGGGCTGCCCGTGGAGGAACTGACGCACCTGGCCCGCGATGCCGACGAGCGCCGGCTGGCCAAGAAGAAGATCAGCGATGACGACCTCAAGTGGTACGTCGGGCGCAAGGCGGTCGGCCGGCAGGGCTGTTATGCCTGCCACGACGTGCCCGGCTTCGAGACGGCCAAGCCGATCGGCGTGGCGCTCAACGACTGGGGCAAGAAAGACCCGGAGCGCCTCGCCTTCGAGGACGCCGCCATCTGGGTCAAGGACCACTTCACCATCGTGGACGGGCGCAACACCCGGCAAGGGGTGGAGAGGCGCGTGCGCGACCTGATCCTGCGCGGGGGACGAGCGCTCCCGGCGGCCGATCAGGCGAAGCTCCGCACCCTGTTGAGCGGGAGCGACGAAGGAGGGCGGGCCGAGCTCCTGGAGCTTGGCGCCCGCGCCGAGGCGTCCCTGACGCCCGCCGAGCGCCGGGACCTCGGCGAGTTGAGGATGCAGCTCTCGGTCCAGCCGCGCATCCGCGAGCTGGAGGCCAAGGGAGACAAGGCCCTCGGCGCGCACGAGCGCCGCGAACTGGCGGAGCTCCGCAAGCTCAAGCTGTGGGACGAGGCGACGGGCCCGCGGACGCCTTATGAGGCGTCGTTCTACCACGCGCTGGAACACCACACGCGCGAGGGCTTCTTGTTCAACAAACTGCTGGAGCCGCGCAGCTACGACTACAACCGGCTCAAGACGTGGGACGACCGCTTGCGCATGCCACAGTTCCGCTTTGCGCGCTCGCGTCGCCACGCCAATGAGAGCGCGGCGGAGCACCGCACCCGGCAGGAGGCCGAGGAGGCCGAGGCCCGCGAGGCCGTGATGACGTTCATTCTCGGCCTGGTGGCCGAGCCGATCCCGGAGAAGTACCTCCCCAAGCCCAACCCCGACAAGCAGGCCGAGGTCCGGGGCCGACAGGTGCTCGACCAGTTCAACTGCGGCGGGTGCCATCAGGTGCGACCGGGCACGTACGAATTCAAAAACACGCCGGCGATGCAGAAGGTGTTGCAGGATGCGTACGTGGCGGAGATCAACAGCGAGAGGTACAAGGGCGACATGCCCTTCCCCGGCCACAACGCCTGGACGGGCGTGGCGCAAACGGGCGCCACGCTCGCCGCGTCGGGCGTGCCGACAAGGGTCGATTCGGAGTATGTCGGCCCGCCGGTGCGCCCGGTGCGCCTCCACGAGGCCCTGCGCTTCCAGGGCGCCGACAAGGTGGCGAGGGACATCCCGGCGGCGACGGAGATCTACCTGCCGCAGAACGCTCTGGTCCGGGAGACGCAGCCGTACGGCGGGGGGCTGATCGACACGCTGCTGCCCCATCTGACGGCCAAGGGGGACACGGTGGCCCGGGCGAAGTACGGTCGGACGCGCTTCGACGACGCGGACAACGCGCGCGGGGCTCTGCCCCCGCCGCTGTACCGCGAGGGCGAGCGCGTGCAGCCGGACTGGCTCTACCGCTTCCTGCTCAACCCGATGCCGATCCGCCCGACCTCGCCGGACAACGGCATCATCCTGCGGATGCCGCGCTTCAACATGAGCCCCGAGGAGTCGCGGGCGCTGGTGAACTACTTCGCGGCGGTGTCGAAGGTCAACAACCCTGGCGCGGGGATCACCTACCCCTACGCGACCACGAGGCCGAGCGAGGAGTACTGGCGCGAGCGCTCGGTGGAGTACACGAAGAACCTGGCCCGGCTCAAGCACCTGGAGCCGCCGGCCAAGCTGGTAACGCTGCGCAAGAAGGCAGCGCCGAGCGCCGAGGAGCAGAAGGAGCTCGAAACGCTCGCCAAGGCCTACAGCGACGAGACGTCGCGCTTCGACGGCCTGCAGAACAAGTCGCAGCGGCAGGGCCTGAGCGAGGAGGAGAAAGCCGATTTGGAGAAGCTGACCAAGCGGAGCAAGGGCAGCAAGCTGGGCGCCCGGCTGGCCGAGCTGCGGCCGATCTGGGAGACGATGGCGCAGCAGGACGTCAAGGACGCGACCGCGGCGCTGAAGGAAGCGCGAAAGGAGGCGGCCGCCGCGAAGAAATCCAAGGCAGCCGACCTGACGACGAAGGAGCAGGCCGTCAAGGAGGCGGAGCAGAAGCTGGCCGACGCGAAGAAAAACACGGGCAAGCGCGTGACAGACCTTCGGCAGGAGTGGGAGACGCGGCGGTCGTACCCAGAGGCGGCGCTGCGCGTGGTGACCTCGCCGTCGGTTTGCCTGTCGTGCCACAGCGTCGGTAAGTTGAAGAACCTCGGGGAGAAGGGCCCGAACCTGGAGATGGCGGCCGACCGGTTGCGGCCGGAGTGGATGGAGTGGTGGATCGGGCACCCCGAACGGATGTTCCCGTACAAGCCGATCATGATCCAGAACTTCAAGAACGACCCCGATCCGACGAAGTGGGCCTGGCAAGACCTGTTCGCCGGCTCGCCGCGCGAGCAGACGCGGGCGACGCGCGACGTGCTGCTCGACCTGCGGCGGTGGTCGGACTTGATGGACAAGAGGCCAACCGTTCCTGCTGCGGAGGGGGAGCCTTGAGTGGCGAGCCGCCGGCTTTATGCCGGCGGAGCACACACGTTCCGCCGGCATAAAGCCGGCGGCTCGCCCCCCCGCGAGAGGAGGTACGCGATGTCTCGAACGTCGTTGATCGGGGCCGCCGTCCTGACGCTGACGCTGGCCGCCCCCGCCGAGGCACAGCAGAAGTGGGGCACCGTCAAGGGGCAAGTCGTCTGGGCCGGGCCCGTCGTCGTTCCTCGCCCCGTCGGGGGAAGGGCCCCTCAGAACGTGGTGGTCAACCCTCGGAACAACGGCCTCAAGTGGGTGGTGGTGTGGCTGGTGGACGTCGATCCGGCCAAGGTGACGGAGCCGATCCCGACCCATCCGGCGCTCGCGAAGGTGATGCCAGCCAAGGTGGAGCTCGACTGCCCCGGCCTCGAGTTCGAGCCTCACGTCGTCGCGCTGCGGATCGGGCAGTCGCTCGTGCTGAAGAACTCCTCAGGTGTCCCCGTCAACCCTGACTTGAAGGGGGGCAAGATCGGCCCGCACCTCATCGGGATCGTCCCGCCGGGCAAGAACGTGGAGGTGCCCGCCAAGGAGTTCAAGCCGCGCCTCATGCCGATTCCCGTCGCATGCAGCGTGAACAACTGGATGAAGGCTTACGCTTTCGTGTTCTCCCACCCCTACTTCGCCGTGACGGATGCCGACGGCAACTTCGTCATCAAGAACGCGCCGCAGGGCAAGTATCGCCTGGTCGTCTGGCACGAGGAGTGCGGCTGGGTCATCGGCGAGAAATCGCCCGCGAAGGGCGGCGGAAAGGTTATCGACATCGCTGCCCTGACGGACGTGGGCAAGATCCAGGCCAAGCCGATCGAGTAGAGGGTGCTTCGGCCGGCCGACAAAGAAAGCGACGTGGGCCCGCCACACTCCAAACCTCCGGGCCGCTGCAAAAAGATGTGGGCGCTTGTACAATACGTTCTGGCGGGACGTTGCGAGAACTGGTTTTCGCCCGCGGCGCGTCTCCGAACGACAGCCGTTCCGCCGTTCGCGCCACGGGAGGAGGAACGAGATGTATCGAACGTGGTTCAACGGGGCGAGCGGCCTGGCCGTCGCCCTGATGGCGGCGCTGGCGGTGGCCGGCCCCGCGCAGGCGCAGCAGAAGTGGGGCACCGTCAAGGGCCAGGTGGTGTGGGCGGGCGGGCCCGTCAAGTTGGCCCCCATCGAAGTGAAGCAGGACAAGGCCCACTGCCTCAAGGATGGCCCGCTCTACCCCGAAAACATCGTGGTCAACCCGAAGAACAAGGGGCTGAAGTGGGTGGTGGTGTGGCTGGTGGACGTCGATCCAGCCAAGGCGACCGACCCCATCCCGACGCACCCGTCGCTGGCCAAGGCGACCGGTAAGGTCGTGATCGACCAGCCTTGTTGCAATTACGATCCCCACGTGGTTACGTTGCGGATCGGGCAGTCGCTGGTCGTGAAGAACCCCGCCCCCGTCCCGCACAACGTGGACGTCAAGGGCGGCAAGATCGGCCCGAACCTCAACCCGATCATCCCGCCGGGCAAGAGCGTGGAGGTCGCTGCCAAGGAATTCAAGCCGCGCATCATCCCCATCCCGGTCGCGTGCAGCATCCACAACTGGATGAAGGCGTACCTGTGCGTCTTCTCCCACCCCTACTTCGCCGTGACGGACGCCGACGGCAACTTCGTCATCAAGAACGCGCCGCAGGGCAAGTATCGCCTGGTCGTCTGGCACGAGGAGTGCGGCTGGGTGATCGGCGAGAAGTCCCCCACGAAAGGTGGCGGGAAGGTCATCAACATCACCGCCACGACCGACGTGGGCAAGATCCAGGCCAAGCCCTTGTAGGGCGAGCGAAAATGTCCCACGAACGGGGCAAGAGGGACGGCCCTCTTGCCCCGCGCTTTCCTGACCCGGAGGTCTTCCCCCCATGCAACGTTTCCACCTGGGGCTTCTGATCGCGGCGCTGCCCGCCGCTGCTCTGTCCCTCCTCCTGCTCGGCTGCGGCCCCGATTACGGTGGCCGCGAGGGCAAGCGTGGCGCCGCGACCATCAGCGGGCAACAGACCGACCAGTCGGGCGGGACGGGCAAGGCCAAGGCGCTTGTGGGCACGTCTTACGACGCGACCGTGAAGGGCAAGATCGTCTACAAGGGCTCCCCCGACAAGGCAAAGCTCGACAAGCTGACGGCCGAGTACCGCAAGCAACTCGCCACCGACACGAAGCACTGCCTGACCGATGCCCCCGACGAGGAGAAGGTGCAACTGATCTACCAGGTCGCCGACAGCAAGGTCGGCAACGTGTTCGTCTGGCTGGAGGCGCCCGACCAGAACAGCTTCATCCAGGTGCCGGACGACCAGATCAAGGAGTACGCCGACGGCAAGAAGAACGTCCTGCTCACGCAACCGCACTGCACGTTCGTCCCGCGCTGCTTCGTGCTCTTCCCCAGCGCCAAGGACAAGGAGGGGAAGGAGAAGCTCACGGGCCAGAAGCTGGAGGTGGAGAACAACGCGAGGATCCCGCACAACAGCAAGTTCAAGGGCCCCGGCAAGCGCAACCAGGGCGACACGGGCCTGATGGGCCCGGGAGTCAAGTACGGCAAGCAACTGGTGCTCCAGCCCACGCGCGACGTCGTCAACTTCGAGTGCAACATCCACAACTGGATGCGCGCCTACGCGCGGGTGTTCGACCACCCCTACGCGGCCGTCAGCAAGAACGAGGCGGGCCCCGAGTTCGGGACGTTTGCGATCGCCAACGCCCCCGTCGGCGTGCCGCTGAAGCTGAAGGCCTGGCACGAAGACCTGGGCAATTTGAAGACGTCCGACCAGCCGATCACGCTCAAGCCGGGCGAGACGGTACTCGACGTCGAGTTCCTTTCGGGCGGGTAGTGCCCGGAAGGGCGGCCCCAAAACAG
>JBBSEZ010000477.1:0-7532 GCA_038239195.1 Gemmatales bacterium
CCCCCCCCCCCGGCTCCGTTTGGTCCAGTCGCCGTGCCACCTTGCCGCGCGAGCGGTGCGTGGCAAGGTGGCAACGGCTTGGACGTCTTCCCCATCGCGCAGGCAGCGCAGGTGCCCTTGGCGGCCCCTGTACTTGCCCTCCACCAACCGGCGGAATAGGATTGTCAAAACGCCGACGCAGACTGCGGTCCCCCTGGCCAATTTCCGCTCCGGCCTATCGTTCCCGCCAGACCGCATCGAAGGGCCCCCGCTCCGGGCCTCCTTCGCCCACTGGCCCGACCGGACAATGCCGATTCGTCTGCCGCAACTCGCTCGCCGAAGGGAGAGTCACGGTGCTGGTTTGCAAGAATGCGGACAACGCCCCTCGCTGGAAGCCGGGCGAACGGCTCAACCATCTCTTCGAGCAGCGCTGCGACCAGGTGCCGTCCGATCATTTGGCGGTCATCGCCGAGGACGTCGCCCTCACGTTTCGCGAGCTCGACCATCGAGCCAATCAGGCCGCGCGCTACCTGCTCGACCAGGGCCTCAAGGCAGGTGACCGCATCGGCGTGCTGTTCGACAAATCCATCCATTCCTACGTGGGGCTGCTGGCCGTGCTGAAAATCGGCGCCGCCTACGTACCGTTCGACGCCAGCTTTCCGACCGACCGGATCGCCTTCATTTTGGAAGATGCCAACGTCAAGGGGATCGTTTCGGTATCTCGGTTTCGCGCGAAGCTCGCCGAGCTCGCCGTCAAGCAAGTATTGCTCGACTGTGCAGAACAGCAGATCGACGAAAAATCGCCTGCCCGCCTCGGCGAAGGCGAGGCCCCGGCGTCGAGCGATCAGCTCTTCTACGTCATCTATACCTCAGGCACCACGGGCAAGCCAAAGGGGGTGGCGATCGAGCACGCGGGCATCTGCAACTTCGTCAAGGTCGCGGGAGAGGCCTATGGCATCCGCGAAGAGGATCGCTGCTATCAAGGGATAACCCTTGCCTTCGATTTCCACGTCGAGGACCTTTGGCTTCCCCTGATCGCCGGCGCCACGCTCGTTGCCGGAAAGTCGGGAGCCAACCTCTTCGGCAACGATCTGCACGCGTTTCTGCTGAAGCAGCGGGTGACCGTGTTCCCCTGCGTTCCGACCTTGTGGGCGACGATCGAACAGGACCTGCCGGACGTGCGAATCGTGCTTCTTTCCGGCGAGTCCGTTCCCCACCATCTCGTGGTCCGCTGGCATCGTCCGGATCGCAGCATCTTGAATGCCTACGGGCCAACCGAGTGCTCGGTGAGCTCGACATTGAGGAGGCTGGTCCCAGACAAGCCGGTGACCATCGGGGCCCCGCTGCCGACCTACGTGGTGGTCATCCTCGACGAGAACAAGGACGAGGAGGTCCCGGACGGCGCGATCGGCGAAATCGGCATCGCGGGCATCGGGCTTGCCGTCGGGTATCTCAACCGCGAGGACCTCACGAGGCAACAGTTCATTCCGGACTTCCTGAACCTGCCCAACAATCCCTCGCAGCGCATTTATCGCACCGGCGACCGCGGCCGCATCCGCGAGGACGGCGAGCTCGAGTTTCACGGCCGGCTCGATACCCAGGTCAAGATTCGCGGCTATCGCATCGAGCTCGGCGAAATCGAAGCCGTGCTGTCCCAGCTGCCGCAGATCGCCCAGGCGGTGGTCAATCCCTACGAGCCCGAGCCGGGCGCGGTGGAGCTCGTGGCGTATTACACCCGCAAGCACGGGGCCCCGGAGGTCTCGGCGAGCGAAATGTCGGAGGCGCTGCGCAGACAGCTGCCTGGCTACATGGTCCCGGGCTACCTCGAAGAGCTTTCGACGATCCCGATGACGGCCAATAACAAGGCCGATCGCAAGAACCTGCCGGCGCCCAAGGGACCGCGCTTCTCCGCCTCGACCAGCAAGTTCGTCGCCCCGCGGACCGATACCGAGCAAGCACTCGTGGCCGCGCTCACCGAGGTCATGAAGATCGAGCGCGCTTCTGTCGAAGACAACTTCTTCCACGATCTCGGCGCCCATTCCCTGCTGATGGCCCGATTCGGAGCCGAGATCCGCAAGAGGCTGAAGATTTCGGCCGTGTCCATGCAGGACGTCTACCTCAACCCGACGATCGAAAAGCTTGCCCGTCACATCGATTCCTTGCCGGCCGAGGCGCCGGACCAGGGCACGCCGGGGGCCCACCGCGAGCCATTCCACGTTCCATCGGATCTCGCCTACTATGGATGCGGCGCGCTCCAGCTTGCCTGCTACGTCGGCTGGAGCGCGCTCGGGCTTTGGGTCGTCGTCGCCGGCACCCAGTGGACCTATGCCGCGATGCCCGATCTTGGCGAAACCTATCTGCGCATCGCTGTTCTTGCCCTCGGGCTTTCCGTGCTTCTCAGCGCCATTCCCATCGCGGCAAAATGGCTGCTGATCGGGAAGTGGAAGCAAGAAGCCATCCCGATCTGGAGTCTTCGATACTTCCGCTTCTGGGTCGTCAAGGCCCTCATCCGCAGCGCGCCAATGGCTCAGTTTGGCGGGCCCCTCTACAATCTCTATCTGCGGCTTCTCGGGGCGAAGATCGGCGCCAACACGGTGATTCAGTCCGCACTCATTCCCGTGTGTACCGATCTCATCTCCATCGGCCCCAACACCATCCTGAGGAAAGACTCGATCCTCCTCGGCTACAAGGCGCAGTCGAACTACATTCATACCGGGCCGATCCACGTCGGCGCGAACGCATTTGTCGGCGAAGCGAGCGTCCTCGACGTCAACACGACCATGGAGGACGACACCCAGCTGGGACATTCCTCGTCCCTGCACAGCGGGCAACGCGTTCCGCGCGGCAAGCACTACCACGGGACTCCGGCGCAGGAGACCCCGGCAAACTATTGCCAGGTCGAGCCGAGGGCCTGCACGCCGTTGCGGCGGTATACCTACGCCGTCGTGCTGCTGATCGCCGCGTTCGCCTCACTGCCGATCCCGGTGCTGGTCGCCTATGCGTGGTTGCCGGATTTCAACCAATGGGTCGGCGCCGCTCCGTTCGCCGAGGAAGCCCACACACAGGCCCTGCTGCGGCTGGCCGCCAGGATGCTGCTCGTGTCCTGCATCGGATTTTTCGGAGCTGTCGGCCTCGGCGCGCTCGGTATCGGTGTCGTTCCGAGGCTCCTGAACCTGTTCCTCCAGAAAGATAAGACCTACGTCCTCTACGGCGTACACTACTTCGCCCAGCAAACGATCGCGCGGCTCAGCAATTCCGCCTTCTACAACCGTCTTTTCGGAGATAGCTGCGGCGTCGTCCACTACGTGCGCTGGCTCGGCTACAACCTGAACGAGATCGTGCAGAGCGGCTCGAATTTCGGCGAAGATCAGAAACACGACAATCCATTTCTCTGCGACGTCGGCAGCGGAACCATGATTTCCGACGGGCTGATGATGGTCAACGTGACGACCTCGAATTCGTCGTTCAAACTCGGCACCGTCAAGATCGGCGACCACAATTATCTGGGGAATTACGTCCGCTACCCGGTCGAGGGGAAAACCGGCGCGAATTGCCTCATCGGGACCAAGGCGCTGGTGCCGATCGATGGCCCGATCCGCGAGAACGTCGGGCTGCTCGGGTCTCCCAGTTTCGAGATACCGCGTGCCGTCAATCGGGACAGGGAGATGTCCAGGATGGACGACGCCACCCGCCGGCAGCGGCTTCGGGCGAAGAACCGCTACAATTTCGTTACCGCCGTTCTCTTTCTGCTGAAGACCTGGTTCCTGGTCTACGTCGTGGCGCTCTCCGCTCTACTCTTCCTGGTGTATGCTCTTCGTTACGGCATGGTTTCGGCGTTCGGCTTTGCCGCCTTCGCTTTCTTCTTCGCAATCCTGTGGGGCTGGTTCGTGGAACGAGCGAGCCTGGGGTTTGGCTGGCTGAAGCCGCAGCTCGCATTGGCACTGGATAGATATTACTGGTTCCACGAGCGGCACTGGCATTTGTTCGGACTGACGCAAATTGCCTCCGCGTTCGCGGGAACTCCCTTCAAGAACGTCTTCTCGCGTCTCGAAGGGGCCCGAATGGGCAAGAAAGTGTTCGATGACGGAGTTCGTTGGACCGAGTATTCGTTGATCGAGATCGGCGACTACGCGAATTTGAACGCGCTCTCCATCGTTTGGCCGCACTCTCTCGAAGAGGGAGTCTTCAAATCCGATTACATCAAGATCGGGGCGGGTTGCACGCTGGGCTCCGGGTCGCTCACCCATTACGGCGTGATCATGGGAGACCACGTCGTGCTCGAGCCGGATTCGTACTTGATGAAAGGCGAGATCTTGGCCCCGAACACCACCTGGCGAGGAAATCCGGCCAGACCGGTCGTCGATCGGGCGGCCCCTGGCGCGGAGCGGGTGACGGCGGAAGCGTTTGCTCTCGGCCAAGGTGGCATCGCGGAGCAGAACCTTACGTCCGGATGACGGGGAGCGATCATGCGCGTGCTTTTGAGGCTCCCGACTGAGCCGCCGGATTCGGGCAACTCGGATCGGCCCATCGACTTCCATCGCCGGCTTCCCGGCTATCGCGAGTCGCCGCTCGTGGAGGCGCCGCGACTTGCCGAACTCCTCGGCGTCGCAAAGGTCTTCGTCAAAGACGAGACCTCGCGGTTCGGGCTGCCGTCCTTCAAGGTCCTGGGTGCGTCCTGGGCGGCGTACGCGTCGCTTCGCGAGCGGCTCGGCCCGCTCCCGGACGGTTCGCTCTCGTATGAAGGCTTGCAGTCCTGGGCATCGCCCTTGCGTCCGCTCACGCTGATGGCAGCGACCGATGGCAACCACGGACGCGCGGTCGCGCGTGTGGCGCGCTGGCTCGGCCTCGACGCGCGGATTTTCGTTCCGAGCTTCGTGTCGCCGGGCCGGTGCCAGGCCATCGAGGCGGAAGGCGCCGAGCTGGTGGTCATCGACGGAGTGTACGACGCAGCCGTCGATGCCGCCTTGGCAGCCGCACGCACCGCCGACTCGCTGCTCGTCAGCGACACGGCACGCTCGGCATCCGACGTCGTCCCGAGACAGGTGACGGCCGGGTACACGACGGCGTTCGCCGAGATCGAGCAGCAGCTTTCGCAATCCGGAGACGACCGCATCGATGCGGTGGCGGTCCAGGCGGGCGTTGGCGGATTGGCGTCGGCGAGCACGAGCTGGGCCCGGCTCACCCGGCGCGGCCGGTCCCCACGCGTCCTCGTGGTCGAACCGGGGGCCGCGGCCTGCGTGATGGCAGCCCTTGCTGCCGGGGAGCCAATCGCTGTCTCGGCAAGCCAGGTGTCCGCGATGAGCGTCCTCCAATGCGGGACAGTGTCCCTGACCGCGTTCGCAAACTTGCAGGCGGGGGTAAGCTGTTGCCTTGCCATCGAGGACTCGTGGGCAACAACCGCGGCGTCCGAACTGCTCTCGTGCGGCATTCGCACCGGCCCCAGCGGGGCCGCAGGAGTCGCCGGGCTGCTGGCCGCATTCCGTGGTCCTTTTGCCGGTCCCGTACGGCAGCACCTCGGACTATCCTCGGATGCACGATTGCTCGTGGTTGCGACCGAAGCGGAGGCAGCATCGGAACACGTGCAGCAGGCCGACACGTTGGCCGCGCTACGGAGTCGTGGCGCCGATCATCCGCCTCGCTGACTGCTGAAACCCGTCCAGTACAACGCTAACGCGAACACGACCTGGCGCGGGAGCCCGGCGAAGCTGGTTGCCGGCGCCGGGGCGCCGGAGAGGCCCTTCGAGACTGGGCTGCCGAGCCTTGCAGACGTTCCCACGTAACGCCCCGGTAACAACCCGCCCGTTCTCGATGGCTCGCGTCGCCCCGACAAGGTAGGATGCCATCTGTTCGGAGCCATTCTGGAGGCCCTGTCCATGTTGCGTCCTCACCACTCGATCGCGTTCGCCATCGCCCTGACGGCTCTCGCCTCGCGCGCCAGCGCCGCGCCCGTCCCCGCGCCCGCCCCGCGCTGCACCACCCAGGTCACCGCCCGCCTCGAGTTTCCCGTGCCGCAGTACAACCCCGCCGCCCCTGGCAAGGCGCCGGCCCGTCCCGCGTTCCTGCATGATCCACCGCCACTCTTCCAGGACCTCGTTCTCCTGCGCAAGATCGTGGCTCATGGCCTCCTCTTCCCTCACCTGCGTCAGGTTCTCCGCCACGTTATGCCCCCTTTCCCTCACCGGGACCAGACGTTCTCGATGGGCCGCTCTCCTTCATCATCTCCCTTCCTCCTCGCTCGGACGAACAACGGAGAATTCTCCCAGAAGCCTCCCTCGCGCTCCTCTTTCGCGTTCCTCCCGAGTAAAATGATTCACCAGAGCGGACGAACAAGCTGATGTACCGTCTCATTGGGGAGAAGCACCCATGTCGCAACTCAAACACGTCGTCGAGCCGTTCGGAGAGGTCAACGTCTACCCGGCCGGCGGCGGCAAGATGCGCGTCGTCGCCACCATCCTCATGGAACCGCACCGCGAAGGCGCGCAGACCGGCATCGCGCTCGACGGCTCCGGCTCCATGAGCAAGCTCTACGGCGTCGAGACCAACCGTCCGCTTTCGCCGATCTTCGGCGGGCCCAAGAAGTCTCAGAACGAGATCACGCCCGTCGCCCAGAAAATCTGCGCCTACCTCGCCCGCAAGATCGACGCCGATGGCGGCACCACCTGCATCTACTGGTCCGTTGGCCCTGGAGGCGGGCAGATCGAGGTCCTCGGCGACCTCACCGCCGACCAGGCCGAAAAGCACGTCTTCGGCGCCCCCAAAGACTTCGGCACCGGCACGCAGTTGCTCCCCGCCGTGCGCTACTTCGTCGAGCGCTTTCGCGATGCGCCGTGGGGCTTCTACGTCTTCATCACCGACGGCGAGCTCCACGACCTCGACGCGGTCATCGCCTACAGCAAGCGCCTGGCGATGGACGTCGCCGCCGGGCGCCGCCACCCCGTCAAGTTCGTGCTGATCGGCGTCGGAGACAGCGTCAACGAGGCGCAGATGACCGAGCTCGACGACCTCGACACCGGCACCGACGTCGATCTCTGGGACCACAAGCTCGCCGCCGAGATGCGCATGCTCGAAGAGATCTTCGCGGAGGTCGTGGACAAGAACGCCCGCGTCGCCGAGACGGGTCGCATCCTCGCCCCCGATGGTCGCGTGCTCAAGGACTACGCCGGCACCGGCGTCCCCGCCTACCTCGAGTTCGAGGCCCCTGCCGGCACTGACTACTTCACCCTCGACGTCAACGGCCAGCGCGTCCATCAGCCCCTGCGCGACGGCGTCAAGCCCCCCAGCAGCGCCCCGGCCCGGACGGCACCTCCCGCCGACGTGCTGCCGGTCTCGCCGCTCGCGTCCTCCGTCGCGCCCCCTGGGGCGAAAGCGCCTGCGGCCCCCGCTGCGGCGGCCGACGAGGAGGATTCGGAATGGCGCAGCATCCCTCTCGAGTTTGGGCAGGAACTGGAGAAGACCGAGAAGACCGACCTCCACCTGGAGGAAAACAACGACGCTTGAGAGACGGTGAACGCATCGAGGCGAGCGGCGCGGCGTGAGCCGGCCGGTGGCGCAAC
>JBBSEZ010000478.1:0-7529 GCA_038239195.1 Gemmatales bacterium
CACGAGCCCGAACAAGGCCACCCGGGCCCGAAGGGGCGCCGCGCCATTTCGGCGGAGCAGCAGGAGCAGAGGGCGGAGGAGCAGGTATAAGTGCACCTCGACGCCAAGCGACCAGGTGTGGCCCCAGATCTGCGGCCCGTAATTCTGCACGAAAAACAGCTCGGAGAGGACGGTCCCCGGGCTGACCGTCACCCCCTTTGTAAGGCGATAGACGACGACGGCGAGGAGGAAGCAGTAGAAGGGGGGGTAGATCTTGAGCCCTCGGCGGAGGAGGAAGCGACCCAGGTGAATGTCCCCGTGCAACAGTTGCTCACGAAACAACAGGCCGGAGACGAGGAACCCGCTCAGGACGAAAAACAAATCGACGCCGATCCAGCCGCAGCGCTCCCAGACCTCGGCCGCCACGAGCCAGGGGCCTTCGAGCCCTCCGGACACCGGAGGCAGGTGATGGCCGATCACCAAGAGGACGGCCGCCGCCCGCAGAACGTCGAGTTGAACCAGGCGCATGAGAGGCCCCCTCCGTGAGCTCCGTCGCAGGGAATGGCAGCGCACCGCTGTCCAGGGCGGATCGGCGCCGGACGGAAGTCGCCCGAGGTTACGCCAACCAAGGCCGCCCTGTCCAGCCCGGGTTGCCTGCCCCTCCGCGGCGCCGCCCGTTCGCAGGGCCCGCCTGCTCCCCGTCCGCGCACTATGCTCGTCGTAGCCCCCCGGAGGACCGCCGCCGATGCTCTCTGCCTTCTTCGCCCTCGCCGCCCAGTCGCCCACGCGCCAGGGTACGTTCCGCCGGATCGCCGTCGCCCACCTGCTCCTGCTCGCGGCCGGGGCCTACGCCCTCTCTCGCCAGCGCCCGGGGCAGCCCGCCACCGTGCTCGGCCATCTGCTCCTCGTCGCCGGGGTCGTCGAGGGCGCCCTCCTCGTCGGCTGGCGCCGCACGCAGCTCCCGCGCAGCCAGGCCCTCGAGTTCCTGCTCGTCAGCCCGCTGCGCCCGCGAGGCCTCTTCCTCGCCGAGGCGCTCGTCGGCTTAACGCAACTCGCCCTCGTCACCCTGTCCGGCCTCCCGGTCTTGCTCGTGCTGGCGGCCTGCGGCTCGCTCGATCCGCTCGACGCCGTCCCGCTCGCGCTCATGCCCCTCACCTGGGGCGCCCTCACCGGGCTGGGCCTGACCGTCTGGGCCTATGAGCCGAAGGGCGTCCGTCGCTGGGGCGAGCGCCTCGTCCTGGCCACGGTGCTGTTCTACCTCGTCGTCGGCGTGCTGGCGGGCGAGCACCTTGGCCGCTGGCTCGGCTTCCTCCCCGACGACGCCCGGATCGCATTCTTGCAGAGCTTCGTGGCCTTCCACGTCTACAATCCCTTCGCCGCGCTGCGCTTCTGGCTGGAGAGCGACGTCCCGCTCGGCTGGCGGCGGGCGGTCGGCCTGGAGGTGGCGGCCCTGGGCGCACTGGGGCTCCTGCTGGCGCGCGGGGCCTCCCGGCTGGAGGGGCACTTTCGCGACCGGCACTACGAACCGGCGCGCGACGTGTCGGGAGAGCGCCGGCCGGCGGTGGGCGAGCGGCCCTTGAGCTGGTGGGCGGTCAAGCGCGTGTCGGAATATTCGGGGCGCATCAACCTCTGGCTGGCGGGCGGGTTCTGCTTGCTCTATGCGCTTCATCTCGTGGCGGGGGACCACTGGCCCGCGTGGATGGGGCGGCGCGTCTTTCAGATGTGCGATGCGGTGGGAGGCGTCGCCGGGCTGACCACTGGCCTCGTCCTGCTGGCGGCGGTGCCGGCGGCCTTTCAGTACGGGCTATGGGACGCCAGCGCCCAGGACCGCTGCCGGCGGCTCGAGCTCCTGCTGCTGACGGGCCTCGAAGCGCGCGACTACTGGGACGCCGCGGCCTCCGCGGCGTGGGTGCGGGGGCGCGGCTACTTCGGCGTGGCCCTGGTACTGTGGGCCGCAGCCCTGGTCGCGGGCCGGTTGTCGCCGGCGCAATGCGCCAGCGCGGCCGCGATGGGCGTGTTGCTGTGGGCGCTCTACTTCGCGCTCGGCTTTCGGGCGTTCTCGCGCGGCGCGCAGGCCAACGGGCTCGGCATGCTGCTGACGGTCGGCCTGCCCCTGGCGGCCTGGGGGCTGGCGCGCTTCGGCTGGCCGCTCCAGGGCCACTGGTTGCCCCCCGGCGCCGTCTACAGCGCCGGCACAGGCCCAGCCTCGCCCGCCGGGCTCGTCGGCCCCTTTATCGTCGCCGGCCTGACGTTGCTTGTGGCGCGGCGGTCTCTGGGCCAGTGCGACGCGCAACTCCGACGCTGGTACGACGAGAACTGCGGCCGGAAGGTCATGAGTTGACCGTCACTGCGGGACGCAGGTGCAGCTCATCGGGCGCCCCGCAGGCGCAGCCCAACTCGCCGCGGGCACGGGCGCGGGCGGCGGCGGGTAGCCGCCCACCGCAGGGGCCGGGCAACAGGGGGCCGGGCAGCACTGCTGATTGCACGGGTAGTGCTTTTCGCAGAAGTGGCGACATCCCGTCGAGAACAGCAGGGCGATCAGGAAGGCCGCACTGAAAAGCCGTTTGGCTGTCATTCGCATGTCTCCTCGCCTCACCGTCTGGCGCGCTCGTTCTCCCACGCCGGTTCGCCGCGCCGACAAGGTCGGGTTGAGTGGACGTGCGATAATCGCCCGAGAAGATCCCGTCAAGTCCAACCGGCCATTTGCCGACAAGGCCGGTCACCCAACACCCGTCCAGTTCCCGCCAGGCGCGACGTCCGGCCGACAGCGGTTGTAGCGAGCGCAGCGCCCTCCACAGGGCCCAACGTGCGCCCCCGGCCGATTTAGGCTGGGCGCCGGGCCTGGCTCGGCGCAAAATCGAATGTCCACCTCCTCTTCCCTGTCGATGCCCGATGGGACCAGACGTGAATACCCTCGTCGAATGCACCCTGCCGGAGAAGATCCTCCTCGCCGCCTTCCACCTGGAGGAGTTGGGCCAAACGCCGTTCAGCGCCGAGGCGCTCATCGTGCGCGCCTGGCAGCAGCACCCGCGCACGTTCGGCCTGAAGGGGTACGAGGAGCAGTACCCCGACTCGAACAAGGTGTTGTCGGGCGTCATGGGCGAGAAGGGCCTGCCGAAGCGCGGCTGGCTGGAGAAGGTGGGCCAGAAGCTCTACTCGATCACCCGCGAGGGCCGACAGGTGGTGCGCCGCCTGACCGTCGAGGACCTGCCCGTCGCCGCGCCGGCCCCCCCGCCGCGCCTCACGCGCGAACAAGACCTGCTGCTCCAGGCCCAGCTGGCGAGCGCCGCCTGGCAGAAGCAGCGCCAGGGCAAGCAGAGCGAGTGGACCTTCAGCGAGGCCTGCCGCTTCTGGAACGTCGGCGACCGCACCGGCCCCGCCGTCGATGCCCGCCTCACCGAGCTGTTGACGGCCCTCACCGCCGTCGAGCGGGTGCTGGGCAAGGGCGCCGTCACCCTGGGCAACAGCCGCACCATCAGCGGGCCCGAGGTGGGACAATTGTGCGACGTGCATCACCAGCTCGAGCAGCGCTTCGGCCGGCACCTCAACCTGCTGCGCACCCGGGCGGATCGGTCGTGACCGGCTGCTCCTCCTCGGCGAAGCGCAGCCGCGACCCGGCGACGTAATCGCCGTTGCTCTCGATGGCCAGCCAGCGCCGCTTCAGTTGCTCGGCCACCATGCCCGTGACGTTGCTCCCCGCGAACGGGTCGAGGACGAGTTGCCCCGGCTCGGTCAGGAAGCGCACGAAGAACTCGGGCACCGCGGGCGGAAAGCGCGCCGGGTGGATCGGCAGCCCGGCCTCGCGGCAGCGCGCCAGATAGGGATCGCGCGAGGTGGTGTTGGGCGCCTCGAGCAAGTTGGACGGGATGGCCCCGCCGTTGTCCTTGTCGAAGTTCGCCGAGATGGCGTGCTGCGACGGCCTCCTCGCCGGCTTGACCCCCTCCCGCAAGAGCCGGTGCATCGACTTGCTGTAAGGCCGCAGCACGCGCCGGTTGTCGGCCCGCGGATTGTCGCTTTTCGCGAACCACCACAGCACGTTGACGGCGTCCTTGACGCGCGTCCGCCGTCTCGTCACGTACTCCGCCGGGCCTGGGAGCCGGCTCGGGTTGTGCCAGTAACACTCCTGCACGAGATAGAAGATCTTGCACAGGCGCAACACCAGCTCGTAGGGGTGGAGCGAGCGCGTCCCGCCCTTCTCCCAGGCGCTGGCGAGGTCGAGGACGAAGCTGCCGTCGGGGGCGAGGACGCGATGGATCTCGGCCGCGAAGGGCCAGAGCCATTCGACGTAGTCGGCGGCGGCGACGTTGCCGTAGGCCTTCTTGCGATGGAGGGCGAAGGGCGGGGAGGTCATCGCGAGAGAGATGGTGTTGTCGGGGAGCGCGCGGAGGACGTCGAGGGAGTCGGCGTGGTAGCAGGAGCCGAGGGGGGTGGTGTAGGCCGGGTCGGACACGCCGCTTCTCCTTGCGAGTGCCTGAGGGTCGAGGAGTCGCTGTTGTAGCGAACGAGGGCCCCTCTCACCACCGCTCGACCGGCCCCTGCGGCACGCGAACCGTCAGCTCCGCCTCCGGCCAATCCTGCCCCGCCCGCCCCGCGATGATCTCCCGCACTCGTTCCACCAACTCCGCGAAGTGGGCCGCGCTGTCGATCATCATGAGCTGCTGCTGAATCTCGTGCCCCGGCTTGAGGACCCGGCAGTACCAGTTCGCCACCTTCCGAAAGCTCAAACAGGCGAACCGCTCCCCCTGGTGCTCGACGAGCAGGTGGAAGTGCCGGTCCATGAACGCCAGGCGCTGGGCGTAGGTCGCCGGCGCCCCCCGGTCGCCCGTTTGCTCCCAGCGCTGGAGCTCGACGAAGAACCACGGGTTGAGTAGCGCCCCGCGCCCGATGGCGATGCCGGCGCAGCCCGTCTCCCCCAGCATCCGCGCCGCGTCGGCCAGGTTGCGCACGTCGCCGTTGCCGAACACGGGAATGCGCTCCACCGCCTCGACCACCGCCCGAATCCCGTCCAGCTTCACGAGCCCGCCGAAGCCCTGCTCGCGCGTTCGGCCGTGGATCGTCAGCCCCGCCACGCCGACCTTCTCGAACTCCCGCGCGAAGAACGGCGCCGTTAACTGCGCATCGTCCCAGCCGAGGCGCATCTTCACCGTGACCGGAACGCGCACCGCCTCGACGATGGTCCGCATCAGCCCCACCGTGTTGACGGTGTCGCACATCATCGCCGAGCCGCCCCCACCGCGCGTCACCTTGTGGACGGGGCAGCCCATGTTGACGTCGATGGAGCTGACGCCGTAGCCTTCGAGCCAGCGCGCCGCCTCCGCCATCTCTTGCGGGTTGGCGCCGTAGATCTGCACCGAAACGGGCCGGTCCTCGGGGCACGTCTTGACGAGCTCCATCGTCCGCCGGCTGCGCGTGAGCAGCGCCCGCGCGTTGACGAGGTCGGTCGTCGCCAGCCCCAGCCCGCCAACGCCGTGCAGCGCCAGCCGGAAGGCGAGGTTGGTGTAGCCCGCCAGCGGCGCCAGCACGTAGCGCGAGGCGAGCGCCAGCCCGCCGAGCCGAACGGTCGCGGGCCGATTCGCCGAGTGCGGAAACGCCGGCGCTTCCATCGTCACCTTTCCCTCGTCCCGCGCCGAGCGAGCTCGGCGGCTAAATGGTCACGCGCCCCAGCGCCTTGAGCGCTCCTTCGAGCAAGCGCTGCCCGCCATCGATCGCCAACTTGCTGCTCCGCGCCGTGCGCGGCTCGTAGCCGCCGCCCACGAACGCCTGCGCCGTCGGCACGTAGCCGATCCACTCGTTGGCCAGCTCCACCACCCAGGTGTTCGCGAAGCGCGACGCCTTCTTGATTCGCAGGCCGTACTCCGCGAAATACTCCGCGCCGTTGGTGGCGATGCCCAGCGGGCCGACCCGGATCGCTTGCACCTCGCACGTCAGGATCGGCTGGCGCGCGCGCTCGGCGGCCACCAGCTTGCGCTCGGCGGCGTACACGGCATCGACCTTGCGCTCCTTGGAGTTGTCCGAGCCCAGCCCGAACGCGGGACGTTCGCGCACGGCGTCGGGGTCGGGGCGGATCGGCACCGGCACCCGCTCCGTCAGAGCGTTGACCGGCGCCTCGCGAAGCCACGTGAGCTTGCGGACGGTGCGGATGGCCTCGCCCGCCAGCTTGAGGCCCATCATGTCGGCGTGCTCCACACCGAAGTCGCTCCCCGGCGCCTGGTTGTCCACCTGCGTCACGTCGCCACACGGCCCGAGCAGGAAGCACACCGGCACACCGGCCCCGTAGTGTGCCTGTAGGTGCTTGCGCAGATAGCCGGCGTAGTCGGGAGAGAACTCGCTGCCGCCGACGACGGTGCTGTGGCAGCCGAAATGCACCACCAGGCCGCGCATCTTGCCGCGCGGCCCCGCCTCGCGCACGGCCAGCACGCCCACCTCGTTATCGACCGGCCCTGCCACCTCTACGATGTCCTTGTTGTGCGGCGTGCCCGGCTTGCCCGGGTGGGTGATCTCGCGCCCGTCGCGCATGACGAACCGGCGATTGTAGGCGATGCCCGGCACCTGCCCTGCCCCGACGGCGATTTCCGAGGCGTGCAACGTGGTCCAGCCTTGCTTGACGGCCGCGGCGATGCCCTTCGCCACCTTCTCGACGTAATTGGGGTCCTCATCGCAGCCCAGGCAACTCGCGATCGGCCCGCCGCTGTGCGTGTGGTTGGCGCCGATCAGGACGTTGTCGAACGGTATCTTCGTCTCCTTGACCACGATGCGCCGCGCCACCTCGACCGTGGGCCGCGTGATGAACAGCGTGTCGATGCCGACCAGCGCCACCGTGCGGGCGCCGTCGTGGAGGACGCAGGCCACGGCGAGGAGCTTGTCGCGCCCCGCGGTGCCCTTGCGCTTGAAGAACCCGCCCGGCATCTCCATGCCGGCCGTGGGGGTGATGTCGCCGACGCCGAAGCCGACCTGCAACATGGGTGCGTTCTCCTCGCCTGGGCTCACGGGCCCGTCACTTCTTCCCTTCCACGAACTTGCCCGGCGCGCCGGTGAGCGGGCTGCCCGCCTCCGGCCGCCACAGCACCACCTCCTCGATCTTGCGCGCCAGGGCGAAGTCGTTGTCGGTGATGCCGCCCGCCGAGTGCGTCTGGAGCTTCACCCACACCTTGCCCCAGGTGACGCTCAGGTCGGCGTGGTGGTCGGCCGCCTCGCACAGGTAGCCGATGGCGTTGACGAGCATCAGCGTCACCGGCCAACCGCTCGTGGTGTACTTGCGGCGCAGCCAACCGTCTTCGAGATACCAGCCGGCCAGGCCCTCCTCCTGGATCTTCGGCGCGATCTCTGCCTCGGCGTACACCTTCTTCTCTTGCTTGCTCATGTTGCTCCTCCCAGAGGCCACCCATTGCCCCATCGTCCTCACCTTGCGCTGCCGTGTCAAGGAGAGGCGAGGTTGCCCTTGTTCCCGGGAGGGCCCGCGGGCATACTCCCGCCGCATCGCACCGTCGTAGGGTGGGGGGGGGGGTTGGGGGGGCGGACGCGCTGGGGGGGGGGGCGGGGGGGGCCCGCGA